>PBTO01000009.1 GCA_002726595.1 Gammaproteobacteria bacterium | reverse complement strand
TACGTGCTCTTGCAAACGTGTTTGACGTTGATGTTGACCAACTCGAATGGGGGCTATATGCAATGAACAAATCGTCTAATGAATTTACTGAATCCCCTTTGTGGGTGAGAGTGCTTATTGGGAAACCGTGGCATTCGACCAGTAGAAAGTGGTGCCAAATCTGGGAAAAAATACTAATCATGGTATTTGCAGTATGTTTTCTTTTAGCAATATTTCCTATCTTTGATGGCATTAAGTTCGAAAGTAGTCCGTTTTTGATGCTCGATCATCAATTACTTATTGCCAGTTTATCCTTTTTAATGTCAGCGTATTGGTTATCATTTATTGTACGATTAAGTGACAAATACTCCGCCTGGATCCAAGAGGAAATACCGGGCAACAGCACATAACAATAAAATCAAGGAGATGCGCTGCGCGCACTCTTTATTAAAAGCGTTATGTTGCTCGAAGCCTTATAAATCCTAGCTAATCGGCTATCTTCGCTGATCTTATCTTTGTATTTGCTGGATCCGACACAATTTTTGTTGTGTATGGTATACATGAGGTATAACATACACAAATCCCCTTGTGTCGGATCCGATATACAGAAATGAGCTTTCAGAATTTACAAGAGTTCCCACCTCAAGAGCTTCAGCTAGAGACAGTTGTGGCTCTAATAGGAAGAGCGAATGCCAGTCTATCTCGATATGATGGGCTTCTTGAAAGCCTTGTAAACCCGGGAGTTCTCTTATCGCCCTTGGTAATGAAAGAAGCAGAGCTATCTTCAAGAATTGAAGGCACTATCGCAACAGCAAATGAAGTTTATCAGCAGCAAGCTGGTGAGCTGTTTGAGCCAGAGAAGAATGCTGATATTCATGAAATACTAAACTACAGAAGCACGCTTCACACTGCGGGCGAAACCTTGGGAACTAACCAGCTATCTCTCCATTTACTGAGACAGATGCACGAGAACTTGATGCAAGGAGTAAGAGGGGCAGACAAGAATCCGGGGCGATTCAGAAATACACAAAATTGGATAGGTCCTCGAGGATGCGCCATAGACGAAGCAACTTATGTTCCTCCAGCGCCAATCGCACTAAATGACTTGCTAGAAGAATTTGTTGAGTTTGCAAACACTGAGAATGAAACACTTGATCCAATAGTTCAAGCAGCTCTCATTCATGCGCAATTTGAACTCATTCATCCATTTGATGATGGAAACGGCCGAATTGGAAGAATACTAATTCCTCTCTATCTAATGAAAAGAGGGAGTATCGTAAGCCCGTCATTGTATATAAGTAGCTATTTAGAAAAGAATCGTGATGCTTACTATCAATGCCTGGAAAACATATCTAAAGAAAATGATTGGTTGGGGTGGATTAGCTTTTTCCTCAATGCCATCGTCGATCAATCCGAAAGCAATCTTATACTTGTTCGGAATATAATCGCGTTATATGAAGAAAAGAAACGAGAAATCTCTGAATTACTTCATACAGACCAAGCAATATACATACTAGATATGCTATTCGATACTCCAGTGTTTCGTGCTAATGAACTCTATCAGCGTTTAAACATACAACGACAAAGAGCAGCTCAATACATTCGCACCCTGAAAGATGCAGGAATAATAGTTGAACTTCGCCCTGCTAGCGGGCGTAAGCCCGCCCTATTGTCTTTCGAAGACCTTTGGCATATAACAGATAGGCAATAGCAAATTGGTGATCTCCCGTTATTAATGAATAAGCGGAGAGTCAGGCCGCACCAGAACAACCATACAAGGCGTTAGAGCGCATATCTGATATCGTACTATCGGAGAGGTACAGATCATTCGTATTGAGTACCAAAATAGAAAATGGATGAATATATAAGACAGATTATATCTGCAGTTCTTCACTCACCATTTATCGGGTTTGGCACATGGCTAAAGTGGCAAACGATGAAAACTGGTACGGTGATACCAACTGGCATTCGGGCTCAGCAACACGGAATAATCGCGGGATGGGCAATTCAAATTTTCGCCTATATGAATTTTGTTGTTATATCGTTAGATCCTTTTGGATGGCATCTGAGCATAGTCTTTTTTGTAATTTGGTTCTCAAGTCGGTGGTACGCCACACTCATTGAAAGAAATTTTTATGGAACCGAAGGCCGAATAGAAACAATTGCCCATGCGGCTCAATCCCATGGAAAAAATTTGAGCCCTGAGCAACTACAGGAATTTTTAGACGGAATCGCGCCCCAATGGTGGATTAGCTTGATGTCCTTATCTTGGAGACAAAAGCTGACTGATAGGATAAATGAGAGCCTGGAAGAAGATCATGGAGATGATGCGCTCTAACAAGCAGATAAAAAAGTAAGCAGGTTTATGATCCTATACTACTTTTGCAAACTATATTTCTTAATCATATTGCTTTCCTTAATGCGAGCATTTCTCACTATCAGCCTGGGGTTATAGTGGCACACGAATTTGATGGTAAAAAATACACTAAAGCGTCCTTCCACCAGAGGGAATGGGGCAATAAACTTATATCTGATCTCGATATTCTGGGTAATGAAAAGATACTGGATCTTGGTTGCGGCGATGGTATCCTGAGTCAAAACCTTGCGGCACTTGTGCCTGATGGTGAGGTTATCGGAATTGACGCCTCAACAGGGATGATCGAAACTGCGAAAGAAAAAGAAGCTGGTAATTTAAAGTTTAGACTAATGGATATCAATGAGCTTTCTCTGAACACTTCATTTGATCTGATTTTTTCAAATGCGACTTTGCATTGGGTTAAAGATCATAAGAGACTCTGGAATTCAGTAGCCAAATTATTAAGGCATAATGGCGTTGTCAGATTTAATTTTGCAGCTCATGGCAATTGTATTAATTTTTTCTCGGCTGTTTCACAGATAATGGAGAAAGATGAATATAGGGGCCATTTCATGGGTTTTGAGTGGCCCTACTATATGCCCCCGGTTTCTGACTATGAAAGGTTTTTGGAAAGCTATCCATTCAAAGAGATTAAAATTGAAGAACAGAATGCAGACAGATATTTCCCCCACACTGAAGCACTGATCGGATGGATCAATCAGCCAAGCATAGTTCCTTTTTTAAAAAACTTACCAGAATTATTGCGCGAGGGATTCAGGAGCAAAGTAATCGAATTAACCGTGCAAAAGACCCTACAAGACGACGGCCGATGTTTTGAAACATTTCGTCGAATTGATATTTTTGCAATTAAAAGTAGCGCATAAAAAAGTACTTGGGGTTTGCCATCGCAAAAGATTCTGGATGGGTTAATTTTATAACGAGTGAATTTGCAGTCTGGATTGAACAGGTGAGTCAATTATTCCAATCAAGTCCCATGGCTTTACGGGCCAACTGGTTCTTCACTAGCGGCAAATTGTCAGCGCCGCTCATGCCAATATTTCGCAGCCAGCGCAGTGGTAATGTTTGCTCGCCGAATAAGTATTTGAAGCCTTCCATCAAATACATCATTCCAAGGTTATGACCAATTCGCTTACGTTGATACCGGCGCAGCAATGAGGGTTCATAGTAGTTACGGCCATTGCCTAGAGCCGTAATTATTTCTTCCGCCAGCACTTTTGCATCGAGCAGCCCAAGATTTACTCCCTGCCCCGCTAGTGGGTGTATTGTATGTGCCGCATCACCAACCAAAACCACATTGCCATTAACGTAGTCAATCGCATGCCTTTGCCGCAACGGGAACGAGAAACGCTCGCTGGTCTGTTCAACTCTGCCTAATCGGTGCTCTATACAACTTGACAGCTCCGTAGTGAATTCATCATCCGAAAGAGAGAAAAGCTGCTCAGCCCGCTCTGGTGTACACGACCAGACAATCGAGCAGTAGTGCTGATCACTCCCGCCATCTCCAGTAGCCAATGGCAAGAAGGCTAGCGGACCGGTGTCGATAAATCGCTGTAATGCAGTATTTTTGTGACCATGTTCGGTACAAACCGTACATACAATCGCGTTATGACCGTAGTCCCATTCCTTCGTTGCAAAATTACCCAATTCCCGGACCTTGGAATTTGCTCCATCTGCACCAACCACCAGTTTCGCAGTCAAATAACTGCCGTCAGCTAACTGCAATCTTGTTTGAGCATGGTCAGCGGATTGTATCGATTGCATGTTTTCAACTTCAGATGGTGCAATTAATTCGACATTGTCAAATCGTTGTAAAGTGTCGTACAGACATGACAANGTAACACTGTTCTCTACTATGAATCCGAGCTCGGTCTGGTTTATATCATCTGCTGAAAAATCGATGGACCCGGTTCCATCTGCGTCCCAAACCTGCATTTTTGTATAGGCACAGCATCTCACTTGTTTGACCTTGTCCCAGGCGCCTATGTCCTCAAATATTTTCCTTGATGCTGATGTTATAGCGCTTACTCGCGCGTCAAAATTCAACTCGGTATCATTAAATGGCTTACTGCTGGAATCGAATAAGCTTCGGTCTACCAGTGCAATATGTAAATTTGTCTCGGCCAACAGACAGGCCAGACTCGCACCTACCATGCCGCCGCCAACAATAATCAGGTCAAAATCGATTTCTTTTGCCTTGGTCATAACCAGGCATTATAAGCAGAGTTAGCTTTAATCTCTAACACAGTACGCAGATTCGGTACCCAGTTTTTACAATTGCTGCTAGACTGCAACGCTGCACCACGACCACAGGGTCAGAAATTATCCGATAAGGAGTAGCTTGAATGAACAAGGTGAATCCTAGCCAGCTGGAGGGGATGATTGGAACAGAAGTCGGTGTTACAGACTGGGTCGAGATCGATCAGGAACGGATCAATAAATTTGCTGATGCCACTGGCGATCACCAGTATATCCACGTCGATCCGGATCGGGCCGCTGAAACACCGTTTGGATCCACTATAGCCCACGGTTTTTTAACCCTGTCATTGCTGAGTATGCTGACATCGATGGGTGGCGGTGTAAAACTGGATAATGCAGTAATGGGAATCAACTACGGCCTGGATAAGGTCAGATTTATCAATGCAGTGAAGGTTGGAAGCAAGATTCGAGCGCGATTTAAACTGATAAGTGCTGATGAAAAAAAGCCAAAACATTTCTTGATAAAACACAATGTAACCATCGAAATAGAGGGTGAAAACAAGCCCGCCCTCATCGCCGAGTGGCTAGGAATGAGCGTTGTCGCTTAAGCCCGGAGCTGAATACGATAGTTAGCAGAGAAATTCTTATGAAAAAGTCAGTGCTCTCCATGATACCGCTTTTAACTGCCTGTGCCGGAGAACCACCTCAGAATATTGGTATTCAATCAGGACGACTGGCCGCGTGTCCGGACTCTCCAAATTGCGTTTCAAGCTTTGAAACCGGCGAAACTCACGGCATTGACCCACTTGCAGCAACACTCTCAGATATCGAACGAGTATTACTGGATCTGGATGAAGCGAATATTGTGAATGCGGGACAAAACTACCTCCACGCCGAATTTACCAGTCGCATCATGGGTTATGTCGATGACGTTGAATTTTTATATGATGCAGCTTCCTCTGTTACCCATGTACGCTCCGCATCAAGATTGGGCTACAGCGATATGGGAGCAAATCGCAAACGCATAGAGGCGATTCGCAGCGCACTGGCAACAGACTAATATAGAGCGCACTACAGAACTTTCTTCTCTCACAAACCTGTTGACCCACCTTGATGCCAGCTGGATTTGTCAGCAGGGTTATTACTTGTCTGCAAGACCCATTGCCTGCCTGGCGAATCCCTGTTTCAGACCGGGAAAAAGATCGATGGAAAGCAGGCCAAATTTTCTAAGCCATACTTTACTCATATTATTGCTCGAGAACAGGCGATTAAGGTAATGAGTAAATCCAATGGACCTGCCCTGATCACGGCCTTGCATATCCAGATATTTTTGCAGGACCGACATTGACCCCAACTGCTCTCCCTGCTGGTTTGCCTCTGCAAGAATATTCACCAGGGATTCTGTATCACGCAGCGCAAGATTCAAGCCCTGACCGCCAGCGGGATGCAGTGTGTGCGCTACGTTGCCCAATAGCACCAGACCGGGACGTATTTGCTCTCTGGCAACCGACAGGCTTAGGGGATAGGAAAAACGCTTGCCTATGCGAGTTATTCTGCCCAATCGATTACCAAAGCGCTCCTGCAGTTTATCTAACAGCACTTCATCAGAAATTGACATGAGCTCTTCAACATCGCACTGATTGACGGTCCAAACCAAAGCGCCGCGATTTTCTGCAGCAATATTTTCAAGCGGCAATATGGCCAGGGGTCCGGAATCAGTAAACCTTTCAAAAGCAATATGCTTATGGGGATTTTCGAACGCAACATTGCTGATGATCGCGCATTGTTGGTAATGCTCTACTTCAGAGACAATACCCAGTTGGCTACAAATAGAGGACCGGCCACCATCGGCAAGTACTACCAGCGTAGCATTCACTGCATAACATCCTTGCTCCATATGTACTTCCAGTTTCATGCCGCCCTGACATGGTTTAATTTGTTTAACTTCTGCCGGGCATAATACATTGACGGACGTAGAAGCGGCCATGGCCGCGTTGAGAACAGAACCCAAAGTTCGGTTCTCGAAAACATAGCCCAGAGCATCGGTCTGATGCTGCTCTCGATTCATTTGAGTCGAACCAAATCTTCCTCTATCAGAAACATGAATTTCTTTAATTGGAGTAACCTGCTTGCTAAATGATTCCCACACACCAATTCGTTCAAGTATTTTGCTACTCCCAAAGGAAAGAGCTGTGGATCTTGAGTCAAAACTTGGCTGCGTATTTTCAGCGACTGAGGACTGTTGAAATGCCTCTACTACCAAAACAGAAATTTCTGGTGTAAGCGTTTTACTTAAAGCACAGGCGAAACTTGCGCCTACCATGCCGCCGCCAATAATTACTATGTCATAATTTTTAACCGGTGAGTCTACTAACATGATTTAGCTAACTGATTCTGACATGAAGTTTTCGATTTCATTTGCAGTCTTAGGGATGCCTGTGCTTAATATCTTATATCCGGTTTTTGTAACTAATACATCGTCCTCAATTCGAATACCGATCCCACGCCATTTTTTGAGAACTTTTCTGTTACCAGGGGCAATGTAAATACCTGGCTCAATAGTAGTGATCATGCCTGGTTCAAAGAGGCGCCACTTGTCCTTGATTTTATAATCACCCACATCATGCACATCGATTCCTATCCAATGACCTGCTTTGTGCATGTAAAAATCCCGATAAGCTTCTGCTTTTATCAATTGAGCGGGTCTGCCTTTCAGCAATCCCAACTTAACCAGACCCTGGGTGATAATTTTCACCGACACATTATGGGGCTTGTCACAGGGCACTCCAGGAGCAACCGCTTCGATGGCTTTCATTTGCGCTTTTAATACCAGGCCATAAATCGCTTTTTGCTGCGGATTGAACTTACCATTTGCCGGGAAGGTTCGTGTTATGTCTGAGGCATAGTGCTGATACTCGCAACCCGCATCAATCAGCACCAGATCACCATCCTCTACGGTGGCACTATTTTCCGTGTAATGCAGTATACAGGCATTGTCACCGGCGGCGACTATCGAGTTATATGCCGGGGCGCGGCTGCCGTTTCGGGTGAAGGCATGCAGCAGTTCTGCCTCGAGTTCATATTCCTTAATTCCCGGTTTACACGTTGACATGGCACGCTTATGCCCTTCTGCAGAGATTTTGCCAGCCTGTTCAATTAGCCTTATCTCTCCCGCACTCTTGAAGAGCCGAAGTTCATGTAGCAACTGATCCAGTACAAGAAACTCGCCTGGTGCATGACCAGCCAGCCTGGCCTTGTTGCGGATTACTTTGACCCAGTCCATCACCTTTTTGTCGAACTCGGTGTCTTTGCCCATCAGCGAATAAACCCGGTCCCGACCATCGATCAGATCGGGAAGAATTTCATCGATAGCACTGACTGCATGGGCCTCGTCGATTTCCAATTCCTCTTTGGCGGCATCGGGACCCATGAGTCTTCCGGTCCAGAGTTCCTTCTGTTTATCCTTTTGCTGGCAGAAAAGTACGGTTTCACCCTGTTTACGCCCCGGAATGAGCGCCAATACGGCATTATCCTCGGTAAAACCGGTCAAATAGTAGAAATCACTGTTCTGCCGATAAAGGTGCTCCGTATCATTGCTTCTGACCCTTTGGGGGGCGGAAGAGAGCAAGGCTATGCTATTTGGTCCCATCTGGGCCATGAGCTTTTTTCGGCGTTGCCGTATTTCCCGGTAATTACCACGCATTTATTTGTCATCCTCAAACAGTTTTAGCAAGCATATCGGGGAGTTTAGTCAGTTCCAAGCCAAAAATTCCACAGATCGGCACTTTTTTACCCCATCAATATTGACCCACTCCGAACACGGCTCTATAGTTACGGGATTGTTAATGTAAATCCTAAACAATATCCAATAGAGCCTTGCCGGCATTGGGAAATAATAATGACTGAAGAGAAATTTGAATCGCTTAACGATAAAGTGGACGCGCTTATTGGCCTGTGCGGGCAAATGAAGCTGGAAAACCAGGCGCTGAAGGCGAGTGAGAACAAGTGGCAGTCTGAGCACAGCCAATTAGTCGCAAAAAACAAAGAAGCAAAAACAGAACTGAAAACGATTCTGGACCGGCTCAAAGCGCTGGGGCAGTCATAGGGCATTACCATGAGTGAACAAAGCACATCTTTACAAGTAAAAATTCTGGACAAGGAATATCAGGTAAATTGCCCTCCTTCTGAGCAAGATGCACTGGTGAAGTCGGCTCGTTATCTCGATGAGAACATGCGCAAGATCAAGGGCCGTGGCAATATTCACGGGATCGAGAAAATTGCCGTAATGGCGGCATTGAATATTACCCACGATATGCTGCGCAAAAATCGTATGATTAATGAAACCCGGCATGAAACCGCGCAGCAGGTTAAGAGCCTTGAAGACAAGGTCGATCTGGCACTTGCAGGCGGTGGTTAGTTAGTGCCCATCCATAAATCAGATCTACTGCGAGCGTCCTGAATACGCCATCTGAGCACTAACTGGCGGAGAAATTCAGCAAACACTCGTTTGTTACAGTTATTCCTTCCTAGGCCAACCCTGTCCATATATACTTGATCGGGAGTTCCCTTGAACATTTGCCAATCAAAAGTGTTCTTGAGCCGATATCTATATCACCGGAGGCAACTCGACAGATGTTGTTGTGCACGTCCGCACGTCGGAAAGCCTTATGCATCGCGGGAGCCACCACCTGGACCTTTGGGTTCAGGGCATATTTGGTAGCGGTGTTCCGGGGGACCAACTCTATTCGGGCATGACTCATACTGACCGTAACTCCTTACGCCAATCCCTGCGTCAAAAACGCCGGCAATTATCGTCTGCCGAGCAAGGTCATGCTGCACGTCAAAATTATGAATTGATAGTCGGGGAAGATTTTTTTGTAACTGCTGAGCGTATTGCATTTTATCTGGCCAGCGATGGTGAGATTGATCCATCGGCTTTGCTTGCAATGGCATTAACCACGGGCAAGCGATGTTTTCTTCCTGTTATCGGTGAGAGTAATCCTGACCTGGTGTCGTTTGCCCCCTACTCCGAAGAGTCGAAATTAACAGTAAATCGATGGGACATTGCCGAACCTTGTGTATCTGCCTCAGAACTCGTCGATGCAGAAAGCCTCGATCTGGTCTTCGTGCCGTTAGTGGGATTTGATGAAACCTGTTCCCGGCTAGGCAGGGGAAAGGGATCTTATGATCGGAGTTTTGCTTTCAAGTCCGGTTTTGAAAACCAGAAGCCGCTTCTGGTTGGCTTGGCGCATGAGTGTCAAAGACTGGATCGAATTCCGGTTTCCGATTGGGATGTAAGGCTGGACGCGGTTATCACCGACAGAAAAAGTTACCGCCCCGATACAGCATAGGGCGGTTACGCTGAGCTAACTACCTATCCGTGGCTCAAATCTCCTTGTGGTTATTCAAAAAATTCGAGGCCTTTCTACATAAGGGCGCTTTGGGCAACACTACTGGCCAATACACTCACTACAAACAACGTAATTACCACCATGACCATGTCCGGCTTCTTGCTCATATCCATCTCCGGTGCAGATTCAACATTCAAAAACCTTAGCGGCCCACCTAAAAAAAGCTTTAGTTTTTAATTGATTACTGAACTTTCGTGCAGCACTACCTTACTAAAAGAATATTTTGTGCAACTTATTGCTTGCAGAGGATCATTCTTTGTAATACTGTATATATATACAGTATTACAAGAAGCCTATCCCAAATGACAATAATCAGAAATTCCTCAGAAAACCTGGAGGCCACGACTGGCAAGGCCTGTGGCCATATTGACCAACTTATCCATGACAACCCCTATCTCTGGCGCGGCTGTGAGATGGCCGGCCAGGGTAGTCATGGCCATCCAACCGGCTATCCTGATCTGGATGCTATTTTGCCCGGGCGGGGTTGGCCCAACAAAGGAATGGTGGAAATTGTCAGTTCATCCTGGGGCATGGGTGAACTGCAGTTACTCATACCACTCATGTGTTCAATCGTTGAACAGGGGAAGTGGATCCTGTGGATCTCACCTCCTTATCTACTCTATGCCCCGGCCCTGGTTCAAGCCGGTATCAATACCGAGCAGGTGCTAGTGCTTGATCTGGACACTTCCTGCAAAGATGCTCTGTGGAGTATGGAAAAAGCACTACAAACAGAAAGCTGTGGCCTGGTACTGGCCTGGCAGAACTGGTTGCCAGGCAAAGTGCTACGTCGTTTGCAACTGGCTGCAGAAACGGGAGACACCCTGGGCGTCCTCTTTCAACAGCATGTTAGTAAGTATTCACCCTCGCCATTATGCCTTGAGATAAGGAACTCTCTGCCGGAAGGGTCACAAAACCGAGCGAGAAGTCAGCATATCGAGGTAGGTGTTCTAAAAGCCCGCGGTAACTTCCGCCCCCTGTCCACCCACGTCAGTCTTCATCGGTAAGTTTGAACTCCGACAGCACTGGCTGGATGACTGAGAACGCCCTCTAAAGGAATATCCCTGTGGAAGAGCCCAGTAAAGAGCTTAAGAGCATAGCCAGAATCCCCCTGCCATCTGTGCACTCCGGCGCCAGGGGACAAGTCGTTAAACTGCCATCCGTTGATTCCTCCAACGATTCTGCACCGACAGCTGCAGGCAGTGACAGAAAAAAACTGCGGTGCCTCTGGTATGCGCTCTACTTTCCCCAGTTGGCCGAACTGGATGCGGCACAGCAGAAGAAATACCTGCTTGAGTTAGCGGCCCTGGCTCAGACCGTCAGTTCTACAATCAGTTTCCATCCCCTGGCCCTGATTTTCGAGATACGCAGTAGCCTGAGATATTTCGGTGGCATTGATGTTATTCATAGCAAACTGGAAAAGCTGATTTCTGAACAGTTGAATGCCTGGCGGTTGCCCGGGTCTTTCTCTTATTCAGTCAGTCCCACCATCAGCGGCAGCCTGTTACTGGCCAGGTCCGGACACAATGTTCTGGTCTACCAAAAAGACAAGCTGCGCTCAGCGCTGGGCCGATTACCAACCGAAGTGCTGCAGCTAAGTAAGGAAGAAAGCCGGCGCCTGGATAATATGGGCGTTCGCTGTTTAAGAGATATCTGGCGCCTGCCTGCCAGTGGTTTGCGCAAGCGCTTTGGTAGTGACCTTATCAACCGACTGAACAAGGCCATTGGTAAAGCGCCGGAGCCAACCCGAAACTACCAACCACCACCGGCTTTTGTCACCAGCTATGATCTGCCCTATGAAATAGAGAATCTAACGCGCCTGTTACCCCTAATTGATGAATTTATGGCCCAGCTTTGTGATTTCCTCCGTCGCCATGATCTCAGCACCAGCCATCTGGTGGTCTCCCTGTTACACGAAAAACGAAGCAGCACCCGGATTAACCTGGGGCTTCGTCAGCCAAGCCGTTCCCAGAAACATCTGATGTTATTACTTGAAACCCATTTCACCAATCTGGCAATTCCGGCACCAGTGACGGCAATAAAAATTGTAGTGCAGAAGTTCGACTCCTTCTTTAGCCAGAGCGGTGAACTGCTGAGCGAAGGCAAACCCCACCCGATTCACTACAGCGACAACAAGCTCAACCAGTTTATGGAACAGCTCCAGGCCAGATTGGGCGAACACCATATCAAAAGTATTAATAATATTGCAGTGCATTGCCCTGAACATGCGAGTACGCAACTGGATTACACAGAGCAGAATACCCGGGCAGCAACTCAGCAGGCAGCACAAAATCCACGGCCATTGTGGTTACTGGCAACACCTCAGAAGCTCGCAGTTAGGCACGGCAGGCTTTACCGCCATCAGCCCATCACCCTGCTCAGCGGCCCGGAGCGCATCGAAACCTACTGGTGGTCCGGTACCGATGTGCAACGAAATTACTATGTCGCCACGGAAAGCAATGGTTCCCGTTTGTGGGTCTATCGGGAGAGAACTGAAGCACAAGCCTGGTATCTGCACGGGCTGTTTGCCTGAACGAGATCGAAGCCGCTCGAGGGGGTCAGAGCCCTTGATCTATCCGTTAAGTTGATTTGTTCTATGACGTGCAGGATCAAGGGTTCCGACCCCGAACTGTGGGTGCTGTAGGTTAGGTAAAATCCCGCGATGACAAACACATGGACCCAAGCCAGTGAGTGAGGTCGACCAGTTCACTGGCAATTAGATGGATAACACCCTCACTAACCTGCACATGTCCGACAATTCCCAATAACACTGCCCGTCTGACGATAGGCCGGTATTTTTCACCGAGGCCTGGCCACACAACCACATTCACAAAGCCACTTTCATCTTCCAGGGTTATAAAGGTAACTCCAGCAGCTGTCATGGGACGCTGACGGCAGGTGACTATTCCCGTAACCTTGGCAAAACCCTCGTTTTCTATATTGCCTAACTCATCGGCACGTGATACCTGATAGTTATTCAGATGCTCCCGTAGCAATGCCACCGGATGTCGCCTCAGGGTGAAACTGGTCGCTGCATAGTCGTCAACAATATTCTGACTCTCGGTAGCTACTGGCAAAAGTACATCGGTACCGAAGTCACTGGCTTGGGCAATGATATCCAACCACTATCATTTAGATCAATTTGGCTAAGTTACTAAGTTATCAGTGTCCCCTAGTTTTCCCGGGACGCAAGTCTTCTGTATCAACTTTGCGTCTAATAGTCACAGCGTCTTCGTCAAAAGCTTCAAACACGAAATTTGCTTGGGGAAACTCCCTGGAAAAAAATGCTTCCATTTCAGTTTTGCTTACTTTAGCCAAAATATACCTACCGTAATTGATTTTGATTATGGGAAATAGGCAGTCTGCCAGCAATTGCATTTCAATTCACGCGACAAAGTATTTAGTAGAGTCTGAGACAGTAGTCATCGGTGTTCGTACACATAAAGTGTGTGAAGGNATTTGGTAAAAGCGTAGAATTTGATTAGTAACAAGAATAGGTAATGGAGGTCAAGGAGTCGCGGTAGCAGTAATTGGAGTTTCGTTAGTTATTTGATTTCGTCCCATCGTAGCCACTTTATTATACGCACCCAAACTGCGATTTCTGTAATTACCGCCAATACGAGGAATCCTGTTGCTGGAGCTGTGGAACCTACTAAAGATAGTAGGGTGCTGACAAGTTAATCCTCGTTCTGCGNCAATTTTCTCCACGAAAAAAGCAGAAACATATAAACACCACCGATTTCCACCCGAAGTAATTCAATATGCCGTCTGGCTCTACCACCGATTCAATCTCAGCCATCGAGATATTGAAGATTTGCTCGCTGAACGAGGCATTGAATTGAGTTATGAAACAATTCGATTGTGGTGCATCAAGTTTGGACCCCAACTTGCACGACGGCTTAGACGAAAACATCAGGGTTTTGGTGACACGTTCTTCATTGATGAGGTATTCGTGAAGATTCAGGGAAAGCAACACTATTTGTGGAGAGCTGTTGATCAGGATAGCGAAGTAGTTGATGTATTCCTCCAGAAAAGACGAGATGCAAAGGCCGTAAAGCGTTTCTTTAGGCGGCTATTGAGGAAGCATCAGGGCGAGTCCAGGGAAATTGTGGCTGACAAATTGCGTGCTTATGGTGTCGCTCATAAAGAACTGATGCCCGAGGTGATTCACGATACATCTCAGTACGCCAATAATAGAGCCGAACTATCACATCAGCCGACACGAGTAAGAGAACGGGGCATGCGTAAATTTAAATCGGTGGATCAAGCACAGCGATTCCTAGATGTGCATGCGAGTGTTTACAACTTATTCAACCTAGGACGACATTTGGTATCAGCAAATACTTATAAGTTATTTCGGCTGCGAGCCTTTGCGTCATGGGAAAACACAGTGGAAATGTAGAAATGCTTAATCGGAGTTTTTCTTGATTTGAGCGATTAACTTGTCAATACCATTTTTACGTATCTGCCACGAAAAAGGCCTGCATCTTTGGACACAGGCCTTTTGTTTTCAGTCCGTATCTCACTAAGGCGGATTGCCGATTGGCGTGCCTTCCTTACGCAATTCGCCATACAGATACTCCTCCGCAAACTCTGCACATTTGAATTCCAGTAGCTGCATGCTCTCACCGATGTGACGATACAGTGGAAAACTCACCGTCCAGGGTTGAGTATAAGTATTCGGATCGGTGATTGTTGCTGAGTAGTTGACATGATTAGGGCCAGCAGGAGTCCAGCGTTCCTCAACCACCATCTCCCAGCTATGGTGATTACCCGCCCGATCCAGCCAGCTATCGGGAATCTGACCGGATACACGTACCACCAGCATGTCGCCTTCCCAGTGGGCATTGGAGTGGCCCATCCAGGCATCGACCTGTGATTCCAACTCGGGCTGATCAACATAAAGAATACGATTGGCCTCAGCCACCTCGTAGGCGATCAGGATTACATCTCTGGATTGCACTATCTGAAAGGGAAACGGCAGGTAATTCGCACGAGGAACACCAGGCATATAACACTTGGCCAGCGGATCTTTAGTGATTGCATCGACACGGTTTGCATCGCGTTGCCGCNGCCCCTGCTCGTTATAGGGAATACGACCNCCTTCTACTANGCCGAGACTAGCCGGGATAGCAGACAGCGNACCCATTTCTCGCGGGTATGGCCCATAGGCTGCCGCATGTGGTTCAATGTCGTAGTGTGCATTGGTCATGGCCTGCCAGATACCACTGAAATCCGGTTTGCCATCCGGAGTACGTGGNAACTCATCAAGCTGGGCAAATGCCGAACCAGCAAACANGANCAGACAGGTGATGGNAATTATTTTANNGANTGTTTTTTTCATTGCTTGCCCTTAACTTCAATTTCATTTCTATTGCTTCAATCTGATTGTTCATTTCTTCCAAAGAAGAATCCAGGCAATAACGGACCAACCGGGCCGCTATTGGTCTTATTCAGGATTTACTAACGGCTAGCTTCAGCCTCTTGGCGTTCTTCCACGCGCTTTCCGCGAAGAATATTAAACATACCGCAGTTGCCTTCATGACAGGCATACTCATAGATCTGCCCCGCAACCTTGGTCATAGGTACGATAGCCGTAATTTTGTCGGTGAATGTAGAAGGATCGTCGACAGTAAATTCATAGTTGACTGTATCGAACGCCGTTCGTGTGAACTTCTCGGTAAGCACCGCGTCGTAATTATGCCCAACAGAACCGAAGCTCTGGCGGAGACCATTAAAGTTCTTTGTCTCGACAACGAGGGTATCGCCTTCCCAGTAACCTCGTGAATCACCTGACCAGAGACGAATGTCATCGCTCAATACGGGCTTGTCCACCAGGGAGACGATTCGTGCATCGTGAATCATCTCTGTCATGATTACCGCAGTATCTTTGTTCTGAAAAATCTGCATATTGTTATTGTACAGGCTAGGGAGGAACGGAGGGCCGGAATTGAATCCGACGATGCAGCGTGAAGAGAGACCACGATCCTCTGGTCCATCTTTTGCAATGCCGCCCACGACGTAACGCACGGGTCGCTCGCCTGGAATGTCCGGTCCAAGGCCACCAAACTGACGTTTCGCACCTTCCACGGCTGCAGGTGAACGACCATTTTCCGGATAGACGATATGGGACGTACGCACTGTATCGCCTATGCCTCTATTTTCAATCCAGAAATCGTTATAGCCGCCCGGGTTATTGGTAGCGGGGGGCGCGTCGGGGTTTATGACCAGACGAGCCGCCGCCGCATCCGCCGCTGCCGCATTTCTTTCCTGCCGCTCGATGGCTTCTTCAATTTGTTCGGCGGTCAGAAATTCCTGGGTACCGTAGCGTTGCGGGCGCTGCATAGGTGTGTTGGAACTGAAATTCCAGACACCCTGCAGATCGGGTTGACCCCACTCTGTGCGCGGCACCTGATAGTCGCTATCTGACTGTGCAGCAGCGATTCCGCAATACGCCGCAACTACCGAAAAAATAAGTAAAAATTTGGTGTTCATAGGTGCTCCCCTTGGGATGATCTCGCGACCCGTGTAAGTTAGTGGTTTAGACGCTAATTATCAATAGAAATGGGACCAATTACAGGTACTGACAAGCTAGTCGTCATTCTGCGACAATTCGGCGCATGAATCTATCAAAAATGTCCAAAAGACACAGATTCCCGCCTGAAATTATTCAATACATTGTCTGGCTTTACCACTGTTTTAACCTGAGCCATCGAGATATCGAAGATTTACTCGCGAAGCGAGGTATCGCGGTGAGCTATGAGGCAATTCGTCTTTGGTGCAACAAATTTGGCCCCGGTTTGCACGGAAACTACGAAGAAATCACCAGGGATTCGGCGATACCTTCTTCATCGATGAGGTGTTCGTGAAGATCCAAGGAAAACAGCATTTCCTGTGGAGGGTCGTTGATCAAGATGGTGAAGTGGTTGATGTATTCTTGCAGAGGCGACGTGATGCCTGGGCCGCAAAGCGCTTCTTTAGGCGATTATTGAAGAAGCACAAGGGCGAACCCAGGAAAATTGTCACGGGCAAATTGAGAAGTTATGGTGTGGCTCATCGTGAACTGATTCCAGAAGCGATGCACGATACATCGCAATATGCCAACAATCGAGCAGAGCCTTCGCACGAGCCGACACGAGTGAGAGAGCGAGGCCTGCGAAAGTTCAAATCGATGAAACAGGTCCAACGATTTTTAGGTGCCCATGCTGTCGTTTACAACCTATTCAATTTGGGCCGACATTTGGTATCAGCAGAAAATTATCGATATTTCAGATTACGTGCCTTTGCGTCTTGGAAATGTGCAACGGCAATGTAGATATCATTAATCGGAGTTTTTCTTGAGTTGAATGATTAACTTGTCAATACCGGTGTACGCTAACTTCGTTATAACGGCTGAGCACCGGTAACCGTAAACGTGATTGGATCCGGGCTAGTCAGTGTAAGCTCTACCTGAAATCGCTCATCACCAACCACAACTTCTGGAATGCTCAATACATTATCACTGAATACTGACGCGCCCGTGGTGTCGGGATCGGTCAGCTGTTCAAACGGGCCCAGGATAAACTCAGAGGTTTCTGCATTTGATAGTACAAGATCCAATCGGAAAAAAACACTTCCCACGGCAACTACAGGTATTGCTAGTACTCCAGCATTAAAATTTGCCACGGTTGCTGTTGATCCACTTTTGCTAGGTGTGCCACTGTCGCCAGCAGAGCCATTATCCGGACTAAAAATGTCATAGGTGGCTGGCACGGTTTCGTTTACGTCGAGGCGAAAAATGCCTCCTCCTTCTGTGGCGGCATACAAATTTAAGCCATCACCACTTACAGCAAGACTATTAACTTCACGGTTTGTCAAAGACATATTGATAGTATTCCAACGATTGCCACCATCAGTTGTTCGGTACACACCCGCAGATTTGTCCGCAGCATAGAGGATCATGGAATCAGTTGAGTCAAAAACTACATCAGTAATTTGGCCCTCCGGATTAATTCCAGATGTCAGAAGAGACCAGTTGTCGCCTCCATCGCTACTTCGATAAAGACCTCCCTCTTCGAAACCAGCAAAAACTAGGGTGCTATCCCGGGGGTCGACCGCTACCGACAATGCTGCAATATCTGGTAGTCCACCTTGCAATTTTTGCCAGCTGTCGCCACCGTTACTAGAACGCAATACACCCCGATTGGTGGTGGCAACAAATACCAAATCTATATTGTCCGCAGCCGTAGTGATGGAAGTAACATGGGCATCGCTCATTGCGCCGCTATTCACCCAGCTCCAGCTTAGCCCACTGTCGTTGGAACGCTGAACTCCACTTGCCACAACGTTGGAACTAAAGGTACCAGCCGACTCATATCCAGCGCTTCCGGCATAGACGCGCGACGAATTGGCAAAAGTCACAACCCGCCAACCTTTGTTACCGGTAACGGAATTGCCTACAAGGTTCCAGGATAAGCCTCCATCATCACTGCTGGAAACTTCACCGATGAAATTGCTTGCAGCGAGCAACTTCTGGTTGCTTGCAGGAGACATGGCTATAGCATTCCACTCCAGCACTTTCATGATGCCGTTGTTGCGACCGAGCCAGGTAGTGCCGCCGTCCGGAGTCTCAAACAATCCACTACGTGATGCGGCCAGCACGTGACCTGGATTATCTGGATCTACTATCACATCACGCACCATGGCACCGGTATAGCCCTGGCTTGCCGTGCTCCAGGTTTCACCGCCATCCAGGGACAGGTAATTTCCACCGGCGTAGTTATTTACAAACAAGCGATTTGAATTTTCAAAATCCAACTGGAAATCACTTGGAAAGCCGGCACGAATGCCCTCTGGGCCCCAATCATCTTCCCCCAAGCGCGCCCAGTTCTGACCATCATCCTGACTCTTGTAGATGGCATCTACGCTGCCAGCATAGGCTACACCTGAATCTGATTCTGAGAACTCGACAGCCGTTATAATATCGGCAATACCAGCTCCCTGGTTCCAGCTCTGGCCGCCATTAGTACTATAGTACACGCCGGAATTGGCGAAATATTGATTGTTTCCAACTCCCGCCAGGAGCCGATCTGGATCCGCAGGGCCTAGCACCAGACTTCCGACATAAAGGTTGTCGATACCGTTATTTATATTTTGCCAACTGGCACCTGCATCAGTTGACTTTATTACGCCCTCGCCGCCTGGAACAGTTTTCAACGGCGTATTGGGATCAGAATTCGCAGCTTCCCGATCAAAGATTCCTGTGGATACATAAATCGTATCTGTGGCATCAGGGTTAATAAGAATGTAACGCGCAAGATTATTGCCCCGCCAAACCGCGTTCCAGTTATCTCCCGCATCCACGGACTTATAGACTACACCTGCGGTCATATCGAATTCGCGACCTTGCGATGGCTCACCATTCCAGACTGAACTATCAATCTCCGCCGCTGCATACATGACATCGGAGTTACCTGGCTCTATCGCAATGCCTCGAAAAGTGATCCCCGTTGCTTCAACTACTCCATTATTTTTTCTTTCCCATGTGTTGCCTCCATCTAAGGAGCGGAAAATACCGCGTATCCCAGCGGTACCTACCCATATTGTCGCAGGGTTGTTCGGGTCAATAGTTAGACTGAACACTGGAATCAAATCCCCAGTGGCCCCGGTTCGGGCATCTATTCCCTCATTGGTGGCTATCCAGCTTGCACCACCATTACTGCTTTTAAAAATACCCGCGTTGGCATCGGTAACAAGCATGGAATTCGAATCATCCCGGCGCATGCGGATATCATAGCCAAGGCCACCCTGTGGCCCACCGGTAGTGAGCCAGGGAACAAATGCCTCCACCGGTTCCCCGTAAATCTCAAGAAAATCCACCTCGATGGGTGAATCCGTGAAGACTTCAAAACCAAAGTCGCCGGATTGCAAGGGGTCGGTATCTGTATAGCTAATTTTTTCAATCCCATCCACGCTCATTACCAGAATATTGGCATCATGGATTATTTCAATGTCATACCAAGTATTAGTGAAATAATCAGTCTCTTCATTGACTTGTAAATTTACCAGAAAGGTTTCCGGCCAGAATTGCTTATTTAGCCGAATACCGTTAATTCCAAAATTGATAAAATACCGGCCCACGGCACCGTTTCTCAAATTAAGGTGCACATCTTCGCCAATGAGTTTCAACCGAAAATTGACACGAAAGCGCTGATCAAAAAAATCCTGCCTGGTGGTGATCCAGTCTCCACCTTCACCTCGCAATATACCGTTACCAGTACTCCACAGATCACTGAATTCAATATTCCATTTATCCAGATTTCCAGAAAAATCATCGCTGAAAATCACCTCTTCTACCGCATTCAATTGCAGTGAACAAAGTGCCAGAAGAAACCCAATAGTAATCGTCCGACATGCAGTCGATTGGGTGTTGCTAATCTTCATGCTCATAGTCGCTCCAGGTTCATACTGGCCTCGCTAAGCACGAAATCTTGCTTGGGCCATTTCTTGGTTTTGCGTAAGGCTTCGTAACTACGCCGGTACAATAAGGTGGCACTAATAGTGACATCACCTTGTTCCGGTCCGAGGAATTGAAAAGTTTGCAGATCCTGACCCCTGGCAGGGATTCGGTTGTCCGATCTGACTGTAGTCTGGTTCCAGAAAGCGGCCGTAGGATAAATTCCCGTCCATAGTTCTTCCAGCACCTTCGCATAAGCTGTGCCGGCTTTACCAGCATATTCGCCGGTCCACTCTGGCGTCTGCTTACCACTCAGTTGCGTCAACCGGCGACCGTCCTGGTCAATTGCCTCAACCACAAGAATCAGGTGTCTTAAGGGTGAGCCTGTTGGGAAGTGGTGCCCTGCATTCTTGTTTTTTATTACGATGGATACTTCTATATTTTTTCTGATCCGCTGTGTCGACATTTCCATGGTAGCGGCACTGCGTAGAAATTCTGAGTCTTCCCCACCGATAAATTGGTGGCTGTGAATTCGATCCGGATCACGCAATTTACCGCCGCTGTCGAGTTTGACCACACGATCAGTCAGCCCGCTAGGCATATGACATTGCTGGCAGCTCTTACCGGTGCGTGGATTGGAATAGTCGCTTAGCAACCATTCACCATAAGAATTATACACCACCACATCCCAGAACTTGCCGTAATGACAACCGGCGCAGATCTGGCCCTGTCGGTATAGGGGAGAGAAGCTATCATCACCTGGTGCCATATCATCGAACGAGCCGAGAAATAAATTTCGCTCTGGCTCTGGTCTGGCTAATTGGTAGGAGAGTACGCCCGGATTTCCGTCCACCGGCATACTCTGATGATTCAACACGACGCCTTTGATCTTATGGCAATAGTCACAGCCGACTCCTTCATTGGCAATAGAATTTACCTGCAATGGATTAATGCCATAGGGATCGTTTACAGCCGCATAGGGCGTGTGACAAGTTGCACAATTTCCGTCAGTTTGCGGAAAATCCAATTTGTATCCTGGGCCATAATAAGCTTTAGAATGGTCCGGTGGTAATGGGAAATGACCATAATCCTGGCTGTTTCCATAACGGGTTGCCGGGCTGATGTTGCCGTCTAAGTCACTGCCCTGATACAGGCTGAGGAAAAGCGGGTTTGTCGCAGATTGCGCATGGGCGCTTTTGTTCCAGTCATCGAATGCTAAATGTTGCTCCGGATGCTCCGGGTCACTGTGGCAGGAGACACAGTTTCTCTCCTGCCCTGCCGTTACGTTGGCGCTCAGCCATTCGTATTCTGTATTGTCTGCAAGGGTATAGGGCTCTATCTGAATTTGGAGAATATTGTCAGCACCAATCGGGAGTTCGGTATACTGATTGTAATAACCTGGAGCCCAAGTGGTAATTGCCAGCGTTTCACTGCCGCTTAACTGCTCCAGGTGAAAGTAACCGTCTTCAGCACTGGTAGTGGAAATTGATTGGGAATGTACTCGTACCAAGGCCCCACTTACTGGACCGCTTGCATCGTAAATATGGCCTGAGACATTGATGAGATTTTCTGCTGCTAATCTGGCGAGGACGGGGATCGGCAGCTTAGCTGGATTGTTCCCATCATTACCCTGAAACGCCCCGGCTCCTGCCCGGAATTCATCTCCTGGTTCAGGATCGGTGCGATGCTGCTGGCTAAAGGTAATACCCAGAAATACAGCGACAAGCCAGGCACTGATGAGAAAAAAAATACGTATTGCTGACACCGGCATCTCCCAGACGTCATTAGGAAGATAATAACAATCTTCGATAAAGTCTATTACTTCCTAATGCAGTCACAGCTGAGATATTGACAAGTTAATCGCTCAAATCTACCAAAAATCCCCATTGGCAACAACTACATCGCCACTACCTTTTTCCAAGACGAAAAGGCGCAGTCACGGAAATACCGATAGTTTTCTGCTGATACCAAATGCCGACC
>PBTO01000008.1 GCA_002726595.1 Gammaproteobacteria bacterium | reverse complement strand
CCCATCTCCCTTGAGCCTTGGAATCACCAAGGCTTGGCTGGAGATAAGCAAAACTGCTTAGCCAGATTTCCCAGAAAATCCGATCCCTTCATGAAATATGCGGGCTAACCGTTCATTACATTTCTGACTGATTGCTCTTTAATATCTCATCGAGCACGGAGAAAACCTTGTTTCTGTACTCAGGCAACTCATTAACCAGGTGATGCCGCGCTCCAGCTATCATATAGGTCTTTGCGGCCGGGAATTTTTGCTGCAGTTTTGGTAAATTGTATTGCCAGTCAACCGTGCCGTCTCCGCTCCCCTGTATTATATGCAGCAGCTGATTCGATTGGGGAGCCTTTCTGAACCGGTTCTGATAGTGAATCATTGCGTCAATCCAGTCGGCCGACAGATAACGGCTCTGCAATTGGTCATGATGCTGAAGAAATTGAAGAAATTCCTTGTCGTGACTATTGACAGAAAATTTGCGGCTCGTGGAATTGGTAAATCGGCGCGTCAGTAAAAAAAGAAGTTTGTTTCTTCTCCAGTGACGTGGCCGCAGCAGTGGACCCAATACCACAACATGCTCAAAAGTGTAGGTGGCGATCAAGTCGCTGCTTAGCAGTGTATCGATAATCACCGCCCCACCCGTACTCTGCCCAATCAAACTCCAGGGTTTATTCACAAGCTGGCTCTCGGCCAGGCACAGGCAATCAACCAGCGCTTTGGTGTATTGAGCGAAGGAATCGATGCTGCCTACTGTACCACTGGACAGACCGTGGCCCGGGAGATCCAGGATTACCACAGCCAGCCCCTGTTGCAAACACTGTCTTATCAGGTGGCCATAGATGCCCGCATGGTCGAAGTAGCCATGCAGGAGAAATGCTGTCCCTTTCTGCTCGGTACCAGGCACGGAAAAGTACTGGCACACCAGTTGAAACGATCTGCTTTCAATCGTGCCAAAAACGTGGTGTACCGGTGTGTCGAAAGCTGAAAAACTTAGCCCGTAGTGCGCTTTGTACTGTTGTAGCAGGGGGCTATCGTCTGCTGCCATTGTGGGATTAGATAGACCGAACCGTATTGGCGCAAGACTGTCTCTTAACTGGCTGGCATTCTCTCTAGTAAACATGGGAACTCATTTCCTGGAGAACGCTACATCGCAATTCTTTGCAGCTCCAGAGATTAGCCAAGACAAAAGCACTGCTCGAAAAACTGCAAGTATTTAAGATTTGGCATAGGTATGGACCATTTCTTCCAGACTATAGACCTTTTTGATATTTGAAATCTGTCCGGCGCAGCCAAACGCTTCGAGCCGTTCTTTGACTATCGCTTTCATCGCATTGATAGTCGGTATGAGAAATTTTCTGGGATCAAATTCTGCTTTGTTTTCAGCCAGAAATTTCCGCACGGCCCCGGTCGATGCCAGACGCAAATCAGTATCGATGTTGACCTTGCGCACGCCATGTCTTATTCCCTCCTGGATTTCCTCCAAGGGAACGCCATAGGTTTCCGGAATTTCACCGCCGAACTCGTTAATTACAGCCAGCCAATCCTGAGGCACAGAGGACGAGCCGTGCATAACCAGATGAGTTGCGGGAATCTTGACATGAATTTCCTTAATTCGCTCGATGGCCAGGATGTCTCCCGTCGGTGGGCGGCTNAACTTGTAAGCACCATGACTGGTGCCTACTGCGATAGCAAGCGCATCCACTCCGGTAGCCTCGACAAAGTCGGCAGCTTCTTCCGGGTCCGTGAGCAATTGGGCCATGGATAGTTGGCCCTCCGCGCCGCTACCATCTTCCTCGCCTGCCATGCCGGTTTCCAGCGAACCCAGGCAGCCGATTTCACCTTCTACGGAAACGCCACAGGCATGGGCCATGTCCACCGTTGTTTTGGTGACACGAACATTGTAATCGTAATCGCTCGGCGTCTTGCCGTCCTCACCGAGAGAGCCATCCATCATCACCGAGGAAAAACCCAATTGAATCGAGCGCTGGCAAATCGCAGGAGAGAAACCGTGGTCCTGGTGCATAACGATCGGGATGTGAGGAAATTCCTCTATTGCTCCCTGTATCAGGTGTTTGAGAAAATTAGACCCGGCATACTTTCTCGCACCAGCGGATGCTTGCAAAATCACCGGGCTGTTTAGTTCGCTAGCCCCTTCCATAATGGCCCGAATCTGCTCAAGATTGTTTACATTGAACGCCGGCACGCCGTAGCCGTTCTCCGCCGCATGGTCTAGTAATTGTCTTAAGCTGATGAGAGCCATTGCTAACCTCTTTGTCACTGTAATTAAAAGGGGGCAAAGTATGTTCTTTAGCCACTAAATCACTCGCCCCAATTCCAGAGAATTTCTACTCTGGCCCGACTACTTTTCAACTCGAAGAATTTCTACCGCTGGCAACTTCGCTCCCTTCACGAGTTCGAGAAATGCACCACCGCCGGTAGAAATATAAGAAATTTTCTCAGTTATTGAAAACTTATCTATGGCAGCAATCGTTTCACCACCACCAGCGAGTGAGAATCCTGTGTTCTCAGCAATCGCCCGTGCCACCGCTTGCGTTCCATGGGAGAACTGATCGAATTCGAACACTCCCAACGGACCATTCCAAATAATGGTATTCATACTACCTATTAATTCAGCAAAACTCACGGCGGTTTGTGGGCCGATATCCAAGATCATATCATCCGTTGCGACATCGCCAACCAGTTTGGTCTCTGGCTGCGCGGCGGCGGAAAATTCCCTGGCAACAACCACGTCAATCGGAAGTGGAATCGTGGCTCGTTCCAGGAGCGACTCTGCTGTCCCCACCAACTCAGGCTCATAGAGCGACCTGCCAACAGCAAATCCGGCTGCAGCCAGGAACGTATTGGCAATGCCTCCACCGACAATCAGCTGATCGACCTTATCGGTCAGGTTTTCCAATACCTGTAACTTGCTGGAGACTTTTGCTCCACCAACAACTGCCAGCATCGGTCGCTCAGGGTTTTCCAGCGCACGGCCGATGGCCTCCAGCTCGCCAGACAGCAGCGGGCCGGCACAGGAATTTGGCGCAAATTTAGCCACGCCGTGGGTACTGGCCTGCGCCCGATGGGCTGTGCCAAATGCATCCATTACAAACACATCGCACAGTATTGCATAGCGCCGTGCCAGCTTATCGTCATTGCCTTTCTCACCGGCATTAACACGGACATTCTCTAACAGGATTACTTCATCGCCTTGCGGCATGGCATGGCCTGGATTCTGCAGATAATCTGGTACCAGCCTGACCGGACAATCTAACAACTCTGCCAGCCTGTTTGCCACCGGATGCAATGAAAACTCTGCCTGTTCGGCAACTGGCTTGCCTTCCTCCGGTCGCCCCAGATGGGACATCAAGATTACGCTCGCCCCTGCCCGTTTGGCCTGCTCTATGGTGGGCAAGGCAGCCCGGATACGAGTGTCATTGCCGATTTTTCCCTCTACAAGGGGAACATTCAGGTCTTCACGAATCAACAGGCGTTGTCCGGCAATATCCAGCTCTTCCATTCCAGGTAATGTCATTTCAGTTCATGCCCTTGTCACTAATCTCTTTGCAGGTCTGTTAAGAGGCTCCGCGGTGCAGGTTTGCCAAGTGTTGAGCTACATCAAGCATGCGGTTTGCGTAGGCCCATTCATTATCGAACCAGACCAGCAATTTGACCAACTGCCTGCCAGCAACCCGGGTCTGATTCAAATCTACCACTGCTGAGCGCGGATCATGATTAAAATCGCAGGAAGCCAGGGGCTCATCTGTATAGCCCAGTACATTAGGCAGGATTACCTCGCTGGCAGCTCGAATTGCCTCATTTACAGTATCTGCGGTACAGGATTCCTCCACCAGGATGCTGATATCCATGGCCGAAACATTGACCGTGGGAACTCGAACTGCCTGGGCCTCGAAGCGACCTGCCAGCTCGGGCAAGATGCGCTCAATTCCCCTGGCCAATTCAGTATCAACCGGAATGATTGATTGCACGGCACTGCGGGTTTTGCGCAGATCATTGTGATGCGAACTATCGATTACCGGCTGGTCGTTCATTGCGGAATGAATCGTCGTGATGACACCCGAGGCTACCCGAAATTTGTCATGTAATGCCTTAATTACGGGGACGACGCAATTGGTGGTACAGGAGGCGTTGGAAATAATCCTGTGGTTGGCGGACAAGTCCTGATGGTTGATGCCATAGATAACCGTGGCATCAACATCAGCCTCGGCAGGTTGGGAGAACAGCACTGTTTGAGCACCATTGCCAAGGTGCTTTTCCGCAGAAATTCTGTCGGTAAACGAGCCACTGCACTCCATCACCAGATCAATTGCCGATTCCCGCCACGGCAGTGCATCAAGCACTGGCTGGTTAGTAATACTTATCGGATCCTTATTGACCAACAGCAGCTTGCCCTTTGCCTCCACGGACCCTAAAAATCGTCCGTGTGTGCTGTCGTACCGCGTAAGATGGGCCAGGGTTCGAATATCAGCCAGATCATTAATTGCAACTATGCGTAAATCGGCATAATTGGCAGACTCATAGAAAGCGCGCAGGACACAGCGGCCGATGCGGCCATAGCCATTAATTGCGATGCGATACGGCATAGTCAAACTACCAAAAATTCAGGCGACCAAATAAAAAGGCGGCACGTTTTAGAAGGACTTGGCAGTTTCTACCACCTTGGCCACAGTAAAACCGAAGTGTTCCATTAGCACAGCGCCTGGAGCTGATTCTCCGAAGGATTGCATACCGATTACCTTGCCATCCAGCCCAACAAGCCCACGCCAGTAATCTGCTGCCGCGGCCTCCACAGCCAGTCGTTTGCGTACCACTGCGGGCAGGACCTGCTCCTGATAGTCAGTATCCTGTTGTTCGAAGGTATCGACGCTGGGCATTGAAACTAATCTGGCTTTTACGCCCTCCTCGTGCAAGGTGGAGGTAGCTTGCTGGCAGATTTCTACTTCCGATCCCGTGGCAATAATGATTACCTCAGGCGTGCCATCACAGTCCCTGAGGATATAGGCGCCTCTGGCAATATCATCGACCTGTGCAGCAGATCGCTCCTGATGCGTGACTGTCTGCCGGGAGAAGACCAGTGCACTCGGTCCTTCCTGTTTCTGAATAGCCGCTTTCCAGGCCACCGCCGTTTCTACCGCATCACAGGGGCGCCAGACAGACATATTGGGGGTTTGTCGCAGACTGGCCAGTTGTTCTATCGGCTGATGGGTCGGGCCATCCTCTCCCTGCCCGATGGAATCATGGGTATAGACAAGAATATTTTGCTGTTTCATCAGCGCCGCCATCCGCGCCGCATTACGAGCATATTCCATGAATACCAGGAAAGTTGCCGTGTAGGGAATAAATCCGCCGTGCAAGGCGATACCCGTGGCAATGGCGGTCATACCAAATTCGCGCACTCCATAGTAAACATAATTCCCGTCCGCACTCTCACTAATCGGCGAGCTGCCAGACCACATGGTGAGATTGGATCCGGTCAGGTCGGCCGAGCCACCGATTATCTCCGGTAATAATCGGGCATAGGTTTCGATACAGTTCTGTGAAGCTTTACGGCTGGCGAGTGACTCTGCCGCCGCCTGGCTCTTTTGAATAAACTCATTAGCCTTACGTTCAAAGTAACCGGGTAGCTGACCTTTTAACCGTCTCACCAGCTCCATTGCCAGGTCGGGATAATCCTCTTCGTATACCGCCAGTTTTTCTTTCCAGGCTGATTCGGTGACAAAGCCTTTCTCCGTTGCATCCCAGTGCTGTTTTATCTGCTCCGGAATCACGAATGGCTCGTGGGGCCAATCCAGGGCTTCACGGGTGGCTGCTACTTCCTCTTCTCCAAGTGGACTGCCATGACTCGATGCAGTTCCCTGTTTTTTGGGTGAGCCAAAGCCTATGATCGTCTTGCAGCTAATCAATGTTGGCTTGCCGGTTTCCTCTTGAGCCTGTTGGATTGCCACGGCGATCTGCTGCGGGTCGTGGCCATCTACAGATAATACTTGCCAGCCATAGGCTTCGAAGCGCTTGGCCGTATCATCGGCAAACCACGCCTCGATCTCGCCATCGATTGAAATGCCATTGTCATCGTAATAGACGATCAATTTGCCCAATTTGAGTGTCCCCGCCAAAGAGCACACCTCGTGGGAGATGCCCTCCATCNGGCAGCCATCACCTGCAAAAACATGCGTGTGGTGGTCTATAACTTCGTGACTGTCCCGATTAAATTGGGCAGCCAGCGTTTTCTCTGCAATGGCCATACCCACAGCATTGGCCAGCCCCTGTCCCAGCGGACCGGTGGTTGTCTCTACTCCGGGGGTATAAGCATATTCAGGATGGCCGGGAGTTTTTGAGCCGAGCTGGCGAAAGTTTTGAATGTCATCGATGGATAAATCATAGCCGCTAAGATGCAATAAAGAGTAGATCAGCATCGAGCCGTGGCCATTTGACAGAATAAACCGGTCACGGTTAAACCAGTTGGGGTTACCGGGATTGTGCTTTAGGAAATTATTCCATAGAACCTCGGCTATGTCGGCCATTCCCATGGGTGCGCCGGGATGACCCGAACGTGCCTTTTGTACGGCATCCATGCTCAGGGCACGAATTGCATTAGCACAGTCTTTACGTGACGCACTGCTGTTGGACATAAACCGAAACTCCTGTTGAAACCGATTTTACTCGTTGACTGCTTTCTTTCGCCTTATCGATGCCGCAATCCTGGCCTCGGGGTTTTAAGTTCACTAACCAGGCAGGGTCAGCCAATTTTTGACGGCAGGTATTTTCCCGCACCTTAAACTAATAAGCTACTTGAATTATTGGGTCAACGTCCTTGAGTAGGGAATATCACGGTTGCTGTGGACGTTGAACACAGGCACTCTATATCAAAATATATTGATATAGATTTGAATGTTTGCCCGCTACCTGTTAGCCTAGCACTTCCCTGCTTTCCGGAATCGAAGACCTATGGCTGCTGCAGCCCTTAAGGCCAATCCAGCGCCTGCCATGGTGCAAACCGATCAGCTTGCCGTGTTGTGTAAGGCATTGGCCGATAATCTGCGCCTGAAAATTCTTAGATTACTGAAAAGTGAGTCTTTTGGCGTCCTTGAGCTTTGCCATATTCTCGATATCAAGCAGTCGCTGTTAAGCCACCATCTAAAGATCCTCTCCACAGCAGATTTGCTAACGACAAGACGAGAGGGCAATTCAATTTTTTACCGCCGCTTGCTATTGGTGATCTCGGATCCTTTCCTGTCTATCAAACGCAGCTTGTTCGACAATATCGACTGCTTGCCATTGCCAGATGATCAGCTGAAAAGAATACGATTTGTTCATCTGGAGCGTTCCCGACTATCGCTGAGTTTTTTCAACCGCAATGCCGACAAGTTCCGGGAGAAGCAGGGACTGATCACCGAATATACCCACTATGCTAAAAATCTGCTGGACCTGCTCGATGCTCTTGCGCTGGATACCGGAAAAACTGCTATGGAAGTCGGCCCGGGAGAGGGTGAGCTTCTGGCACAACTCGCCACTCAATTCGAACGAGTTATTGCGGTGGATAATTCAAAAGAGATGCTGGAGCGAGCAAAAAACTGTATTGCTTCCGCGCAACGCACCAATGTGCAATTCATATTGGGAGACACGACTGTCGCGAAGAAAAAGAATCGTTCTGACCTGCTCATCTTTAATATGGTGCTGCATCACATTTCCTCTCCGGCCAAGACTTTTAAAGAGGCCAGTGAAATACTTAATCCCGGCGGCACGTTGCTCATTGTCGATTTGTGTCCCCATGACCAGGACTGGGTGAGAGAGTCCTGCGGCGATATCTGGCTGGGTTTCGATGAGAACGATCTATGTCTGTGGGCCGAAAAAGCAAACTTGTCGGTTGATCAAAGTTCGTATCTGGGATTAAGAAACGGTTTCCAAATTCAAATGCGCCTGTTTAGCAAGTCTGCACAGCTTGCCCCTTGAATGCTAACGGAATTATCAGTGTTAATTTTTTGTACTACTAGTTTATGAAAGGAATAGAGTAATGACTGAAACAAGCTTGTTTACTTCAGAGTCGGTATCTGAGGGTCACCCGGACAAAATGGCGGATCAAATTTCCGATGCCATCCTCGATGCCCTCCTGGAGCAAGACCCGGCCTCTCGTGTGGCCTGCGAAACCATGATCAAAACCGGCATGGTGGTAGTCGCTGGCGAAATAACTACCGAGGCGTATGTGGATATCGAAGCTGTTGTCAGAGGCGTAGTCAACGATATTGGCTATAACAACTCCGAAAGCGGGTTTGACAGCAATACTTGTGCAGTACTCAACGCTATTGGGAAACAGTCTCCGGATATCGCAATGGGTGTTGATGAGACAGACGACCATGAGCAGGGTGCCGGTGATCAGGGGTTGATGTTTGGCTATGCAACCAACGAAACGGATGTGTTAATGCCAGCACCTATTACTTATTCTCATTTGCTGGTGAAGCGCCAGTCTGAAGTTCGAAAGAATGGCACTCTGCCCTGGTTAGAACCCGATGCGAAGAGCCAGATAACCTTTCGCTATGAAGATGGCAAACCGGTAGCCATCGATGCTGTGGTGTTATCGAGCCAGCATAGAGCGGAAATTTCTCTCGGTGATCTGCAAGAAGCCGTCATGGAAGAGATCATCAAACCTGTACTGCCGGGGGAATGGGTAAATGCCGACACCAAATACTTCATTAATCCAACCGGCCGCTTCGTTATTGGTGGTCCCCATGGAGATTGTGGACTGACCGGTCGAAAAATTATAGTCGATACCTATGGCGGCATGGCAANGCACGGCGGGGGAGCCTTTTCTGGCAAGGATCCTTCCAAAGTCGATCGCTCTGCTGCCTATGTTGCCCGTTATGTAGCAAAGAACCTAGTAGCGGCTGGTATTGCAGAACGCTGTGAAATTCAACTCTCTTACGCAATTGGTGTAGCTGAGCCTACATCGATAAGTGTTGAATGCTTTGGCGCTGCCAAAATAACTAACGATAAAATTGTTGCGCTGATTCGAGAGCACTTCGAATTACGACCGAGAGGTTTGATCAAGATGCTGGATCTGATCAAGCCTATTTATCAGTCGACCGCTGCCTACGGACACTTCGGTCGGGAAAATGAAGGCTTCAGTTGGGAAGAGACAGACAAGGCGGCGGCTTTGAAAGAAGCGGCTGGTTTATGAGACTAACGGGATAACTGAAATGAATAATCTATCTTTACAAGAGCAAGACAATGCAATCGCTGACTATAAAGTTGCCGATATTAGTCTGTCTGATTTTGGTAGAAAGGAAGTCACGCTGGCAGAAGCAGAGATGCCTGCACTGATGGCTCTACGTGAAAAATACGCCACAGACAAGCCGCTGGCAGGGGCAAAGATCCTGGGCTGTATACACATGACCGTACAAACGGCGGTGTTAATAGAAACCCTGATTGCATTAGGTGCTAAAGTCAGGTGGTCTTCCTGTAATATTTTCTCAACCCAGGACCATGCTGCGGCCTTTATGGCGNCCGAAGGTGTTGCCGTTTACGCCTGGAAGGGTCAGACCGAAGAAGAAGGGGCGTGGTGTATAGAGCAGACAATCCTGCAGGACGGAAAGCCCTGGGATGCCAATATGATTCTGGATGATGGGGGTGATTTAACGGCGATGGTGCATGAAAAGTATCCGCAAATGCTGGACGGCATCCATGGTATTACAGAGGAAACAACCACCGGTGTGCATCGCCTGATGGAAATGCTGGAGGAGGGCTCACTGAAGGTTCCTGCAGTCAATGTAAACGACTCGGTTACCAAATCGAAAAACGATAACAAATACGGCTGCCGGCATAGCCTTAACGATGGCATCAAGCGCGGTACCGATATGTTACTGTCGGGCAAGCATGCGCTGGTCATTGGCTACGGTGATGTTGGCAAGGGCTCTGCGCAGAGTCTTCGGCAGGAGGGCATGATTGTAAAGATTGCAGAGATAGATCCCATATGTGCCATGCAGGCCTGTATGGACGGCTTCGAAGTTGTTTCTCCCTATATTGATGGTGCCAACGACGGTTCTATTGATTCGATAAACGAGAGCTTGTTATCCAAACTGAACCTGATCGTTACCGCAACCGGCAACATCAATGTATGCGATAAAAACATGCTGCAAAAAGTGAAGTCCGGCGCCATCATATGCAACATTGGCCACTTCGATAACGAAATTGATACGCAATTTATGCGCGATACCTGGCAGTGGGAAACAATCAAGCCGCAGGTTCACAAGATTTTTCGATCTGGCGAAAGCGATAAGGATGACTATTTGATTTTACTTTCTGAAGGCAGATTAATTAATCTCGGCAATGCCACCGGTCATCCTTCAAGAGTAATGGATGGCTCTTTTGCCAACCAGGTTCTGGCGCAGATATTCCTGTTTGAACGAAAATTCGCCAACCAGTCTGAGGAAAATAAAATACACAGTTTAACTGTGGAAGTCTTATCCAAGCATCTCGATGAGGAAGTAGCGCAGTTAATGGTAAACGGTTTTGGTGGTGTGTTAACCCGATTGACTGAGGCCCAGGCCAGCTATATTAATGTGAGTGTCGACGGACCATATAAAACCGATAGTTACAAATATTAACGGGCAGTCTGTAGATGAGCCGCGGAAGGTAAATAGTTGAAAATACTTCTTAGCCTGTCCACTGGAACGATTCCCGTGAATTCTGCCTTTGTTTCTTAAACCAAAAAATTAAATGAATAAGACATCGGCCCCACAATTCAGTTTCGAATTTTTCCCGCCGCGAACACCGGTAGGGGAGACCAAACTGGATGCTGTTCACGCAGAACTCGCTGCCTTGGGGCCAGAGTTTTTTTCTGTCACCTATGGTGCCCGCGGTACTACCAAAGTGGGAACGCGGAAGATAGTTCTGCGCTTTAAAGCACTCGGATCAACGATGACACCCCATCTTTCGTTTGGCGGTTCGAGTGAACCGGAAGTAGAGCAATTGCTGGAAGAGTACCGAGCCGAAGGGATTGATCGTCTGGTAGTATTGCGTGGTGATATTCCATCTGATTCGAGTTCAACGGTTACATACCGTTATGCTTCCGAATTGGTGGAATTTATTCGCCTGAAGACCGGTGATCATTTTCATATCGATGTGGCCTGTTATCCGGAAATCCATCCGGAGTCTTCCAGTTACGATGCGGACATTGGTTTCTTCAAACAAAAAGTCGATGCCGGTGCAAACTCTGCAATTACCCAGTATTTTTATAACGCGGACGCCTATTTTAATTTTGTTGAGAATTGCGCCGCCATCGGAATGGATATTCCCATCGTGCCTGGCATTATGCCCATTACCAACTTTGCCAATCTGTCACGCTTCAGCGTTAACTGTGGCGCAGAAATCCCACGCTGGATTTCTCAGCGGGTAATGGCATTCGGTGAGGATCAAAAATCCATCAGTGCATTTGGCATAGATGTTGTCACCCGACTATGTGAGCGTTTAAGGGAAGGCGGCGCACCAGGCTTACATTTCTACACCATGAATCAAGCGAAAAGCGTCAAACAGATCTGGCAAAACCTCGGACTCTCTGAGTAAGCTCCCTAGGTAAGACCCCAGGTAAGGAGTTACGGTTGTGCGTGTTGCTAGAGTTTATGTGGACCAAGCGCTTTCCTCGCAGAATACATTTACCCTGACAGATGACGCTGCCCACTATTTATCCCGCGTACTCCGAATTAGAGCCGGTGATCTATGTCGACTATTTAACGGCAGGGATGGAGAATTCGAGGCAACGGTCATATCAGCAGATAATTCCAGCGTGGTAGTAGAGACCGGTGCCAATTGCGAGAACCATTCAAACCCTGTTATCGAGATAAACCTTGGGCTCGGGCTATCCCGAGGCGAACGCATGGATTATGCGATTCAAAAATCAACAGAACTGGGAGTGAGCAGTATTACTCCCCTGTTCAGCGATCGATGTGAGGTGAAACTAAAACCAGAGCGGCTGGAAAACCGCATCAATCACTGGCGCAAAGTAGCAATTAGCGCTTGTGAGCAAAGTGGTCGCAGCGAAATTCCTTCCATTAAGCTGCCGCGTAATTTATCAGATTGGATTAATTCAGAAAGGAAGAATTTTTCTCTTATGCTGGATCAGTCTGGTGATACCGATCTCGGTGAACTCAACAAGCAAACACCTGTCGACTTAACCATTGGCCCTGAGGGTGGATTTTCAACGAAGGAAATCGCGTTAGCCCGTGCCAGTGATTTTTCTATCGTTAGGCTTGGCTCGAGAATTCTCAGAACAGAAACGGCTCCAGTGGTGGCACTGAGTATTCTGCAATTCCTCTGGGGATCGCTATAGCAGGAAGCACTTCACCCTGATTATGAAACTCTAGGGCACCTCTGAATAACGGGGTTAGCTCTCAGCGGGGCCTAAATTAAGCCGAAGGATTGAGCAGCACTCTGCCAGGTTGTCATATTGTTTGCTTTCCTACAACCGAAAGCTGAAGTTCCCGATTCCAATCTGGCGACCAAAGACCTTGAGCGAATAGCGCCGAGGATCAATACGAAACTGACCAGGCTCAACACTGCTCACTTTCGAGCGACGCTCACTGAACTGATTTAAGGCAGACAGATCCAGTAGTTTGGGCCTTGATAGAACGCGCTTGTTTGCATCAGCCACAAGCACAACGCGCGGAGCCAGCTTTTCCTCTGCGTTTTGCTCCAATACAAGAGCCAACTCGCCACTACCCAACTCGACAATAGAGCCTGCCGGATACATTCCCAGGGCATGGATAAATTCAACGATCAATTGCTCCGGAAATTTCAATTTACGTTGTTTATAGAGCCTGGCTACTGCAGTTGCGGGGGATTTCAGTTTCTTGCCCGATTCAGAATGCAACAAGCGCTCAAAACTGTATCCAATATTGACAAACTTGGCCAGTAGCGGAATTTACTCCCCAATCAAATTACGCGGAAAACCACTCCCGTCATGTCGCTCATGGTGACAACGAACAATCCCTGCTATTCGACTATCTATGCCCTTTTCCTGACCCAGTAATTCCAGGCTGAATTGAGTATGTTTGCAATAAACCAGAAATTCTTTCTTCCTGAAAGAACCACGTTTATCCAGCAGTTTGTTAGGTAAGAGGCTCAATCCAATATCGGCTACCAAGGTGCCAAGAAAAAGGATTTTGATTTCACTTTCTGGCAGTCAGACATTTCTTGCCAGCAGCGCAGCCCAGATTGCCGCCCGGACACAATAGCTTGTTTTTAGTGCCCTGGTCGGATCTGTATTCAAATACCAGATAAATGCCGACGGATTTCTTATCAGGCTATCAACTGCGCCACTTATCGATTGATCCAGATTGCCCAACTGCAATCCCTCGCCCTCTCTTGCCTGGCTGAACATCTGCTCAAGTTCAGCATTCAAACTGGAATAGAGTCTGACAACCTTATCTATTTCCTGTTTTGGCGTACTCGTAATCGGATAAGTGTCTCGTTTTATATTAATTGCAGTGGCAAAGGGCGCTTTTTTCCGCGCATTACTGAGGATTGTAAGATTTGCCTTTCTCTGCTTTTTCGGTCTTGTCCCCTGATTGAGATCGATAATCACATACCGGCAAATTCTTTGCAGAGTCTCGATTTGCTCGGCTTTTTTCACGTGGAAACCGCCCACGGGAAATGATGTGTTAACCCACGGCTGATCCAATTCGGAAACATACATGCCGATTAGCAGCTCCCCGGGATTGAGTTTCAGCAGGGCACGGGGGCTGGTCTCTGTTTGTGTGATCTGCATGTTCATAATGCTACACGCCCTTACAATTAATGCCTGTGAGAGGATTCACATATCAAGCAATGTACTGATCACATAGTCTAACTACGGGTTAAACTGTTAACTGCAGCACAGTTTTATGCTGCCCTGATTGTCCCGGGACCAGCCTGGAGTGGAGAGTTAATCATTGCTTTTGCTGCGAATCGGAGAGTAAACAGGAGTAAGTTATTGGGAGAGGAGTTGTATAGCCCTGGCAAGATACTCATTACAAAAGCTCTGCGTAACGATTTATGAATACAAAAAAAAGCGCCTTGAAAAAGGCGCTTTTGAGTAGTGCTACAATGGTCCATCTATTTGTTCATTTGTTAAGCGAAATCAAAATATGTATCCACGCTCGTCGTGAGAGGTAATATCGATTCCTTCCTGTTCTTCCTCATCACTAATGCGAAGACCCATGGTTGCATCGAGAACTTTCAGTATTACTGCAGTCAACACACCGGTATAAACCACGGTGAATATCACGCTTTTGATCTGAATCCATAATTGTGCACCAATGCCGTCTGCCAAACCCGTGCCCCCAAATAGTTCGGCGGTAAATACACCGGTTAATACGGCGCCGATAATTCCGCCAATAGCGTGTACACCAAAAACATCCAGGGAATCATCATAACCCATTGCCCTTTTCAGCGTAGTAGCGGCAAAGAAACAACCAATGCCTGCTGCGATCCCAATGTAAAGCGCACCCTGTGGACCCACAGATCCTGAAGCAGGTGTGATGGCCACAAGACCGGCTACCGCACCTGATGCAATACCGAGGACGCTGGGCTTGCCATGTGCGAACCACTCCACACTCATCCAGGTAATCGCTGCAGTCGCTGTAGCGATTTGAGTAACCAGCATTGCCATTCCTGCGCTACCGCCGGCTGCAACAGCAGAGCCAGCATTAAATCCGAACCAGCCGACCCACAATAGTGCGGCACCGATTATGGTATAAGTCAGATTATGTGGCGGCATGGCCGTAGTTGGATAGCCTTTGCGCTTGCCAAGCATAACCGCGGCAACCAATCCTGCAATACCTGCATTAATATGAACAACGGTACCACCGGCGAAATCAATCACGCCCCAGTCCCACAATAAACCGCCGTCACCGGACCACACCATGTGCACCATGGGTACGTAGCAAATGGTGACCCACAACGCCATAAACACCAGCATGGTGGAAAATTTCATCCGTTCTGCGAAAGCACCCACAATCAGTGCCGGAGTAATTATTGCGAAGGTCATTTGAAATGTTGCAAACACCGACTCGGGGATCGTGCCTGACATCGAATCGACTGTTATACCTGACATAAACGCGTTGCCTAGGCCGCCCACAATCGAGTTTATATTAAGTACTCCGGCTTCCATCCCGGTGGTATCGAATGCCATGCTGTAACCCCAAAGCATCCAGATAACTGTCATTAAACCGGTAATGGCAAAGCACTGCATGAGCACAGAAAGTACGTTTTTACTGCGTACCATGCCGGCATAAAATAGGGAAAGACCGGGGATGGTCATTAGTAGTACCAGGACTGTTGCAGTAATCATCCAGGCAGTATCGCCGGTGTCCAGTTCCTGAGCGGATGCTACACCAGGAAGTATCATTAGCAATGTGGCTAAAATACCGAACCCCGTTTTTTTCTCAAAAAGCTTGTTCATTATTTGTTTCCTCAACAATCTGTAAATATCAATTTGTCTGTGGATTTGACCGGAAGCAGCGGTTATCAACTAAACTGCTTCGTCTCCTGTTTCTCCTGTTCGAATCCGGATGATCTGCGCCAGATCTGTAACGAAAATTTTGCCATCACCAATTTTGCCCGTGTTGGCAGCTTTGGTAATTGCTTCCAAAGTTCCATCCAGTAAACTTGCACCAATAGCTACTTCAATTTTTACCTTGGGTAGAAAGTCCACTACATACTCCGCACCGCGATACAGCTCAGTATGGCCTTTTTGTCTTCCGAAGCCCTTTACTTCAGTAACTGTGATGCCCTGCACCCCGATATCAGATAATGCCTCGCGGACATCATCCAGTTTGAATGGCTTGATAATAGCCGTGACTAGCTTCATTACTTTGCTCCTATGTTTATAAGCGGATTGACTGTTGGTAGTCATACAACTTAGCTTGCTTGTTGCATGGGTCATGCCAATTCNGATATTTCCCGAAATATCAATGGGTTAGACAAATAAATATGATTTCACGGGGGAAAAACAGGAAATCAGGAGCAAATATTGTGCACATGCAGTGCGCGAAACCTCTAATTGCACCACATGGGTGCATGGGTTGTTTTGTGAGGTCGGTGACCAGTAATTATTATTTGTCACCGCCTCCGAAATAGACCAAAATCCAATTTTCAAATTTTGAGCCTGTATTTAATGGTTGACCGTCAATTTATTGAAGAGCTAAGTGCCCGCATCGCCGCCCTGATGCCGCTTGCGGGTGAGCTAAATGAAGAGCTGCGCACAAAGTTGGGGCAGTTACTACAGAAGGGGATTGCCGAACTGGATCTTCTGTCTCGTGAGGAATTTCAGGCGCAGGCCTCGGCGCTAAAAAGAGCCGAGGAGCGGATTGCGGAGCTTGAAGTTGAAATAGGAGATATGGAAAAAAGGTTGGAAGAAATTAGCTCTACTCAAAACAACAATTAGTGGTTATTACAATTAGGACTTGATTTTTGTTCGTTGCCTCGAGGTGTGAGGAATATTATCTGCAGTCACTGGCCCCTGGCTAGTACCCGGCGTGGAACGTATCTGATCTACGGTGACTCAGTGCTTCCAGCAGGTCATTGTCAGTAATATCATCGTGCTGCTCGAAGTCAGCTATGGTCCTGGCCAATTTTAAAACCCGGTGAAATGCTCGCGCGGACATCCCGAGGGACTCATAATCCGTCGGTCCCTGGTTCGAATCCAGGTGGGCCCACCAATTAAATCAATAAGTTACACTCCTTCTCGTCTTTTTTCTCAATGCCCATGGGACACTCATGGGACAATCAAGTGAGCCACACGTCGAATTATTACTGGTCGTTTGCTCCAGTTTGTTCTACAGTTTGGTCAGTGTTCGGCGCACTTTAAATTAGCCTGCGAAAACTAAATTCCTAATTTTACTTCGGCCAACAGAGCCGACAGGGATAATCGCATGGCTACCACAGAAAAGCGCACGACCAAAGATGGTAAAACCTCCTACCGCTGCAAAATACGGCGAAAAGGGCAAAGTCCTCTCTCTGCAACACTAAATACAAAATCCGACGCTGAACGCTGGTGCATCCAACACGAATCAGCAATCCTCGCTGGACGACATTTCAATTATGTGGAATCTAGATATAGGTCATTGAGAGATGCCATTGCTCGCTACGGCGAGGATATTCTGATGCAGCTCGCTGATTCAAGTGGTCGAATCACGCACCTTGCCTGGTGGGAATCTCAAATTGGTGACAAGGTTTTAGGTGATATCACGCCATCTGTTGTCATTGAATGTCGTCGAAAGTTACAAACAGAACCCGCCAACTTCGGACGCCACCAAGGCAAACTGCGATCAAATGCCACGGTGAACCGTTATGTAGCAAGCTTACGAGCGCTGCTCGGATACGCAACCTCTGAGTGGCAGTGGCTCGACGAAAATCCCTGCTTACGTATCAAGCATTTGAGGGAACCCAAAGGGAGATGCCGTTTTCTATCTGAAAGCGAGCAAGATGCTCTACTACTAGCCTGCAAAAACTGCACTAAATATCCTGAAATGTTAACCATTGTTCTGCTTGCTATTACCACAGGAATGCGACGTGGCGAAATCATAGGCTTGCGCTGGCACGACATTGACTTTAAATACCAACGGATAACTCTCAGAATCACAAAAAACAATGAGACTCGCTCCGTTCCTTTGGCCGGGCCGGCACTGACATCACTAAAAGAAAGAGCAAAGGTTCGACCAATCGATAGCACTTCGTTTGTCTTTCCTTCTCGTGGAAAAAAAGGACTGACCAAATCATTTAATATGGATTACGCCTGGATACTAGTGCGGACAGAAGCAGATTTAGTTGATTTCAGGTTTCATGACCTGCGTCACACCGCTGCATCATTTCTCGCGATGAGTGGCGCGACTTTGCGCGAGATCGCCGATATTTTAGGCCATAAAACTTTGGCGATGGTCCAACGGTACTCGCATCTAACGGATGACCACAGATCTGCCACGGTTGAGCGCATGGTCGATAAGATGTTTAGGGGGTCCCAGTGAATCAAGAACCAAGCGAGGAAATAACAACACCCAATCTACAATCCGTTAATTCTTTTTCTAAGAACTATCCCGAGTTCCCCAAGGGCGGTTTAAGGTGGCTTATCCACAATAAGCGTAAGGAATTGATTGAGGCGCAAGTCATTTGTTACTGGGGTAGCAGGATTCTAATAAACCCTCCAAATTTCTTTCGGTATGTCATAAAAGGAGGTGCGCAAACAAAAAAATAATAA
>PBTO01000007.1 GCA_002726595.1 Gammaproteobacteria bacterium | reverse complement strand
AGTGCTGCCTCTACGGTGCCGGAAGGGCTCGAGGCTGCCATACGAGAACATTACAGAAGCACTTTACTCAGCGTCGAGCGGCTTGTTCTCGATTTGCATAGTGGGCGCATTTTTGGTGCTGCTGGGGCTTTACTGGTGGATATTATGGCGGTACTGTTTATGTTGATGGCTGCAACCGGTGTATGGATTTGGCTGCGACGCCGGTCTGAGTAATTATCAGAGCTGGTATCGATGCCGCAGCCAGTACCACTACCAATGCCACCATTAATACTAATGAAGCAGTCCATACCGGCAGGCGATATCTGCACTTCCTTTAAAACTATTTCTATTCAGCTTGCGACCTAATAATTAACCAGAGGCTCCCTTAGTACTCTTTTTTGGTGAATAATTTGACTGATAGATCGATAGATCGATAGAGTAAGTTAAATTGTCAGCAGAAACGGATGGGAACACCATGACGCTTATCGACGAAGACGAGGCGCTAATTGCCGCTGCTCTTAAGGGGTCGGCCTACGCATGGGAAAAATTGGTCAAGCGCTATGAGGGGAAAATATACAACTACGGTCTGCGCTTAACTGGAAATGCAACAGATGCCATGGACCTGATGCAGGAAGTGTTTTTAGGCATCTATCGCAACCTGCACCGCTTCAGAGGAGATGCGAAGTTTAGTAGCTGGATTTATCGAATCGCCCATAATAAGGCGGTGGATATGAATAGGCGAAAGCGGTTGTTTACAAATCTGTCAAAATCTGACGATCAGCCGGCCAGCGATGAGTTTGAACGGTTGCCGAGTGACCCGGCTTACCAGCCGGATTCCAGGGTACACCAGGGCCAGGCTAACCAACAGGTTCAAAAAATGTTGGGTAAATTGACCATGGATCAACGTCTGGTTGTTGAGCTAAAAATTTATCAATCACAAACTTTTGAGGAAATCGCCGGAATGCAGGAAATTTCAATTAATACGGCGAAAACCCGATNTTACAGTGCACTTAAAAAGCTAAAGATTGTAGCGGAGGAAAATCATGTCCTGTCCTAAGACACAGCACTTGCTGGTGGAGTATTTTGCTGACGATCTGGCATTGGTCGCCAAAGAAGAACTGGAGAAACATCTTACCGAGTGTCAATTTTGCAGTGGCGAACTGGAACTGCTCCTTAACGCAAAAAGCCAACTGAGGCAATGGGAGGAGGAAAAGGTCCCACACTGGGACAGAGGAGTGGAATTGTTCCGGCGGGAGCATCGCGGCGCTGAAACAAATGGCGGATTCTGGCATCGATGGCAGTGGTTTCCCACGGCCGCTTCTTTCGCCATGCTTAGCCTGCTTCTATTCAATGTGTCTATAAGCTCTGATGAAAGCGGTATGGCCATATCTTTTGGGGCAAATCAGGCTGCCATGGATATCGAAAGCCACTTGGCAGAATTCGAGCAAATGCAGCGTGAAGAAATGGAAAACCTGGTGATCAGGGTTGAAGACAGACAGGATGCAAACAACCTGCGACTAATGCAGGCCGTACTGGATCAAACTCAACAGGCCACTGCACAGAGTCTCGATCAAATGGCTGGCTATATTGAGCAACAGAGACAATTGGATATGCAGGATTTCCAGGTGGGCTATCAGGAACTGGCAGATAGTGATTATAAAACCATTCGCTCGTTACAGCAATTGGCGACCTTCGTTAGCTATCAGGATCCATCTAATTAGGGGAAGTTTATGAATCGGTACAGATTAATTAGCTTGATTGGAGTTTCATTATTGGGAATATCTGCAACTGGGTATTCACAGGAAGTTGAACTGGAGGATTTGCAAAAAAATATAAACATCTTCTCCGGTGTATTGGAGGATGCATTGGAATTAGAACAAACCCGTGGCCTCTTCGGTAGCAACTCCGGGGATATTAATGCGACCTATCTGCATAATCAGGGGGTGATCCTGGAAATTCGTTCACCGCTTGCCAATCGCAGAAATCGGCTTAGTCTGGATTCTCTATATTATTCTTTACAAAGTCTACAAGCTGAAAAGCAAGCCCTGCAGTCTAACCGCAACCCGTACGTTACTGTTATCAGGCCGCGAATAGACCAATCGCGGGAAGCGATGGCACTCTCCCTCAGGCAGGATGAACTGGGTGAATATTATCGGCAGATGATGGAAAGGATTTCAGCCGTGGATTATTCGGCCGTGGTGAATTCAGCAATCCAGCAAGCTTCTGAAGCTGCCAGATCCTTGCGCTCACTGGGCGAAATGGATGACGAGCGCTACAACGTCTTGCGGGATGAGATTGCAGAGTTGAAGGAAAATCTTTCTGCTCAGATGGATGAATTGCGGGACATAGAAACCGATGTGCAGGAGCAAACAGCCAATGCGAACGATGCCATTGACAGATCTGGATTCGATGCAGTGATTCAGGAATTGACGGCTAATACTCAGCGATTGCGGGACCAGGCGCTTACCAAAGCGAGTGAATTAAGAGAACGTAATGAACTCGCCCAGCAGGAATATGCAGAACAATGGCAAGGTGAAGTAGAGGAATTTGAGACAAATTTATACGCCGCGATGTGTGATTACGGTGCAACTTTGCGTGAATTACCCGATCAAGAGAATGTAAGTGTCATTCTAAAAAGTTTGGGACCTGAAACAGAGTCCAACCGCCGCACCGACAGTATTCATGTTTTCAGCAAGAGCGACCTGGTTCAGTGCCAGACTGGTCAGATCGATGTGGCAACGCTCAGGGATCGCGCGACGCAATACAATTATTAAAGAAGCAATGACTCTGACCCCGGTACATCTAAAACGGCGCCCCGGTAATATTGACATCCGCCGGCGCAAATTGTTTGGCTGAGTCACTTAGCTGATACATTCGCGTGATCAGCAGCATCACGCCCGGCACATCAAGCAGATCGATGTCATCGAAAATAAGCTTGCGACGTATTCTTTCTCGCGTCGTGAAAGCACTGCCATCGGCACGGAAATTCAGAAAAGTAAAATTCTCATCCTCGGACCCCCAATTACTTGAAATTACTTCCTGGCCAACAGCACCATCCAGCCGCTGAAATGGATAGAACCAACGCCCGCCTTTGTAGCCAGATTCAAAAGTGATGATATTCCCATCCGGGTAATACCAGGTCACATCGAAGGCCCTGAAGTAATCAGTAGCAAGCGTGCCGTTGGGCCAGAACAGAACACCATCACCGTGCATCCAGTGATAGGACATTATCCTGCCATTCGGATAGTAGATAGTCGTATCTTCACCGGGCTGGGCGAAGAACAATTGGCCATTGGGGAAATACCACGGATCGTGATAGAGATCTTCCGAAACCACGTAACCATTGCTGTAATAGCTGTTTCCCCGAGTGAATCCGGTAAGTATGGCAGGTTGACACACCAGTGTGTTTAACTCTGCCAGTTCGGCTTCCAATTCAAGCATTTCTTCAACATTATCGAAATCACCGGGCAACATGGTGTTAAGCGAGACCATTTTCGCCATGAATTCCAGTGTCGCGCAGCCACTGCTGACATTTTCCGAACCGGATAGTGCCAGGGCGGGTGGTGTTACTGCCAGCAGCGATGCAAGTAGTAGCAATCGTAATTGAAGCATGATCCATCTCCTTACTAGATGTCCGGAATTTTCCATCTGTCTTGTTTTCCAGAATAGTTGTATCTTTCTGCAACATTAACAGCTTTTATGTGAATGGAGACTTAACAAGTGGGTAGAAAATTCCCACCCTGATTTTACTGGAGAATTGGGGCTTGGTTTTGAGCTGCTTTATCTTATAGAATGTCTCCGCTGCGGTATTTAGTACAAAAAAACAATCGCGATGTGCTCGGCCTGGAAATAAGAGCAGAATCAGCTGGAAGAATCGGTGTTGCCATCGCTATTGTAATCAGTGTTATTAGGAGATTGAGATGGACTGCCCCAAATGTAATTCAAATATGTCCGAAATGAAGATTGAGACATTGCACGGTCAGGTCGTTATTGATCAGTGCGATGGCTGTCAGGGCTTATGGTTCGACCATGGAGAGGCTGAACAATTAAAGAAAGATTGGATGGCAGATTATGCAGACAGTGGCGACCCTTCAGTTGGCAAAACCTACAACACGGTGCGGGACATACCATGTCCACGCTGCGCCAAACCGATGACAAAGAAGAATGACTCCAAGCAATCCCATTTAGAGTTTGAGGCCTGCGAAGAACACGGCGTATTCATGGACGCAGGCGAGTTCACCGACTGGAAAAATGAGACGCTGCTCGATGTGTTCAGGGTTTTGGTAGCGTCGATAAAAAGGCGTTAAGAACTATTGCACGGATACCTTCTCGGGGCTGTTAATTACCGGTGAGCCATTTGGGGTGTAACCAGATGGCAGTATTAAGTAACAGCTCAGGTAAGACAGGAAATTTGCCAACATCAGTCCAGTGAGCACTGCTGTCGTGGAAATCCGAACCCATAGATGCCCATAGCTCGAATGAGAGGCAAAGTCGGGATAGCCTATCCCGGGTGGAGCGGTCGATGTTGGCGTAACAAACCTCCAGCGCTTCGCCACCGCATTCGCTGAATTCTGTTAATAGCCTTCTTAGTTTGTTCTTGCCCAGCGGATAGCGGCCTGGATGAGCCAACACAGCAATACCACCTGAGTCGTTGATCGCTTTAACTGCGTCAGTAATTCCGCACCAGTGCGGCTCGATATAAAGCTTACCTCTGCGACCCAGATACGTGCCGAACGCGCGTTTTCTGTTCTTACACAAGCCTTTCTCTACGAGAAAATCAGCCACGTGGCTACGGGTATAGGAAGTGCAGTTTAATTCTTCAAGATGACGCCAGAGTCCAGTCATCTCCAGCTCTTTAAGTAATTGGTCTATTTTTGCAATGCGGTGTTGGCGTTTTTGCTGCTGAGTAAGGAGGAGATCCTGCAATGGTTGATTAGCTGGATCGATTAGCAGACCAACGACATGAATTTCTACTTCTTCCCAGAGACAGGAAATCTCTACTCCAGGGATTAAATTAACGCTGGAGTTGTTTTCGGTAAGCGGAAAGGCCACGTAATCGTGGTCAGTAATGGCCAGATGAGTCAGTTGATTATGATCGGCTCGGGATAGCAGAAATTCCGGAGAATGTTTCCCATCCGAGAAATGACTGTGGCAATGCAAATCTACTTTCAAGACGCTTTCCCTGTAAAATTAAAGCTTACTTCTGCCAGTGTCATCTCAATTCATCCTGGATTTGTACCCGGAATTCACAGCTTGCAGCGTNCAAAGAGGGTCCTATGGTGATAAACACAGGTAAGGAATGCAATAAACCGTCTGTTGTTATGGTCATATCCTTATTGCCCTAGTAGCCAAATGGGCGATATGCTATGTTCAGCCCCGGGTTTCAACCAGCTTTGTGCACTTGGTTAAACCGGATCAGACGATAGTAACTATATGACAAACCCAGGCATCAAAGACAGCAGTGGGGAAGCGAATCTGGAAGGCAATCAGCTTATTCAGGGTTGTCTGAATGGCGTTAGGCAGTGTGAACAACTGCTTGCCGTTATACCCCCGGCCGTATTTATCGAGTTGAGCAATGGAAATTCTTCCATTGGAGCCCATTTGCGCCATATCCTGGACCGATTTCAGTGTTTCTTTAGCGGAATTCAGCAGGGCCGCATCGACTACGATGACAGAGAGCGGGATAAATCCATTGAGACCAATATAGAGGCTGCCAGCTTTGCCCTGAACTCAATTCAGCGGCGATTTTTGTCATTCGATCTATCCGAATATTCCGGCAAAAATATTGAAGTCAGTGAATCCGTCTACCACGAGGGCGAAGCTGTTACCTTGCTCAGCACCATCGACCGGGAATTAATGGGGCTGATTTCCCATAGTACCCACCATCTCGCCATCATTGGCCTTATTACCAAGTCACTGGGTTACCAGATGGATAGCGATTTCGGCAAGGCGGCCTCGACTATCCTGTTTGAGCAAACCTGATCAGATAAAGGTCACCAGACACCCCCATCTTCCCCCACAGCGCTTTTGTGAGTACGGAAGCTAACCAACGATGGCCGTAAAGGAGCCTTATACTTGACTGTTTTACTTAGGTATTACATAATCGCCCCATGCTCATTGACTAATCCATGGCATTATTATGCGCTTAACTACAAAAGGCAGGTATGCGGTAACAGCAATGTTGGACTTGGCCCTTCACGAGAGCGAAGGACCAATCAGTTTGGCCGGTATATCTCGACGGCAGGGTATTTCCCTTTCTTACCTGGAACAATTATTTGCCAAGCTGCGTAAAGGTAGTCTGGTAAAAAGTGTGCGTGGACCAGGTGGAGGCTATGTGCTTGAGCGCGGCGCTGCAGCTATTTATATCGCTCAAATTGTGGATGCAGTGAATGAATCGGTGGATACTACAANGTGTGGGGGAGCAGGTGATTGCCAGGACGGAGAGACTTGTCTGACCCACCACTTGTGGCAGGACCTGAGTGAGCAAATTCACAGGTTTCTTGATGGCATCAGCCTGGCTGATCTGGTAGCTAAGAATGAAGTGAGGCAAATAGCGGAAAATCAGGACAAGAAACTTGCACTTGTCGCTGACAGACTTGGTGACATGCAGTTACCTGTAACCAGTTTATAATATCCGGTATAAGAGTATTAACATGCATTTTCCTATTTATTTCGATTATTCAGCCACCACCCCGGTCGATCCCCGCGTAGTGGAGAAGATGTCAAAGTGTCTTACACTGGAGAATAATTTCGGCAATCCGGCTTCCCGATCGCATATGTTTGGCTGGAAAGCTGAAGAAGCCGTAGAGGCAGCGCGGCGCCAGGTGGCTGATCTGCTAAGGTGTGATCCAAGAGAAATCGTCTGGACATCAGGTGCAACTGAGGCCGATAACCTGGCGATTAAAGGAGCAGCCCACTTCTACAGCAAGCGTGGCAAGCACATCATTACCTCGAAGATCGAACACAAAGCGGTACTGGATAGTTGTCGCCAGCTAGAACGGGAAGGATTCGAGGTTACCTATCTCGATCCAACTGAGAAGGGAATTATAACGCCTGAATCGGTAGCTGCTGCGCTACGTTCCGATACAACCCTNGTCTCTTTGATGCACATAAACAACGAAATAGGCGTAATAAATGATATCGAAGCCATAGGCAAGATAACTCGCGAGAATAAAATTATATTTCACGTCGATGCAGCACAAAGTGCCGGCAAAATAGCAATCGATATGGAAACAATGCAAGTTGATCTGATGTCGTTAACTGCACATAAAATATATGGACCAAAGGGAATTGGTGCGCTGTATGTGCGTCGCAAACCGCGAGTGAGGATCGAGGCACAAATTCACGGTGGTGGTCATGAACGCGGTTTGCGTTCAGGTACATTGGCTACACATCAGATTGTCGGCATGGGCGAAGCCTATCGGATTGCCAGGGAAGAAATGGCTGAGGAGCATAAGCGAATTTCAGCATTGCGCACTCGATTGCTTGATGGTCTGAATGATATAGAAGAGGTCTATGTCAATGGCGATCTTGAGCAGCGCGTGGCGGGTAATCTGAATATCAGCTTTAACTTTGTCGAGGGAGAGTCCCTCATGATGGCGCTACGAGATCTGGCATTGTCTTCAGGTTCGGCCTGTACCTCAGCNAGTCTTGAGCCATCATATGTTTTGCGGGCTCTGGGATTGAGTGATGAGTTGGCCCATAGCTCCCTGCGCATCTCACTGGGTCGATTCACAACAGAAGAGGAAATAGACTACGCAATTGGTAAAATTCATGACGCGGTTACGAAATTACGTGAGTTGTCTCCGCTTTGGGATATGTACAAAGATGGCGTTGACTTGAAACAAGTTAAATGGGCTGCTCACTAAACTAGGGATTGAGTTATGGCATATTCAGATAAGGTGCTGGATCATTACGAAAATCCACGTAATGTTGGCAAGCTGGATGATAAGGATGCCAATGTGGGTACTGGCATGGTTGGTGCGCCGGCCTGTGGCGATGTCATGCGGTTACAGATTAAGGTAGATGCGGCAGGAGTCATCGAGGATGCCAAATTCAAGACCTATGGCTGCGGTTCGGCAATCGCGTCCAGCTCTCTGCTAACTGAATGGGTAAAAGGCCGGTCACTGCAGGAAGCGAAGCAAATCAAGAACCAGGACATTGCAGAAGAATTGGGTTTACCTCCGGTAAAAATTCATTGTTCTGTGTTGGCTGAAGATGCAATCAAAGCAGCTATTGATGATATAAAGAAAAAGCGCAAGGAGTAGTAAATCCAGTATGGCCATTTCGGTAAGTGCATCAGCGGCAAAGCATGTCTCAGAGCAATTAGTTGCCCGTGGACATGGTCTGGGAATTCGGGTGGGGGTGACTACTACCGGCTGCTCTGGCATGGCCTATGTGCTGGAATTTGCCGATAAACTCGAGGTGGGCGATCAGGTGTTTGAAGATCAAGGCATCAAAATAATAGTTGACCCCAAAAGTCTCGTCTATATCGATGGCACAGAAATGGATTTTGTGAAGCAGGGCATTAACGAGGGTTTTGAATTTAAAAACCCGAATGTCAAGGGTGAGTGCGGCTGTGGTGAGAGCTTTAGTGTATAAGGCCTTGGTGTATAAGGCATTAGTGATTAGAAATAATACCAGACACTTTACACCAGGAGGCTTCTACAGCTAGCCAGCTACAGATGGCATCATTTTGCAATTCGCCAGCCAAAATTATTTCCAGTTATTTTCGATAACAGAAAAATTTCATATTGATCTGGGTGTGCTTGCGTCCAGATACCATGAATTGCAAATCGAGACTCACCCGGACAAGTTCGCAGATTCCACTGAGCAAGAAAAACTAATGGCAGTTCAGAACACGAGTATTTTGAATGAGGCTTATGCCACTTTAAACTCACCCTTAAAGCGGGCAGGCTACCTGCTCTATCTCCATGATGTGGAGGTTGAGCAAGTTAACCAGGATGAATTGGCTATGGATTTGCTAATGGAGCAATTGCAATTGAGAGAGTCTCTGGAAGAGATATCCAACGATGAGTCTGCCCAATCTCAACTCGATGATCTAAAATCCAGAGTTCGAGATAAAGTAGAGCGATGTGAACTAAGCTTTGGCATCAATATGGAAGAGAAAAAATACCCTGGTGCAAAAGAACTATTTCACGAATTGCAATTCTTGCATAAATTATTGTCTGAAATTGACACAATCGAGGAACGGCGCCTGGGGTACTAGTACCTCGACCAAAATTAACCCTGGTCGAGGTACTGGCGAGCCTCTGGCAACTAATCTGTAGTTTACAATCATGGCATTACTGCAAATTTCCGAACCTGGTGGTAAACCAATTCAGCCCGTACGTAAACGTGCGGTAGGGATAGACCTTGGCACAACCAATTCCCTGGTTGCAGCGAGATGTGGTGGCAGTGTTGAGTGTCTGCCTGATGACCAGGGCGAGTGTTTACTGTCTTCTATCGTCTACTACCGGAAAGGAAAAGAACCCCTAGTAGGAAGTGCAGCTAAATCCGAGATGATTGCCAATCCCGGAGATACCATTGCTTCGGTAAAGCGACTGCTGGGAAAGAGTCTCTCCGAGATTAAGGCTGAGAGGCAGTTTATTCCCTATGATTTTAATGAGGGACGAGATGATCAAACACCTGCTATTCGTACCGCCGATGGCGACAAAGATCCGGTAATCATCTCAAGCGATATTCTTAAGTGCCTGGTGCGGCGGGCGGAAGATTGTATGCAGGGAGCCCTGGACGGCGCTGTAATCACTGTCCCCGCCTATTTTGATGATGCGCAACGTCAGCAAACGCGGGATGCAGCGCGCCTGGCGGGTTTAAAAGTGCTGCGCCTGCTAAATGAACCAACCGCCGCCGCGGTTGCCTATGGCCTTGACAGTCAGGATCAGGGCAATGTCATTGTATTTGATTTGGGTGGGGGCACGTTCGATGTGTCTCTATTAAGCTTGCAGAAAGGAATTTTTGAAGTTTTAGCTACCGGCGGTGACACCAATCTGGGCGGCGATGATTTCGATTATCTACTGGCAGACTGGATACGCAACAGCGCATCCTCCGAGATTGATTACGACGCCGATGCCTCCGCACATACTTCACTATTGCATCAAGCTAATCAGGCAAAACATCGACTCAGTGAATCGCCAGTGGTTGAAGTGGAGCACCAGGGGCAGTCACTGCAGATTGATAATATTCGGTTTGCCCAATTGTGTGAATCACTACTCGACCGTACGCTGCTTATTTGTACGCGTGTATTGCGTGATGCCGGGAAGAAAATCGAAGACATAGATAATATTGTGCTGGTGGGTGGGGCTACTCGCATGCCCATAATTCGATCGGCCGTGGCTGAATTCTTTGGCAAGGAATCAATGACGGAGATTGACCCGGACAAGGTGGTTGCATTGGGAGCAGGTATTCAGGCGGATATTTTGATCGGTAATAAGCCCGCTGACAGTTTTCTACTCCTGGATGTAAATCCTTTGTCTCTAGGAATCGAAACCATGGGAGAACTGGTGGAAAAGATTATTCCCCGAAATACCACCATACCGGTTATCAAGGCGCAGGAGTTCACCACTTTTAAGGACGGCCAGACAGCCATGTCCATTCATGTTGTGCAGGGTGAACGTGAGCTGGTTAGCGATTGCCGCTCACTAGCACGATTTGAGCTAAAAGGTATTCCGCCGATGGTGGCCGGGGCAGCGAAGATCAGGGTGGAATTCCAGGTGGACGCCGATGGCTTGTTAAGTGTATCAGCCAGGGAATTGAGTAAGGGTATGTCCGCAGAAATTGTCGTCAAACCGAGCTTTGGTCTCAATGCCGATACCATTGAGCAGATGCTCAGCTCATCCCAAATGAATGCAAAAAACGACATGAAAATCCGCGCGCTGAAGGAAGCACAACTTGAAGCCAGACAACTGATCGATGCAACTATTAACGCGATCGATGCGGATAGCAGTCTACTCAATGAGCCTGAGAAGAAATCGATTGCAGCAATTATTGAAAAACTGAATTTGGCAATTACCCAGGATGAACAAATCAAAATCCACGCATTAACGGAACAATTGAATCGGATCAGCGGAGACTTCGCAGCCAGGCGCATGGATTTACACGTAAGCGAAGCCCTACGCGGTGAGTCCATTGAAAAACTTGAGAAATCCTGATCAGAGTGAGAACTACGAATCCGCAACCGCATAGGTGTTAGCAATGCCCAAGATTACATATCTACCCCATGAAGTTATCTGTCCGGACGGTGCAATAGTCGAGGCAGAACCGGGGGAAAGTATTTTGGATGCTGCTTTGCGAAATCAGATCACCATAGAACATGCCTGCGAAAAGTCCTGTGCCTGCACGACCTGCCATGTCATTGTGAAAGAAGGCTTCGATTCTCTTGAACTGGCTGAAGAACAGGAGGAGGATTATCTGGATAAAGCCTGGGGATTGGAACCCGAGTCTCGTCTTGGTTGTCAGGCTCAAATTGGAACTGAAGATTTGGTCATCGAAATTCCCAAATACACTATTAATATGGTTTCTGAGGCGTCTTAATCAGAACCACGCTTCTCGGGTTTCGGGGGTTTTTATGGGTGGTGTTGAACTGGCGCTCTGGAGAAACGACGGATGAAATGGACTGATGTGTATGATATCGCCATTGAATTGGCGGAAAACTATCCGGATGTCGATCCCAGATACATCAATTTCGTTGATCTGCACGCCTGGGTTTGCGAACTGGATGAATTTGATGACGATCCAGAGCGCAGTGGAGAGAAAATACTGGAGGCAATACAGGCGACCTGGCTGGAGGAATGGGATCCATAAACAGCTAGCCCGAATATTTCACAAAAGCGATTGAACACAAACTTCAAGCGCCTTCATGAAATATTCGGGCCAGCTATTGCCATTGATTGAGGCTTAAAAAGCATACAAAAACGCGGTATTACCACGTATAATGCGCGGTCTTTTGAATTTTGAGCATTCTGGGAGCTGTAATGCCATTAGAACGAACGCTGTCTATAATTAAACCTGACGCCGTGGCAAAAAATGTCATCGGAGAGATTTACGCCAGGTTTGAAAAAGCCGGGCTAAAAATTGTGGCAGCCAAGATGTTGCAACTGGATGATGAGTCGGCTGGTGGTTTTTATGCTGAGCATAAGGAACGGCCATTTTATTCCGATCTGATTGCGTTTATGACTTCCGGCCCGGTCATGGTTCAGGTACTGGAAGCTGAGAATGCGGTTATGTTGAATCGGGATCTAATGGGAGCAACTAATCCCGCAGAAGCGGCGGCAGGCACAATACGTGCTGACTTCGCTAATTCTATAGACGCCAATGCCGTACATGGATCAGATTCCTCTGTCTCGGCTATTCGAGAAATTGGTTATTTTTTCGGTGCTGAAGCAGTAGAATGTAAAGAGTAAGCGGAGCGCATCCAACATGGCAGCAGCCGCTAAACCTAATCTGGCAGGAATGAGCCTACAAAAACTCGAGGCTTTTCTTGCCGAGCTCGGTGAAAAACCATTTCGTGCCAGGCAACTCATGAAATGGATTCATCAGCGTGGTGTTATCGATATAAACGCCATGACTGATATTAGCAAATCCCTGCGTGAAAAATTAAAGCTGGTAGCGGAATTAAAACTGCCCACTATTGTTGAGGAAATTAGTTCTGAGGATGGTAGCCGTAAATGGATTCTGGAAGTGGCGAGTGGCAGCCGTGTGGAAATGGTTTTTATTCCAGAGGCAGGCAGGGGAACCCTCTGTATTTCTTCTCAGGCAGGGTGCTCACTGGATTGTAGTTTCTGTGCCACCGGCAAGCAGGGATTTAACAGTAATCTGAGTGCCGCCGAGATAATTGGGCAACTATACTGGGTAAATCAAAAATTAGGTGGATTCAAGGAAAAAACTGAACGACCAGTTAGTAATGTGGTGATGATGGGCATGGGCGAACCGTTGTTAAACTTTGACAACGTCATCGATGCGGTCAATATAATGATGGAAGATTGTGCCTACGGACTGTCAAAACGCAAGGTCACAATCAGCACCTCCGGCGTCGTTCCAGCGATAGACAAACTGAAAGATTATACCGATGCCTCGCTGGCGATTTCTCTGCATGCTCCCAACGATGATCTGCGCAGCAAGATCATGCCAATTAATAAGAAATATCCTATTAGTGAATTGATCCGCGCAGTTAAGGGATATATGGCCAGCTTGCCCGATAAAAGAGTGCCAGTAATAGAATATACCTTAATAGCCGGAATCAATGACCACCGCCAGCATGCGCGAGATCTGACAGACTTGCTGGTTCAGTTACCGTGTAAAATTAACCTGATACCTTTCAATCCCTTTTCGCTTAGCGATTACCGGCGCCCCAGCAATGCATCAATTTCCAATTTCCGGAAAATACTGCAGGATGCCGGCTACACAGTAACCGTGAGAACTACCCGAGCATACGATATTGGTGCGGCCTGTGGTCAACTGACCGGAACGGTGCAGGACAGAACCCGGCGTAGCGACCGAATTAGGCTAAAAAGTCCGGCCGTTGATAAGAAAGCAAAAATGCAAGACAGCACTGCTATACTTGCTCAATTGGCCGACAGAATATAGATAGCCTATGATTATCTCTGCACAAAGGAGGTTTGCTTGAAAATACACAAGTTTATTTCTGTTAATGCAGTTCTGGCGCTGATGTGTCTGTTGCCTGCGTGCGTAACCACCACTACCGGCGGCTTCAATGTAGCTGCTTCTGATGAACAGGCATTACAGGACTATATTCAACTGGCCACTGCCTACTACGATGCTAACGACATGACGGGTGCCAGGCGTCATGTAAGCAGTGCGATGGCGATCGATGATAGCAATTCTGACATTTATACTATTCTCGCACTGATATTGCAGCGAGAAGGCGATCTGGAGCTGGCTGAAGACAATTTCCAGCGCGCTATCAGCCTGAACCGCGATAACTCGCGAGCACGAAATAATTACGGCGTGTACCTGTTTGGCCAGGACCGATTCAGTGAAGCGTATGATCAGTTGGAGCGCGTGGCAAATGACACCAATTATGTAGGCCGCGCCTTTGCCTTTGAGAATCTGGGCCGGAGCGCACTCAGGCTGGATCGGATGGATGATGCGGAGAGCGCCTTCATGCGAGCCCTGCAGTTAGATGCCAATTTGTATGTGTCAGCATTGGAGCTGTCGCAGATTCGATTCGACCGGCAGAATTGGAACAGCGCCCGGCAGTCTTACCAGCAATTTCTGACAATTCTGGATTTTTATAATATAGCCCATACGCCTAGGTCTCTCTGGATCGGAATTCAAATAGAACGAATTTTTCAAAATTCACAACTAGTCAATGATTTTTCATTGCTGCTAAGCACACTTTATCAGGATTCGCCTGAGTACCAGCTTTATAGAAGATCAAGCAATGGCAATAGATGAAGAAGCAGTAAGTGGAACTGAAGAGCCCTCGATTGGAACCGTACTGGATAGCCAGACTGCGGGCGAGTTGCTGAGGGAGGAACGGCTGCGCCGCGGGCTGTCTGAGAAAGAGGTTGCCGATCGACTGCATATCACCATGCACTATGTAAGGGCGATCGAGGCAGATTGTTATGAAAAGCTTCCTGCCAGGATTTTTGCCACAGGGTATATCAAGAGTTACGCCTTACTCTTGGATCTCGACCCTGATCGGTTGATGGAGCTGTATGCCAACTTTAATGTGCATCAGCAGGAGATAGTGCAGGAGCAGGCACGCCAACAGGCAAAGCGCAAAAAAGACCACAATATGCCCTGGGTGATATTGTCAGTGCTCGGGTTTATTGCCGGCTTTGCCGGACTGTGGGTGTATAACTATTATTTTGCATCGTCGGAATCGGTCGGATTTAATGCTGATGCTTCTCCGGTAATCGCAATACAGGCTCAGAGTGTGCCAGGCAGCGATTCACAGCCGGATCTTGCCGATCCCGACATTGAGAATGTAGGTGAGAATGTAGTTCAGAGCACTGTACAAGAAACAACGATAGGTACGGCCTCGGCAGGTGGTCGGCAACTAGCGAGTACAGATGCCGCTAGCCGTTCTCCCTCTGTTGATCCACAAACCCTGGATTCAAGTCTGAATGTTACCGTGCCTGCTATAGCTAGTGCTCCTGACATAGTTGACACTCAGGAGGAAGAGATAGCCGAACAAAGCCGGGTGTTGAGTATCGATGCCAACGGGAGCGATATGCTGCGTCTGGTGTTCAGTGGTGAAAGCTGGGTCGAGGTCAACGATGGTGAATCCAGACAAATTTACCGGGATATTCGAGGCGCCGGTGACATATTAGAAATTGCTGGTGTTGCTCCGTTTAATCTGCTGCTTGGCGATGCGCCCTTTATATCGCTAACTCTCAACGGCGAAGAAATCGACGTTACGGATGACATTCGAATTGATAATTCGGCGCGTTTAACAGTTGGTCTTTGAATTCAGTGGAATCTGCTTCTTACATCACCCGTCGCACTAGCCGCCAGATTATGGTTGGCGATATACCTGTTGGAGGTAATGCACCCATCTCGGTGCAGAGCATGACGAATACGGAGACCTGTGATGTGAATTCGACACTGGAGCAGGTAGGCCGATTGGCGGCCGCCGGAGCGGACATAGTGCGCGTATCGGTTCCCACAATGGATGCTGCCGGTGCGTTCAAGGTGATTCGCTCCCAGGTAGAGATTCCACTGGTTGCTGATATCCACTTTGATTATCGCATAGCGCTGAAAGTCCTCGATCAGGGAGTGGATTGTCTGCGTATAAATCCCGGGAATATAGGCAGTGAAGATCGAATCCGCAGCGTAGTCGATAGTGCAAAAGACAAGGGAATTCCTATCCGCATAGGCGTTAACGCAGGGTCTTTGGGAAAAGCCCTGTTAAGGAAATACAAGGAACCCAATGCGGCGGCAATGATTGAATCCGCGCTGTATCAAATTGCTATTCTGGATAAAATGAATTTTCAGAATTTTAAAATTAGTCTCAAGGCCTCTGAGATCCCGATGACTATAAAGGCGTACCGGGGTCTGGCAGAGCAGATCGATGCGCCCTTTCATCTGGGCATTACCGAAGCCGGTGGCCAGCGAGCGGGTACGGTCAAGTCAGCTATTGGCCTGGGCGCACTTCTAATGGACGGGATTGGTGACACGATTCGAGTATCATTAGCCGCTGATCCGGTAGAAGAAGTCAAGGTGGGTTTCGATATTCTCAAGAGCCTGGGTTTGAGGCACAGGGGCGTCAATCTGGTAGCTTGCCCGAGTTGCTCGCGCCAGAACTTTGATGTCATAAGCGTGGTTAATGAACTGGAAATGCGACTGGAAGATATTACCACGCCCATTGATGTGGCCGTGATTGGCTGTATAGTCAATGGCCCCGGGGAAGCCAAAATTGCTGAACTTGGCCTTACTGGCGCCAGTCCCAGCAATCTGGTTTATGTAGAAGGCCGTCCGGATCACAAAATCAGTAATGAAGACCTGGTGGATGAGTTTGAAGCGATGATCAGACAACGGGTTGCGGACAAGAAGTCCGCCGAGGATCTGGCCAGTTCATCTCACCCTGACGCAGACGGCATAATCGCGACCGCCTAGTTCCCCCAACCCATCACTCATAAGCGAAAAATCCAGAAATAAAAATATGGCAAAAATTCAAGCTATACGGGGGATGAATGACATCCTTCCAGAACAATCCCTAACCTGGCAATNCCTGGAGTCGTGCTTTCGTCGGGTCGTGCACAGCTATGGCTATCAGGAGATTCGCTTTCCCATTCTGGAACAAACCCCACTATTTAAGCGTTCAATTGGTGAGGTTACCGACATTGTTGAGAAAGAGATGTACAGTTTCGATGATCGCAATGGCGACAGTCTGACGCTGCGCCCGGAAGGCACCGCCGGGTGTGTAAGAGCAGCCGATCAGCATGGATTGTTGTACAACCAACAACAGAGGCTTTGGTATGAGGGGCCAATGTTTCGCCACGAGCGACCGCAAAAGGGTCGCTACAGGCAGTTTCATCAATTTGGAATTGAAACCTTTGGCATGGCGGGACCTGATGTTGATGTCGAGATAATCTCCCTTTCTGCCGCACTATGGCGGGAACTGGATTTGGCAGATTTTCTGTTACTTGAAATCAACAATATTGGCAGCACCGAAGACCGAAAGAAATATGCCGTGGCTCTCAAGGATTTTCTGGAGAGCAAGCAAGCTCTGTTGGATGAGGATGCCAGGCGACGCATGACTACAAACCCGATGCGAGTACTCGATAGCAAGAATCCCAAGGTGCAGGAAATCTTGCAGGATGCGCCCTTATTGGCAGATTTTATTAACGAGGAGAGCGAGTCACACTTTCAATCCCTCACCCAATTGCTCGACAAGGTGGGTATTAAATACCAGCAAAATCCGCGTCTGGTCAGGGGGCTGGATTATTACAATAATTGTGTATTTGAGTGGACCACTGAAATACTGGGTGCGCAGGGGGCTGTGTGTGGTGGTGGGCGCTACGATAATCTGGTTGAGTGGCTAGGCGGTAAACCAACCCTGGCGGCAGGTTTTGCTATTGGTATCGAGCGCCTGGTATTGATGCTGGAGCAAGAGCAGAAAGTACCAGACTACGCCAGAGTGCCAATTAATGCGTATGTATTGGCCATAGGTGAGAATACCGCGGCCCAGGCACAGGCATTGGCAGAATCTATACGCGGGGAATTTCCCCACCAGGGCGTTATCTCACACTGTGGCGGTGGCAAGTACAATAGCCAGCTAAAAAAGGCTTATAATAGCGGGGCTCGCGTAGCCATAATACTGGAGCGCGATGATGCTGGGGCAGGGCCTCTCACAGAGGTTAAGTTGAAGGAATTGGGAGACTCTGGCCAGAGCAGAAACCTGCCAATTGACGAGGTTTTGACGGCACTTGGGGAATTTTTGGCTGAAGATGATGGGTGATTAGACTGATATCGCCCGTGGTCTGAGATACCGGTCATGGCGTATCAAATCGATTTTTCAGCAAATATCCGGGCTAGCAGGCGAACAAACAGGTAGAATTGCGGTCTGATATTTGGGTAGCAATAGCAGAAGTTGCCGGCAGGCAGATTGGAACTTGACGGGAGTAAGCAGTGGCGTTACACGCAGCAGAAGAAGAAACCATTGAAGCACTGAAGAAGTGGTGGGACGAGAACGGCGTACAAATATTGGTGATCGTAGTTGCGGTCGTTGGCGCCTTTGCTGCCGTAACAGTGTGGCAAAATTCCCGGGATAGCTCGGCCACAGCAGCATCTGATCTGTACGAGGAAATTCTGAGCCTTGCTATCAATGAGCCCGGGGTTACGGTTACCGATGAGGAAGGCACACAGATTATCGCGGCTGCTAATACACTGAAGTCTGATTATCCTGGGTCAGTGTATTCTCTGTATGGTGCGTTATTCGCCGCGCAACAAGCTGTTCAAATGAATGAGCTCGATACGGCTGAACAGGAACTACAGTGGATACTGGACAATCAGCAAAGCGGATTTTTTAATCAGACTGAAGAAGGCCTGATTCTAATTGCCAATCTGCGTCTGGGGCGCGTTATCCTAGCAAAAGGGGAAGCAGATCGGGCCCTGGCGATAGTTAACAGCGTTGCTCCAAAAACGTTTGAGTCAGGCTTTGCGGAGTTACGTGGCGATATCTATATAGCACTGGATCGACCTACAGATGCCCGCGAGGCTTACACGGCCGCACGCCAGGCCGGCGTAAGTAGTCAGGCACTGCAGATGAAACTGGATGACCTTACCAGTGAAGGTCTTTAGAAAACTCACATGATAAACACGCAAAATCACTCTTTCAGCTTCGAAAAACTTCCGTCCCCCTCGACGTCCTTTGTTCGTTGTGCCGTACTCGCAGCCCTGTTGCTCACGTTGACTGCTTGCGGATTCACCGAGAATTTGAATCCATTAAACTGGTTCGGTGATGATGAGGTAAATCCGCCGACCGAGCTTGTCACAATCGAGCAGGAAGTGGATGTGAGCAGAAAGTGGAGTGTTCGGGTCGGCAATGGACAGGGTGATACCTACAATGAACTAACCCCAATAATCGATGGTGACACGATCTATGCTGCCAGCGAGAACGGCAATGTACTGGCAATAGAGTCGGAAACCGGCGATGTCATCTGGAGTAGTCGGTTGCGAGTAACCGTTACCGGTGGAGTCGGTGCAGGCGAAGGCCTGGTTCTGGTGGGAACCACCGATGCAGAAATAGTTGCACTCGCCCAATCTGACGGAGAAGTGCAGTGGCGCGCTCCAGTCAGCAGCGAAGTTCTTTCTCCGCCCCAGATCAGCGATGAAATAGTGGTTGTTCAGACTATCGACGGCAAGTTAATCGCCTTGGAAGCTGGCAGTGGCGAACAGCGCTGGATTTATGAAACGACACTGCCCGCACTAACACTACGCGGAACCAGCAAGCCGGTATTTACCAATTTCGGTTCGGTGATAGCGGGGTTCAGCAACGGCACTCTAATCTCGGTGGCAGCTGAGAACGGAGTATTTCGCTGGGAAGAGCGCGTGGCGATACCCGAAGGTCGTTATGATATTGAACGGGTGATTGACGTGGATGGCGATCTGTTAGTAGCAGGTGATGTGATTCTTGCATCGAGTTATCAGGGCAACCTGATGGCATTTGATATTCAATCCGGGCGTATTGTTTGGGGGCGGGAAGCGTCCAGCTACCATGGCCTTAGCCAGGGCTTTGGCAACATCTATTACTGCGATGATACTGGCCATGTGGTTGCAGTAAGAAGCAACAGCGAGGATGTGGCCTGGGAGAATGACAATCTAGCTTACAGGAGTCTGACTGCACCCTCTACGATCGGTAACTATGTAGCCGTGGCAGATTTTGAAGGTTATGTGCACCTGTTATCGCAAGTAGATGGCCGAATAGTCGGGCGAACGCAGATAGACGGTGACGGCATTCGAGCCAACCTGCTAGCTGATAGTGGAACGCTTTATGTATTCGGCAATAGTGGCAGACTCACCGCATTAACATTGCAATAACCGGGATAGTGCTTAAATTCGACTCTCCTAGTTAGTGCCCACCCGTAAATAGAATCATAGCGAGAGCATATACGGCGCTGGTAGCAGGCGCTGTTTATGTAGTATCCAGGTATTCACATGAGGCCAGTAATTGCCCTCGTTGGTCGTCCCAACGTAGGGAAATCCACTTTATTTAATCGACTGACCCGCAGTCGAGATGCGATCGTGACAAATAGTCCTGGTCTGACCCGTGATCGACAGTACGGGGAGGGCAGGATCGATGACAGGACCTTTATTGCGATCGATACCGGCGGTATCACCGGCTTTGAAGAGGGTATCGATTTGGCCATGGCATCACAATCGCTGCTCGCGGTAGATGAGGCAGATATCTGCCTGTTTCTGGTCGATGCCAAAGATGGACTCACCCCGGATGATAGTCAAATCACCGACTACCTGCGCAAGACAGACAAACCCAGCATCGTGGTGGTTAATAAAGTAGACGGTCAGGATGAAGATCAGGCTCTGGCCGAATTCTATAGCATGGGCATGGCGGAACTATACCCTATCACCGCAACCCAGGGGCGCGGTGTTAAGAAAATGATCACGGAAGTGTTGGACCGCTTCATCGAGGCTGACACAGACACCGAAGAATTGCTTGATCAATCAGGCGGGACAAAAATCGCCATTGCAGGCCGCCCTAATGTAGGCAAATCAACCCTGGTAAATCGCATGCTTGGCGAAGATCGCGTGGTGGTGTATGACCAACCTGGCACCACCAGAGACAGCGTTTATATTCCATTCGAGCGCAGAGGTAAGGATTATACACTGATCGATACGGCCGGCATTCGCAAGCGCGGTAAAACCAGGGAAACGGTGGAAAAGTTTTCAGTGGTTAAGGCATTGCAAGCCATTCAGGATGCGAACGTGGTGGTGCTGCTGGTCGATGCCAGAACCGGTATCGTAGAGCAGGACCTGCACTTGCTTGGTTATGTCATAGACTCCGGGCGGGCATTGGTGATTGCACTGAACAAGTGGGATGGAATGGATGCGGGCCAAAAAGACCATGTGAAGACGGAAATTCGCCGCCGATTCAGTTTTGTGGACTTCGCCAGGATTCATTTTATTTCGGCGCTCCATGGCACCGGAGTCGGGGACTTATACAAGTCCATAGACAAAGCCTACGAATCCGCCAGAAGAACTTTAACGACGAGTAAATTAACCCAGGTGCTTGAGCGTGCAGTGACTGATCACGCCCCTCCTTTGGTAAACAACAGAAGAATTAAGTTGCGTTATGCTCACGCGGGCGGGCAAAATCCACCAGTTATCGTGATTCACGGTAAACAGACAGCAAAATTACCGGCACATTATGTGCGTTATCTGGAAAAGACCTATCGAAAGGTGTTAAAGCTCGAAGGGACGCCAGTGCGAATTGAGCTGCGCAGCGATGAAAATCCGTTTGTCAAAAAGGAAGAAAACCTGAGCCAACGACAAGTAGCTCGAAAAAGAAGAATTAAGAAAAACCGTAAACAATAGCATTCTCTTTCGTTATTTATGAAAAGTGTTCTGAAGTTGTCAGTCACCGTGTTGATTTCACTGTTTATCGTGGTGGTTTTCCTCAATCGACCCGATAGTGAACCGCGCTTTAACCCCTCTGCGAATCCGGCCTATATCCCACAACCGGGCGACAGCTTCGATTTCTATATTGCGGAAAATCGAAGGCGGATAGACCAGAGTCTGGAGGAATACTATTTCGATAGTAGACCTGATCCGTTTGGTGCTGCCTACACCCGGGAAGATGTGCTGAATATGCGCTCGCCATACCAGATTAATCCCTCACCTGAGCAGTGCAGCGGGCTGGATGGGACTGAATCTACCGGTTTCCTGATGGTGCACGGGCTCAGCGATTCTCCCTACTTGTTAAAACGGGTTGCTGAATCTATAGCTAGCGAATACCCCTGTGCCCTGATTCGAGGTCTGCTGAGCCCCGGTCATAGCACAGTACCGGGTGATCTGTTAAACGTTAGAAGAGAAGACTGGTATCAAACCTTTGCGTTTGGAGTGAGCGGTTTTTTCAACCTGGTGGAATCCCTTTATGTGGTGGGCTATTCCAATGGCAGTGTGCTGGCGCTAAATTATCTGGACCGAAACAGGGATTCTGCCGCAATAAGCGGTCTGATCCTGTTATCCCCCGGTTTGAAAACCCGGGATACCAGGGCCTTCCTCTCTCCCTGGTTGAAGTATGGATGGAAATGGATCAATCAAAGCCCGGATCAGGATGCCGTTAAATATGAATCGTTCCCGATGAGTGCGGCGGCTGAGTTTTATCATTTGACTGAAGATGTTACCAGAGCCGGATTTGGTTCTCTGAGCTTGCCGGTTTTGATGGTTGTCAGTGGTGACGATACAACAATTGACAATCAATATTCCGTAGACTTTTTCTGTAATAAGCTGGACGCCGATTCCCGAAAAATGATCTGGTATCAGTCCGGCCTTGGTAGTGGAAACCCAGAGGGAATTTGTTCTGGGATCGAACTGATACCACCTGCTCAGACCGACCGGTTTATCAGTTATTCCCATGTAGCCATTACCATGCCGCCCACTGACCCGCATTATGGAATGGATGGAAATTATTCTGCCTGCCTGACATACACCAGCGAGCCGGATATTTTTCTTCGCTGTCGCGAAGATAACGCGGCAACAGTTTACGCAGAAAATAGTTATCTGGATGAGGCGAGATCATTCGCAGGAAAGCTTGTGCGCAGAACAACCTTTAATCCTGCTTATAACGAGATGATCAGCGAGCTTAGCTGTTTTGTGAATAGTGATTGCACTGAAGAAGAATCGAGTCGATAAAATTTGATATTGAAGCGATCAGGCAGGCACAGGAAGGAATGCCAAGTCTTGTACGTCGTCAAACCATCCTGGACAAAGCTAGCCCTGATTTAAGAGACACATTAGCTC
>PBTO01000006.1 GCA_002726595.1 Gammaproteobacteria bacterium | reverse complement strand
TTCACCAGTATGTCCATTGTGGCGTTGCAGCAACTTGACTTAGCGGTGCTAGGCCTGCGTTACTGCGCCTAACACTGAACATACTGGTAAACTCTGCACTCCAAAATTAACCCTGGTCGAGGTACTAGGCTGTTGAAAAGCTCTCAGGCCTGTGTGGCGAGCTTCACTTCAGGCATGACATTCACGGCCTCATCCTGCTGCAGTTGATTTTCCCTTTTCGCAATCGCCGCCTTGATGAATCCGGTAAACAGCGGGTGACCATCCCGGGGGGTGGAGGTGAATTCGGGATGAAACTGGCAGCCAACGAACCAGGGATGATCCGACACCTCGATCACTTCTACCAACATACCGTCTGCCGATTTACCTACCAGTTTGAGGCCGGCATCGGAAAGTATCTCCAGGTAATCATTATTAAATTCGTAACGATGACGGTGCCGCTCAATAATTTCCTCTTTGCCATAGCTTGCATAGGTAATTGAATCTTTATCCAGAATGCATTTCTGCCCCCCCAGGCGCATAGTGCCACCAAGATCTGACTCTTCGTCTCTGGTTTCTACCGCACCTGCTGAGGTGGTCCATTCGCTAATCAGTGCGATGACCGGGTTTTCGCAATTCTTTTTAAATTCGGAGCTGTGGGCATCACTGAGACCGACCACATTGCGTGAGTACTCGATTACCGCTGCCTGCAAGCCAAGACAAATTCCGAGGTAAGGCGTTTTACTTTCCCGGGCGTACTGCACGGCCATAATTTTACCTTCCACACCGCGCTCACCGAAGCCACCTGGCACCAGGATAGCATCCTGATCCTGCAGCAAGCCAACTCCCTCGCTCATCAGATCGCTGGAATCGATATAAGTAATATTAACTCGAGTACGTGTTTGGATACCCGCATGGATTATGGCTTCGTTGAGGGATTTATAGGCATCCAGCAACTCCATGTATTTACCTACCATGGCCAGATTCACTTCCCGCTCCGGATTCAGCGCCGCCTCCACTACACGATCCCAAGCCGAAAAATCAGCGGGCGGGCAATCGAGATGGAATTTTCTGATGATGATGTCATCGAGCCCGGCAGCGCCCAGTATGGAGGGGATACGATAAATGGAATCGGTATCTGGCAGGGATACCACTGCAGGCAATTCCACGTTGGTAAACAGGGCGATTTTCTTGCGGGCCAACGCGTCGATTTCCTGCTCGGAGCGGCACACTAGGACATCCGGCTGGATACCGATAGACCGTAACTCCTTCACCGAGTGCTGGGTAGGTTTGGTCTTGGTTTCACCCGCAGTTGCTATGAAGGGCACCAGGGTCAAATGCAGAAACAAAGCCCGTTCCGAGCCCAGTTCGACTTTCAGTTGCCGCACAGCTTCCAGAAATGGCTGCGATTCGATATCACCAACCGTACCGCCAATTTCAACCAGCGCCACATCAGCATCCCCGGCACCATCGATTATGCGTCGCTTGATTTCGTCAGTAATATGAGGGATCACCTGGATAGTGGCACCGAGGTAATCGCCGCGCCGCTCGCGTTTTAATACCTCTTCATAGACTTTACCGGAAGTGAAATTATTCTTTTGCAGCATGGTAGTACTAATAAAGCGCTCATAGTGACCAAGATCCAGATCGGTCTCGGCACCATCTTCGGTGACAAATACTTCGCCGTGCTGGAACGGACTCATGGTACCCGGATCCACGTTGATATAGGGATCGAGCTTTAACATAGTGATATTCAAGCCGCGGGCTTCTAGGATAGCCGCCAGGGATGCAGAAGTAATGCCCTTGCCCAGTGAGGAAACCACGCCACCGGTAATGAAGATATATCGTGTCATCGAGATCCCATCTATATTGCTACCGCCTGCAGATGGAATTACAGCCTACCAGAAGGGTGTTTGAATCACAATCTGTTCTTCCATCACCCTGGCCCGGCTATTCCACCAATTGCTAGATTTCTTTTGCTTCGTACCTTAGATCGGGTTGTTTCCAGACAATGGCAAGTCCCGGCTGGTTAGCGGCCACGCTGAACTTCTCAGCCACACCGATACCCGGTACACAGGCGAGGTCCTGATCTATAAAGAGTAGTGGTAGTCGATCCCGCAGCCAGGGTGGCAGATGATACTCCTGCATTAATTTCTTCAACGACTTGGTAGGCCGGCCCGCGAGTTGGCATTCCTCGCCTCCCTCACGATAGCGAATCGCGAGCGTTTCGCAATCTTGCAGTTTTAAACCCACTCCAATGGATTTGTTAGCACTGAGCGAACCGTTAGCACTCAGCGCGAAACAACGATTCTTATTTGCATCCCACTCCACATGCCCGGGCAATTTAACGACAGGCAGGCTTTGTAACAGATAGAGCCGATTTCTGAACCGCCTGATTTGAAACTCCTCACCCTGAAAGACCGCGGTTGCATCGTCCGCTGCAGGAATCAGCTCGCCTGTCAGCTTTTGCAACATATTCCAGCCGCAGTTAGGAACGCCACCATCCAGTAACCACAACCGCAGCGCACTTCGCTGGCGTGGCTGACTCAGGTTCAACAGAGCCGCAAGATCAATCACCGAGGCATCTCTACCCACTGCAGAATCCAGGTCGAGCTGGGCCAGTTCAGTCAGCAACAGATCCGCTTCCCCAGCCAACCGGGCCGCTTTGGTCCAGCTTTCTCGATAGGATGGCCACCGGGTTTGAATAAGAGGTAATAGCTCATGTCGACAAAAATTACGATCAAAGTCCACGTTTTGATTGCTGTCATCCTCCTGCCAGTGCAACCGGGCCTGCGCCGCGTAGTCCTTGAGCTGCTGCCTGGAATAGGCGAGCAAAGGCCGGTACAGCCGTGCCTTTCCCAACTCCCGCTGTAGAGGAATTCCAGCCAGTCCGCCCGGGCCAGAACCGCGCATTAAACGCAGCAACAGTGTTTCCATCTGGTCATCCAGATGATGGGCCAGCAGCAGCACATCACCGGGCTCCAGGTGGGCCGCAAAGGCAGCATAGCGCGCACTCCGTGCGGCACTTTCCAATCCCTCTCCGCTATCCCTGGGTACCGCAATTTTTTCTGTCGATAGCGCTATATTCAAGGTACTGCATAGCTCCTCGCAAAACACCTGCCAAGCTGCGGCCCGATCACTGAGTTGATGATTAATGTGTATTGCTGACAATTTCTGCGTGTCGGGCAAGCGCCCACTCTTCTGCAATTCCGCAAGGGCGTGCAACAGCACTACCGAGTCCATGCCACCACTGAGAGCAACGCAGTAATTGCTACAACCGTCGAGGCTGCTAAGGCTTTGAAGCAATTTATCCGGAGAGAAAGTCATGGACACTATAGATTAACGTGTAGGCATGCCAGCGGAATTCGCTGGACTGTATTTTGAATATCACCTGCTTTAGAACTGTATTTAACTGGTTATGCCGTAGTTCATCAAGCGCTTATAACGCCTTTCCACTAGGTCATCCACATCCATTACCGTGAGGCGCTCAAGCTGGTCTATCAAGGCCGCTTTGATATTCGCCGAGATGGCAGCCACATCGCGATGGGCACCACCGAGCGGTTCGACAATGGTGTGATCGACTATTCCCAGTTCTTCCAGACGCTCGGAAGTGACACCCATCGCTTCCGCCGCAGCGTAAGCAAACTCGGATGATTTCCACAAGATAGTGGCGCAGCCTTCGGGGGTGATCACAGTATAGGTTGAATATTGCAACATATTGAGTTGATCGGACACGCCGATAGCAATGGCACCACCTGAATTAGCCTCCCCGGTAACAGTTGCAATCAAGGGGGTACGGACCTTCGACATCATCGCCATGTTTTCCGCGATGGCTTCATTTATACCACGCTCCTCTGAATCCATTCCCGGATAGGCGCCAGGTGTATCAATAAAGCTCAATACAGGAAGTTTATAGCGTTCGGCCAGGCGCACCAGGCGCCGAGCCTTGCGGTAACCTTCCGGTCGCGGCATGCCAAAGTTGTGTCTGACCTTTTCCTTCGTTCCACGCCCTTTCTGATGCCCTATTACCATTACAGGCCTGCCATCGATTCTTGCAATGCCGCCAACCAGGGCATTGTCATCGGCAAACTGTCGGTCACCATGCAGTTCATTGAAATCTGTAAATATATGCTCGACAAAATCCAGCGTATAGGGTCGGAGCGGATGACGTGCTACCTGGGAGACTTGCCAGGGNGAAAGATTGGAATAGATCTTCTCTGTCAGTTTGATGCTTTTGTCTTTGAGGTTCTGAATTTCCTCACTAATATTTATCTCACTATCTGAATCGACCAGACGTAATTCACTTATCTTTGCTTCCAATTCTGCAATTGGCTGCTCAAATTCCAAATAATTGGGATCCATACTGGGGTGCCCTAATTAACTCGTTCCGAGTTGTAATCCAGCACTATCTTGTCCTTGCCATATTCGCGGCGCAGTTTCTGTATCAGGTCATCACTGGGTGAAACCGCCCATTCCTTTCCCAGCATTATACAGCCTCGAGAGCCCGATCGTTCATATTGTATTACTACCGGGCAACGGTCTTGCTGTGCGGCATCAGCAGTGCCGCCCTGGCCGGGAGAGTTTGCATCATTATCGGCGGCAGGCAGGGAAACCGGGCTTGTTGACTGCAGCAGGGGGCGGTAGGGAGCAAGAATATCGGCTAAATGTTCGCAGAACCCCTTCTTTAGTCCATTTGCCTCGAGATTAACAGTCAGGCGGTGGACAAATTTTCGGCGCGCCTCAGACAGTGTCATCACCCGCTTGCCGCGGCCGCGCATGGTGCCATCATAATCATCTACCCGGACTGTGCACTCCACCACTAAGACCCGATCTATCTGGATCGTATCGCGGTATTTTTCGTATTCCCTGGGAAACAGCGTGATCTCGAATCTGCCACTGCGGTCATCCAGCACCAGAATGGCCCTGGTCTCCCCTGACTTGCTCTTCGCGGTGCGCATCGAATGCAGCAGTCCGGCAGCCAATTGAGTACCCCGTTCCGGTCGCAGCGTGGCCAGGCGGCTGCGGGTAATATGAGCCAGTTCGGGAATAAACTCATCGATTGGATGGCCCGATAGATAGAGCCCCAGTGTTTCCTTCTCTGCAGCGAGTCGTTGTTGTTCGGCCCAGGGTCGAATATTTTTGTCTGCCCAGCCCCCTGTATCGCCATTGCCAGATGTGCTAACCGGTGTTATTTCACCAAACAGATCATCCAGTCCTGCCTCCAGATTGCGACTGCTTTGATCCGCTGCTTGTATGGCATCCGCGATCGTGGCCGTGAGTATGGCCCGTGCATAATCGACATCGTGGCCGACCAGCCGGTCCAGTGCACCAGATTTAATGAGTGCTTCCATGGTTCGCTTGTTGACACTCTGGGCACTCACGCGCTGGCATAAATCCAACAAACTGGTGAAATGCCCGGCGTCATCCCTGGTCTGAATGATGGCGCTAACCGGTCCCTCGCCGAGGCCTTTGATCGCACCCAGACCGTACACAATTTTACCCTGGTCCGTCACGGTAAAATTAAACTGCCCGAGGTTCACATCCGGTGGAACTATTTCCAACTCCATGGAACGGCATTCATCGATCAGCGTCACAATTTTGTCCGTGTTTTGCATATCGGCAGATAACACGGTTGCCATAAAATACGCCGGGTAGTGAGTCTTCAACCAGGCAGTCTGATAAGAGACCAGCGCATAGGCAGCAGAGTGCGACTTATTGAAACCGTAACCTGCGAACTTCTCCATCAAGTCGAATATTGTGCCAGCCAACTCCTCGTCAATGCCCCGAGCCTTGGCTCCGTCCATAAATGAATCGCGCTGCTTCGCCATTACTGCCGGATCCTTCTTGCCCATGGCCTTGCGCAAAATATCTGCACCACTTAGTGTATAACTGGCCAGAACCTGGGCAATCTGCATCACCTGTTCCTGATAGAGAATTACCCCGTAAGTGTTCGACAGCACGTGCTCCAGATCCGGGTGAGGATACACCACCGGCTCCCTCCCGTGCTTGCGGTCAATAAAATCATCCACCATTCCCGACTGCAATGGGCCAGGCCGAAACAAGGCTACGAGGGCAATTATATCCTCGAAGCAACTGGGCTTAAGCCTTTTGATCAGCTCTTTCATGCCGCGGGATTCGAGCTGAAATACCGCCGTTGTCTCTCCTTTTTTCAGTAAGCGATACACCGACTCATCATCCAGTGGCAAAGTAGCGATATCAATCTGCTGCGCACCGGTAAGATTTTCCTGGGCATTAATCATTTTGATGGTCCAGTCGATGATGGTCAGGGTGCGCAGTCCCAAAAAATCAAATTTAACCAGGCCGGCTGTTTCAACATCATACTTATCAAATTGAGTAACCAGACCGTGTCCGTTTTCGTCACAATACAATGCTGTGAAGTCAGTAAGTTTGGTCGGTGCGATGACTACACCTCCCGCATGTTTGCCTACATTGCGGGTAATTCCTTCCAGCTTGCGGGCCATCTCCATAATTTCCTGGGCATCTTCATCACTGCCGACAAACTCACCCAATTGGGGCTCGTCTTCGAATGCCTTCTGCAGTGTCATGCCCGGTTCGAAGGGGATGAGTTTTGATAACTTGTCGGCCAGACCATATGACTTGCCCTGAACCCTGGCCACATCTCTGACTACCACCTTGGCGGCCATGGTGCCAAATGTGATTATCTGTGAAACCGCCTCTTTGCCATAAATACTGGCAACGTGCTGAATCACGCGGTCACGGCCTTCCATACAGAAATCCACATCGAAATCCGGCATGGAAACCCGCTCTGGATTTAAAAATCTTTCAAACAGTAAGTCATAGCGCAGCGGGTCCAGCTCAGTAATTCCCAGAGCCCAGGCAACAATCGAACCTGCACCGGAACCACGTCCCGGGCCTACCGGGATAGCCTCGTCTTTGGCCCACTGAATGAATTCCATGACGATAAGGAAATAGCCGGCAAATCCCATATGATTGATAGTGCCAAGCTCCAGTTCGAGTCGCTCCCGGTAGGGTTGGCAATTGCCGGCATATTCCTCGGCTAATGGGTCATACAAGCCCCGCAAGCGCCGCTCCAGGCCATCGGAGCTTAAAGAACAAAGGTAGTCTTCCAGACCAACTTCTGTGGGGACGGGGTAATTTGGCAGGCAGGGCGTGCCGAGCTTCAGGTCCAGGTTACAACGTTTGGAAATCTCAACTGTATTTGCCAGCGCCTCCGGAATGTCAGCAAACAGCTCAGCCATTTCGTCAGCACTGCGCAGGTATTGTTGTGCAGTATAGTTACGCGGCCTGCGCGGATCATCGAGGGTGCGTCGATCATTAATACAGACCCGTACTTCATGGGCTTCAAAATCGTCTGCGTCGATGAAGCACACATCGTTGGTTGCTACTACCGGACAATTTACACGATGCGCCAATGCCAACGCCCCGTCGATATACTTTTCTTCCCCTTCTTTGCCAACTCGCTGTACTTCAAGATAAAAATTGTCAGGGAAAATACTCAGCCACCGTTTAAGCAGAGTTTCCGCGTGCTCCAAATCGTTTTCCGAAAGCGCTTTTCCGATATCACTTTCCAGACCGCCAGATAGCGCAATCAGGCCCTCCGAATGAGCCTGCAATTCTGACCTGGAGACAAGCCTCTGGCTGTGACCCGGATTTTCCGTGTAAAGATTGGAAATCATCTCAGTTAGATTGAGATAGCCAGTCTGATCCTTTACCAACAGTGCCAGTCGCGTCACGACTTTGTTTACATCATCCGCCACGAGAATGTCGCATCCACACACAGGCTTCAGGCCCTGCTTCACTGATCCGCTGTAAAATTTAATCAGTCCAAAGAGGTTTGCCTTGTCGGTAACAGCAACAGCCGGCATCGACAAATCTCGCAATCGCTGTATGAGAGACTTGACTCTAACCAATCCGTCGCTGATGGAAAATTCGGTATGTAAGCGCAGATGAATGAAAGGTGGTGAAGCGTGTTTTTGGGATGAATTTTCAGGCATGGAATGACGCTGCTTACCAGTTCAAAAGAATGATAACAATATACTCTTTTTACGCCAGAATGTTTACCGGAAAAGGTCAACATAGCGCGGTTGGGGCAGCAAATATTTCGCCCGCTTCCGTCAGTCTCTGTTAAACCGTGTCTACTCTCTACGGTGCTCGGCAGACAAAATTTTCCGCTTCATCGGTACTCCCGGTGCCAATGTATGTCGCCTCCTCAGGGAAGGGGCAGAGTGGTCGAGACTGATCCACTTCGCCATCGGTTCGATGCACAGCCAAAATACTATCTGGTGCCTCTCCTCTCTCGACCCATGCCTCCAGGGCTGAAACCATATCGAAACTGTTTGGCCCGTTTCCTCCAGCACAATGGCCCATACCCGGCGCCATAAACAAGCGGTAGGAAGCGTCAATTTTGTTTCTCCCACCCAGTGCATCAGCCACGCGTTGATAATATTGCGTGGCATTAGCTGGTGAGATTTGCGGATCACTCCAGCCATGATATTGAATCAGCTTACCCCCAAGGGCAAAAAATGGCTGCAGGTCAGGGTTCAGTGCGTTCAGTGTGTCATTATCGGATTGCTCTGCTTTCGCGATATCGATGGCAAAATTGAAGCGGTCTGTAGTCCATTCAGGATCAGCGTAGACTAGATATTTGAATTGCTCCACTCCAGTATCCCTTGCTGAGCGAGTCCAGCCGAGATCGGTCCACCCCAGCTCACTACCCGGTAAAAGCCCTGTGATTGCTCGACCGGTAGCAGGATTAACCGGGGAAGAGTAAAGCATTTGCACAGTGCTAACCTGCTCTGATGTTAAACAGGCTACAGATTCACCACTGCTGCACTGCAGCACAGCAGGGTCAAAACTGCACTGCTGCGGTTTACCGATAACGCCATCTTTTACACCATCGTCGGCGTCGCAGGCATTGAGAGCAGTCTGATGCACAAGTTCCCGCTGCTCCGCTGACAGGCGCGCAGACTCATTGGCTTCGAGGACTCGAGCAACCCGCAGCGATGCGGCTGCTCTTCCGGTCCAGTCAAGTCCCGGGGCGCCGGCAATGATGCCATCGTAATCGCCAGGAAACCGCTGCGCCTCTTTCATGGCCTGCCGGCCACCGGCAGAGCAGCCATTCCAATAGGAGTATTGCGGACCTGCCTCGTAGTAGGCGGAAATTATCTCCTTAGAGGTTACGGTCATCTCATGCACCGCCCGCCAGCCAAAATCGATCACTTTTTCCGGATGCCCAAGTCCAAAACTCGCGGTATTACCCAGGTGCCCCGTATCCGTTGAACTGGTGGCATAACCACGGGTCAGCGGATTTACCATCGAGGTATAACGCACATTTCCGGTAAACGCGCCATTACCTATCGCCAGATACTTGCCATTCCACGTAGTAGAGGGTAGCCAGATTTCCATCTTTATTTCTGAATCAGTAGAAGGCGTTAGCGTAATAGCCACTCGACAAAATTCCGGCAAGGCTTGATAAACCCGGTTACGCGCCTGAACTCCCCCAGTTGCAGATGGAGGAACAAATCCCCCTGCACTAACTACCTCAGCAAGGGTTATCTCTGCAGCGGGCAGATTAAGTGTATTAATACTCAGACAGGACTGGGAAGTGCGTTCGGCTGCCAGCGTCAGCGCGCTGCCAAACAGTAAAGGAACAATAGAAGCTATTTTTACTGCGTCATGCCTGGTGCAAAAATTCATCATCGTATGTTCGCCTGTTCGTATTTGTGACTGTTGGTAATTATAACAACGTCGTTATCATATCCTGTAGCGATCAATCAAGAAAGCACTGCAGCAACCGGTCCATAAGATTCACGGTGTATTGGGCAGGGTCCAAGCGTTTGCAACGCCTGTATGTGGGCTTTGGTTGGGTAGCCCTTATGCTGGGCGAATCCATAGCCAGGATATTGTTTATCGAATTTAACCATTTCAGCATCGCGGGTCACTTTTGCCAGTATAGACGCGGCCGCGATGCACTGGACTCTGGAATCGCCTTTAATTATGGCTTCTGATGGGTATTGCCATTGGGGACAACGGTTACCATCGACATACACGAACTGTGGCTGAATTTGCAAAGCTTCAACCGCACGCTGCATGGCTAACATACTTGCTTGCAGAATATTCAATTGATCGATCTCCGCCACAGTTGCCCGTGCTATGGCATAGGCCTGGGCTTTTTCCACCACCTGGGCAAAACAGGCATTACGCTGGCGCTCGGAAAGCTTCTTGGAATCATCGAGCCCCATGATTGGACACATCTCATCCAGTATTACGGCGGCGGCTACTACATCCCCGGCCAGCGGTCCCCGGCCGGCTTCGTCGGTACCAGCAATAATCCTTATTCCAGGGTCTGGCTTAGGCAGGTCCAGGTCGAATTGCAAAATTCAGAGTACCTCAGGATTGGCTATCGGATTCCAGGGCACCGACAAACTTTAATACCGCATCTGCCGCTTGCCGATTGGCATTTAACCGGATGGATTTATGGATGACTTCGAATTCTGCTAACAGGTCATCCGAGCTGGCCGGATTTGCGAAGAACTTGTTAATTTCAGCCAGCAGATTAGGCACAGTCACACGGTCTTGTATGTATTCAGGCACCAGTTGTTTGCCGGCCAATAAATTTGGCAGGGCAAAATGAGGAATCTTTATCATACGGGAAGCAAATAAATAGGTCAGAGCCGCAATTCTGTAGCAGACGACCATCGGTCGCTTGAGCAACATGGCCTCAAGAGTTGCGGTACCTGAGGCCAACACGACCATATCGGCCGCGCTTATCGCGACCTGGGCTTGCCCATCAAGCAGCACAAATTTATCGCTCTCGGTATTCTTCAGCATAGCGGCGATCTGCTGTTTTCGTGCCGAGCTGGCACAGGGTATTATAAACACCAGCTCCGGGTTTTGTTGCAGGCTTTGTCTCGCCGCTGCGATGAATGTGGGGGCAAGACGCTGTATTTCCCCGGCCCGGCTACCTGGCATCAGGGTTAAGATATTTTCTGCGCCTGCCAGACCCAATAAAGTTCGTGCGGCAGTCTTGCCATCCTCAGATCCGATTGCATCGGCCAACGGATGACCGACACATTTAACGGCAATGCCATGTTGCTGGTAGATTCCGGTCTCAAACGGAAACAGTGTCAACATCAGATCGACGGCCTGTTTGATCTTGTGAATTCGTTTTTCGCGATAGGCCCAGACACTTGGACTGACATAGTGAACAACAGGGATATTTTTATCTCGCAGTACCGCTTCCACCAGTAGATTAAAATCGGGTGCATCAATGCCTATAAACGCATCAGGAGGGTGGTTAATGAAGTGTGTCTGTACTGTCCGTTTTATCTTGAGAAGTTGTGGCAGACGTGCCAGTGGTTCGACAAAGCCCATGACAGAGAGTGGCTCCATGGGAGCCAGACTCCTGAATCCTTGCGCCAGCATGGCAGGACCACCGATCCCCTCGAACACGACATCCGTAAACTGATCCCTGATGGCAGCAATTAAACCAGCCCCCAGGTTATCACCTGATTTTTCTCCGGCTATAAGTCCAAAGCGCATAGGTCTTTTCATAGATCGGATAAGTTCGATGAGTTGATACGACTTATTCGGAGGCTAGCGGATTATGCCCTGCTCAGAAGATTCCAGCGAATCGATCAGTGGCTGTAATGCCTCGCTATTTCCTTCCAACTCTGCAATCTGCCCAATTGCTTCCTTCAAACTCAGGTTGCGTTTGTAAATAATCTTGAATGCAGTGCGTAGCTGAGAAATTGTTTCCTTGTCAAAACCGCGTCGTTCGAGACCGATGGAATTAATGCTTCTCACTGCTGCCGGTTGACCACTTACAATGATATACGCCGGCACGTCATTATGAATATAGGTCATGGCACCAACCAGGACATGGGCACCGATTTTTATAAATTGTCTTACGCCGGTAAATCCCCCCAGGATCACCCAGTCATCGACCAGGACATGTCCTGATATTGCGGCATAATTGGCAAATACGACATTGTCTCCAACCTGGCAATCGTGGGCGACATGGACATGTGGCATAAGCAGATTATTGTTACCGATTCGGGTAATTCCGCCACCGACACCAGTGCCTCGATGCAGGGAAACAGATTCACGAATTGTGTTGTTGTCGCCGATTTCGAGCCAGGTTTCTTCGCCAGCGAATTTCATATCGGCCGGCTCTTCCCCAATGGAACCGAATTGAAATAACCTGTTTCCCTCACCAATGCGGGTATTAGCCCGAATGACGACGTGGGAGGCTATCTCGGTACCTGCCCCGATAGTAACGTTTGGCCCGATGACACTCCACGGGCCGACCTTGACTCCTTTTGCTAAATCAGCACTGGGATCTATTTGCGCACTGGGATCAATCAACTTCTATCTTCCTCTCGGCACACAGGATTGTCATGGTACCAACCAGTTCATCGCCAACCGACGCCTTGCCTCTAAATTTGTAGAGCCCTCGCTTGTTAGTGATGACCGTAGCCTCCAATATAAGTTGATCACCGGGCACCACCGGACGCCTGAGTCGAACATCATCCGCACCGACAAAATAATACAGATAGCCGTCTTTAGGTTTCTTCTCCTGACTCTTAAATCCAAGTACACCGGCGGCCTGGGCCAGTGCCTCGATGATTAAGACACCAGGCATAATTGGGTTGTTGGGGAAATGCCCCTGAAAAAACGGCTCGTTTACACTGACATTTTTGCAGGCTTTGATGGACCTTCCTAATTCCAATTCGAGTACACGATCTACCAGCAGGAACGGGAAACGCTGCGGTAGATAGTCTTTGATTTCCTGTACATCTAATTCCATAATTCTCGATACCTGCATTCTCTGTCAAGGGGCTCAGCCAGATCTATTCGGCTCGAGTCTCTATTTTATAAATCATTATGCTAAGTAGCATCTGAATCTTTTACTTTATCAGCACGTTTCTCCAATTCTTTCACCCGTTTTGCCAAACTATCCAACTGCTGAAATCGGACAATGTTTCGCTTCCAGTCACTGGTTTTCATCTGCCCCGTACCAGAGGAATACATACCAGCTTCTTTGACCGACTGACTAATCAGAGACATGGCACTTACCTGAACATTGTCGGCAATAGAAATATGCCCAAGTGCACCAGATGCCCCACCCATAGTGCAATACTTGCCCATTGTGAAACTTCCAGCTATTGCGGTGGCGCCACATATTACGCTGTGGGCGCCGATTTTGCAGTTATGGCCAATCTGCACCTGATTATCTATTTTAACTCCTTGTTCAATAATAGTGTCTTCGATTGCCCCTCGATCGATTGTTGTGCCAGCCCCTATCTCCACATCGTCTCCGATGCGAACGCTGCCGAGTTGATGGATCTTAACGGATTTTTCTCCGTCAAATGCGAAGCCAAAACCATCGGCGCCCAATACTACCCCGGAGTGCACAATGACTCTATCACCCAAGGTTATGCCATGGTAAAGCGTTACATTGGCATAAAGCTCGCAATTTTCTCCCAGGCTGCATCCTTCGCTTATTATAGAGCCTGCGCCAATTGCGCAGCCATCACCGATAACGCAATCTGCAGACACTACGGCATTGGCCGCAATTGAAACCGATGCGCCAATTTTTGCCGAGTCATCGACGATTGCTGATATGTGGATAGATGGCTTGGAGATTGGTTTGGTATTAAAAATTTCAGTCGCACGGGAATAACTCAAATACGGTTGAGTAGAAAGGAGTTTATTGCCAGCAAAGGCGTCTGAAAATTTCGGATCAATAATAACTACAGAAGCACGACAAGATGACAATTGCTCTGTATAAGCAGGATTGCTGAGGAAGCTTAATTTTCCAGCCCCGGCACTTTTTAAAGTTGCCAATCCATCAATCACGCATCGGTCGTCGCCAACCAGCTCAAGTTCCAGAATCTTAGCCAATTCGCCAAGTGTGTAACTCTTTTTGTGTTTCACCCGGCACCAACCTTGTATTGATGTTGGCTTACTGAGCCTTAATTATCCGCTTGTGAATTTTCATTCAGCTTCGCAGTAACTCTCGCAGAAATATCAAGCACCGGTGCCATGTAGGCAACGCTCTGAGCATTTAGCACCAGGTCAAAACCACCTTCCGCCACAACATCATTTACTGCCGCTGCCAGCTCCTCTCTCATTCCTTCCACGAATACCTGGTTTCTTTCCTGTAGTGCTGCCTGAACTCTTTCCTGAATCAACTGTAACTGTACCTGCAAGTCTTGTGCATCAGAGTTCATTCGTCGAATTTCGTCTTCACTCATAATAGCCTGGTCCTGCTGGAACTTTTCCTGCAATGCAATCAATTCTTCGGAAAGAGTTTGCGCTCTCTCCTCATCGGCTGAAAATTCCTGTTGCAGCCCCTCCTGTACAATTCGTGCCGCGTCAGAGTTAAACAGGGCTTGCTCGAGATTAATCACTCCGATCTTGGTATCTTGAGCAAAGCCAACCTGAGTCAGCAAAGTCAAGCCAATACAGATAATCAATTTTTTCGTAATATTCACAATCATTCTCCAATTCGACCTATTTCACCGGGCCGGATTCTATACGCTTCAATCTTGAATTAAAATCCTGCGCCAATGGTGAAATCAAATGTCTTCGTATCATCGCCAGTTTTCCCAAATGGTTTAGCCACATATAACGTGAGAGGCCCAAAAGGTGAAAGGTAGGTAACCGATAAACCCGCCGCGTACCTTATTTCCCCTGCATCAAAATCTGTGCAATTTCGCAGTAAGGTTTGCCGTTTTGTACAATTTGTCGAAAAAACGTTTCCAGCATCAATAAAAAATGCCGTTCTTACTTGATTCGAATTAGGGACAAATGGAATCGGAAATAATAGCTCCAGACTGCCTGTGGTCAGTATATTACCACCAAAACTGTCAAAATCCTCATCCAGGAAAAAACTTTGTACAGCGAGAGCTATTTCCGCGTTACCGCTGGCATCCAGTACCGGATTTCCAACATCATCGACTAAAGTAGTGGTCTGGTAGGCAAAGTCATTGTTGAAACCCAGGGCAGATCCATCGTCCGCACGGAGTATGTTGCCATTATCATCCCTTAACAGGGTGACTCCGGAGGTTGTCAAATAGCGGGCACCTGGTGTGCTCTGCGGTCCCAGACTATTCTCTTCAAAGCCGCGAACCGTACCAGCGGCGCTCAGCCCACCTGCAAAGAAATTATTAAAAAATGGCAACTCACCAGTATCGCCGTAGCCTATGCCATATCCGAGCCGGGCCTTAAGCGCAATCGCCCAGGANCGATCGCTGGTCAGTGGCCAGTACATCTCCCCGATATAATTAAGGCGGGCATACTCCAGGTCACTGCCCGGTAAAGTGACTTCCAGACCCAAGCTATGCAGGGAGCCATCGTTAGGCAATTGTCCACGATTCAGTGTATTCCTTATCCAGTTTGCAGTAAGTGATACGTTGTCGAACGTATCGCCGTGCCGATCTACAAAGCCCGGATCAGGATTTTGCTGCAGTTGTGCAATAGTTAAATCGTTCACAGAACCCAGTATTGCGTCGGCAAGCGGACCATTAAAAGGGTTTGTGTTGGCTGATGTAATCAGGTACTGATCCACTCCGGGGAACAAGGTGGGACTGGAAGCGATTTCCTGTACTGATCCCAAACCGGTGCTCAATTCAGTATGGGTAAAACCAAGATCCAGACCGAGTGCCTGGACCTCGTTTATTGGGTAACTAAAACTGAGTGAACCACCGAATGTGGTTGTATTAAAATCAGACACATTAAATGGTGACTCAAATTTCTGAGCAAAAAGATTAAAACCGCGGCTTACGCCATCCGGCGTAAAATAAGGATCTAAATATTGAAAGTTGAGTCCGCTTTGGAAGCGCGATTTATTAACTCCTATGGCTACCGTCCTGCCGGTGCCGAGGAAATTCTGTGCCTGTAAATTTGTGCTCAGAAAAATATCACCACCACCTCCTGTTCCAATCTGAAAACTGATTGCGCCGAAGTTTTGTTCAATCACATCGTAATTAACATCAATCTGATCTTCAGTTCCTCCAACCTCTTCTGTTTCCACTTCGACAGTTTCGAAATAGCCCAAACGCTCCAGGCGGACCTTGGACTGTTCTATTTGTAGACTTGAAGCAGGAGCACTCTCCAGCTGGCGCATTTCTCTTCGCAGCACATCATCGGCAGTAGCCAGGTTACCGCTAAAATTAATTCTATTTACATAAGTGCGATTTCCCGGTTGAATGAAGAAGGTGACACTTACTGTTTCATCTTCCTCGTTCACTTCTGGCACGCCGGTGGCTTCGGCAAATGCGTAACCTAAATTGCCAAGAAACTGCACCATGATTTCCTCAGTTCCGGATACCAGTCCCTGCGAATAAATCTGCCCGGGCTGAACAAAAATTGCTGCCCTGAGCAGCGCCTCTGCATCGACAAGATCGCCTGCCAGATCAACTTCTCTAACAATGTATTGCGCGCCTTCATTGACGTTGACAGCGATATAGACTTCTTCCCGGTCCGGAGTAATCGAAATAGGTGTGGATTCAATACTAAATTCGACGTATCCATTATTTAGATAGAAAGTCTCCAGCCGCTCCAGGTCGCCGGAAAATTGTTCCCGGGAGTAGCGATCCTTACGACTGAAGAACTGGTACCAGCTTTTGGTACCCAATTCAAAGAGAGACAGCAGGTCATCTTCCGGAAAGGCGTCATTGCCGACAATATTGACGGCTCGAATCCGACTCTCCTCACCTTCGTTAATATCCAGGCTTATAGCCACACGATTCCTTGGCAATTCTTCAACTTCGATCTCCACAGTAGCCCCGTAACGTCCTCTGCCAGAGTACACGTCCTGTATCCCGCTGCGAATAACTTCTAATGCCTGCCTGGTGAAAATTTGTCCCTCGGCTATCTCGGCGGTAGCCATGTTCTGCAGGATATCTTCGGTAGAAAGAAGGCTGTTGCCATCAAGTGAAATCTCTGCAACAGAGGGCCGTTCAACGACTGTAATTATCAGGATGTTCCCTTCCCGAGCTACTTCGATTTCATCAAAGTATTCTGACTGGGACAGTTCCCTGATAATCTGCGCGGAAGTAGCTGAACTTATCTGATCACCAATACCTACAGGCAAAAGGCCGTAAATAACACCAGGTGAAATTCGCTGATAACCGTCGACAATAATATCTGCGACGGTGAAAGTTTGCGCTGTCAACGAGTGGGAAAAACCAAAAACCACAAGGAAGCAAAGAACAATTTTCTTCATTTGTAATGCATTCTCAAACTGATTAATTAATTTTCTTGTTGGCGGGTCAATTAAAGGATTATCGAATTATCGTTATTTAAAGTAATCGAATTACGTCGTTATACAAAGCCAGAACCATTATCCCGGAAATCAACAGCAAGCCCAATTGCAACCCCCAGGCTTGAACCCGCTCTGGAACTGGTCGCCGTATTATCGCCTCAATCAGGTAGTAAAACAGATGTCCACCATCCAGAATAGGTATCGGCAGCAAATTCAGCACTCCCAACGAGATGCTAAGCAGGGCCAAAAATCCCAGATAAACATCCACTCCGTATGATGCTGTTTCACCCGCTACCTGAGCGATTGTTATTGGGCCATTGATATTCTTGACAGATATCAAGCCAATGGCCATTTTCTTAACCGAACCTAATACAAAGACCGATTTATTCCAGGTCTCTTGCAAAGCCGGTACGATTGCAGAGATTATTCCAAATCGTATTTCCCTGCGCATCTCCGGCGGGAGCAACTCAAGCAGGCTGGTTTCCTGAACATAGGCACCTATGCTGCCTATGACAGAGCCATCTTCCAGCCTTGCGGTTGCCGGCCGCAATTGTATAACTGTATCGATTTCCTGACGTTTGACCACAACATTCAAATCGAGTTCCGGACTACTGCGGATAACTTCTACCCAGTGCATCCAGCCACGGATTTGCGTTCCGTTGGCCTCGAGAATTTCATCACCTGCCCGAAGTCCCCCTGACTCCGCCCGGCCGCCAGCTATCACGCCCGCTATAATTGCGGGTATTTCGAATTGCACGATGCCTAAATCGGCAATTGGATTCGGCTCAGTCTGACCTCCTAACCAGGAATCAATTGGAATATTTAAATCACGAGTGCCACTCGAACCTGCGGGTACAACCGTGAGTTTTAAATCACCGGTTTCACCCATCCTGGCAAGCATTTGCAGCGTAACTTGTTGCCAGACAATGGTTTCCTTATCATCAACAGCAACTATCTCGTCGCCCTCTCTCAACCCGGCCTGATAGGCTGGTGAATCTACTAGGACATTGCTGGCAATCGGCGCAATACCACTCAAACCGAAGCTAATATTGATTACCCAAAAAACGACGATGGCTAACAGGAAATTAGCAAGCGGACCGGCGGCAACAATGGCCATACGCTGCCACAAAGGTTTATATNCAAATGACAGATGGCGTTGACTCGCAGGCACCTCAGAAGGGGTGACGACTGCCGCATCCTCCTGCCCCAGCATTTTTACATAGCCACCCAGAGGAATCGGGGCAATTACGTATTCGACGCCGTCTTTTCCTACCCAGGTTTTAGCTGCTTTGCCAAATCCAATTGAGAAGCGCAGCACTTTAACACCACAGCGCCTTGCCACCCAAAAATGACCGAACTCATGAATGGTAACGAGGATGCCCAGGGTAAGGATTAGGGCCAGGGCATTTATGAACAAATCAATTATCATTTACAGGTTTACTTTCGGTATTGCCCGAATCAGTAGTTTAGCTTATTTATCAACTCGTTAGCGACCGATCTGGCTACCAGGTCGGCCTCTTGAATAATAGCCAGTGTTGCTGCCGTTTCACAAGGTATTTTCGACAAAACTTCAGCATTTATGAGCACAATTTGGCTAAAGTTGATTTTTCCGCACAAAAAAGCATCAACCGCGACCTCGTTAGCGGCATTAAGCAGGGTCGGAGCAGTGCCTCGCATAGCGGCGGTGTCCATGCCTAATTGCAGGCAGGGGAACCGCGCCAGATCGGGTTTCTGAAACTCTAAAGCCGACTCCTCACTTAAATCCAGAAAACTCGCACCCGAGGGAATACGCTGGGGCCAGGCGAGGCCATACGCGATAGGAATGCGCATGTCGGGAGTTGCCATCTGTGCCAGCACTGAGCCATCGTTGTACTCAACCAATGAATGCACGATGCTTTGTGGATGGATAAGTACTTCCAGTTGATTGGCTTCCAATCCAAACAAATAACAGGCCTCAATAAATTCCAATCCCTTATTCATCATTGTGGCCGAGTCTACCGAAATCTTTTTACCCATTTTCCAGTTGGGATGTGCACAGGCTTGTGCCGGTGTTATAGCGGCAAAGTCTTCCAGTGGCGTGTTAAGAAATGGCCCACCTGAGGCAGTTAGAATAATACGTTTTACCAGTCTGGAATCAACTTGAGCCTTTCCCGCTCCACACTCCGGTAGACATTGATAAATAGCGTTATGTTCACTGTCGATAGGGAGCAGACAGGCATCTGAATCTGCCACCGCCTGCATGAACAACTCGCCTGCCATTACCAGGGACTCTTTATTGGCGAGTAATACTTTTTTACAAGCCTGCACCGCCGCCAGGGTGGATTCCAGTCCGGCAGATCCGACGATAGCTGCCATCACCGTATCAACTTTCTCGTGGATGCTAATTTCCACAAGCGCTGCAGCACCGGCTCGAACCTGAATATCAATCTTCTGTGCTTGCAGCTGCTTTTGCAGATCATCTGCCGCAGCCTCATCCACCATCGCTACGATTTCAGGCTGAAACTGTCGGCATTGGTCGAGTATTTTTTCAACATTGCTGTGAGCGGAGAGGGCAAACACTTTGTATTGCGGATGCTGTCGGATTATGTCTAATGTGCTTTCACCGATAGAGCCTGTTGAACCCAGTATCGTAATGACTGCTGGAGCACAGTCGTTTGTCACAGTACACCACCTAGCACCAGCATCAGCGTCAATACAAACACCGGTGTAACTGCCAACAAGCTATCGATACGGTCAAGCAATCCACCATGACCAGGCAGCAAGTTACTGCTGTCCTTAAGATTATTGTTGCGCTTCAGCATGCTCTCGAATAAATCCCCTATAACGCTGAAAATCGAAATCAGCAAGCTGAGCAGGAGCAGCAACAATATATGTACCAGTTCCAGTCCTAACACGGTGTTGTTAAAACTCCAAATCAGACCAATGGAAACCAACAGACACAACAATGCCCCTCCCCACACGCCCTCCCAGGATTTTTTCGGGCTAATTGCAGGGACCAGTTTGGTATCCCCGAAATACACACCGGCAAAATACGCGCCAATATCTACGCTGCTGGTAAGGAGGACCAGTCCCACCACCAGAAGACCAGAATCGAGTAGATATTTTAGCTGAACCAGGCCGATCCAGGCAGGAATTAGCACCAGTACGCCCATAGTTGCTATCTTGGACTTATCGTTCCATGTGCGTTGATTTCCCGGGTATCCACCGAGCAGCAAGAACATGAGAAACCAAAATAGCAAGCCCAGTAATAAAATTATTGCAACCCGGTCCTGTGGCAAACTTTCCGCTGACGGTGAAATTCCCAGCATAAAAAATGCGCCAACGACCAGCACGACCAGAGTAAGCAAGTAAAATAATCGGGATTTGAACTCATTTAGACCAACAAAACCGATCCACTCTGTTGCAGCCAGCATTAATAATCCGGCGACAGCCACAGCAAACTCGAATGGAGGCAGTTGAGTAGTAATCAACAGCAGTGTTACCAGCAGTACGACTGCAGTAATGACTCGCTGTTTAAGCACTTTTGTTTTCCATTGCTCTGGGTTCTTTATGCCCACCAAAGCTACGTTGACGTTGGGCAAAATCATCCAGTGCCAACTGAAACTCCAGCTCGTTGAAATCCGGCCAGTAACACTCAGTAAAGTAGAGCTCGCTGTACGCGAACTGCCAAAGAAGGAAATTGCTTAGCCGGCGCTCGCCACCGGTGCGAATACACAAATCCGGGTCGGGGTAGTCGTTAAGGCAGATGTGTTGCTGCACAGTCTCGACATCGATTTCAGAGCTTGACATTTTTCCGGCTGCGACCTTGCCTGCAATAACTCGAGCTGCATTGGCGATATCCCAGCGACCCCCGTAGTCGGCTGCAACGACAACTTTCAAACCGGTATTCGCTGCGGTCAATTCTTCAACTTCCTGCATGTTCATTTGCAGCTTCTTGGAAAAATCACCGCGATTCCCAATGAACTGTAATTTTACATTATTCTTATGTAATAGATTTATTTCATTACGTTTTAGTACCGCCAAAAACAACGCCATGAGTCCCTGAACTTCCTTGTGGGGGCGTAGCCAGTTTTCACTACTAAAGGCAAACAACGTGAGGTACCCAATGCCGCGCCTCACACAGGAATTGACCAGATCTTTGGCAATCTCAGCACCGGCACGGTGACCCGATTTTGCCGACAAGCTTCGTGCTTTCGCCCAACGATTATTGCCGTCCATAATAATTGCAATATGCTGTGGCAAGCTTTCCTTTGTGTCGCGTGTTATGTTTTCCATATCTGTAAGTGAACCTGACAGGCCCAAATCATTGTCAAATTATTTTGCTATTCATATGTCGTTATCAGATTGAAAGCAAATCTGCTTCTTTGACATGATAAATAGATTCAACTTCGGCAACATATTTATCCGTTAGTTTTTGCACCCGATCTTCGGCCTGATGTTGTTCATCCTCGCTAATTTCTTTTTCTTTTTGCAAGTCTTTAAAATCAGAGTTTGCATCGCGTCGAATATTTCTAATGGCAACCCTGGAATGTTCAGCCTCATTTTTGGCCTGCTTGGTAAAATCCCTGCGGGTCTCTTCGGTTAGCGCTGGCATGGGCACACGAATAGTGTTTCCATTGTTAGAAGGATTTAAACCAAGATTAGATTTCATAATCGCTTTTTCAATTTCACTAATCATTGGTTTTTCCCAGGGGGAAATCATTAACGTACGCCCATCTTCTGTGGACACGTTCGCTAATTGATTCAGCGGAGTCTCGGCACCATAGTAAGATACCTGGACTGAGTCCAGGATACTGGGATGGGCCCTGCCGGTGCGAATTTTCTTTAATGCCTCTACCAGCGCAGCAACACTTTTTTGCATCCGTTGTTCAGCATCAGAAATTATTTCATTAATCATCTTTTGCTCCTAGTCAGCAATTTGTATTTTGTCAGGGCACCTCTGAAAAACGAGGTTGGCTCTCAGGCTTGCAGGCGAGCTTGCCATCGAGACGTCACTTTGCAGGCATACGTCCGTACGCCAAAAAGTGACAACGAAGAGGGCAGGCTCGTCTGGAAGCCCCTTCGGGCGGGGCCTAAAGCACTCATCTGCGTCGTTGTGCTTCTTGCTAAGGACTAAGGCCATTAGCTTCAAAACACGCCTAGCATATGAGTGCTTTATGCCCCGCTGAGAGCTAACCCCGTTATTCAGAGGTGCCTTAGCCGGAAAACCCGGTTAAGCGCCCGTACTGCAAGAAATAAAAGAACTCTTAACAAAGGCTTACCATATTTCTTGATTCCTCAGTTTATTAATCGATCAGGGTTCCGTCAGGTTTCCCCATGACGTTATCTAACAGTGCACCTGCCCTCTTCATATCAAATACCTTGATTGGTATTGCATGATCCCGGCTGAGGCAAATAGCTGTCAAGTCCATCACGCCCAGTTTCTTTTCGATAACCTCATCATAGCTCAGCCGATCAAATTTAACTGCATCCGGATCCTTGTTTGGATCGGCAGAATATACGCCATCGACTTTGGTTGCCTTTAGAATTAAATCTGCATCGATCTCGATCCCCCGCAGACAGGCGGCAGAATCTGTAGTAAAGAAGGGATTTCCTGTGCCCGCCGAGAAGATAACAACATCGCTGGCTTCCAGGTGACGGATTGCTGTGCGTCGATCATAATGCTCGACAACACCGCTCATGGGGATTGCCGACATGATCCGGGTGGGAATATTTACCCTTTCCAGGGCATCACGCATAGCCAGTGCATTCATCACGGTAGCCAACATACCCATATGATCACCTGTAACACGCTCCATGCCCGCTTCGTGCAATACGGAACCGCGAAACAGGTTACCACCGCCAATTACCATACCGATCTGCACGCCCAGTCCGACCAGTTGACCTACTTCAACCGCCATGCGGTCAAGGACTTTAGGATCGATACCAAATTGCGCCTCACCAGTGAGCGCTTCACCACTGAGCTTGAGTAGAATACGATTGTACTTGCGTTCTCGTTTCGGCATTGACTAGGGGGCCTCTGAGTTAGGATCACCCACTCGTATCTTGCTTGGCCTGTGCTGCAACTTCCTCGGCGAAATCTACTTCCTCTTTCTCGATGCCCTCACCCACCTCGTAACGAACAAAACTGACTATATCTGCACCAGCTTCGGCCAGAAGTGCCGATACTTTGATATCGGGGTCTTTGACAAAGGGTTGCTCGAGCAAGCTTACTTCGGCGACAAATTTTCGTAACCTGCCACTTATCATCTTCTCTACAATTTCTTCCGGCTTGCCACTCTCTCTGGCCTGGGCCGAATATATTTCTGTCTCTTTGGCCAGTACATCTTCCGGCACGTCTTCAGCCCTGACTACCATTGGATTTACCGCAGCAATATGCATCGCTATATCTCTTGCCAGCGATTCGTCGCCGCCTTTAAGTGCAATTAGCACAGCAATAAGACTGCCGTTGTGGACATAGCTCTCAACTATACCCTGATTTGCGTCATCGAACTCCAGGCGGCTCACCCGGCGCAAATTAATATTTTCGCCGATTTTCTGCACCAGGGCCTCGCGTGCATCTTCCAGACCGGCTTCCAGTAGTCCGGCGACTTCGGCAGTTTTATTGGAGTAAGCCAGATCCAGTGCTTCATTAGAAAACTTTCGAAAGTTTTCATCCCGGGCAGCGAAATCAGTCTCACTATTTACCTCAATAATTACCCCGTAGTTACCATCTCCCGCAATTTTGGTGAGTACAGTACCTTGTGCTGCAACGCGGCTCGCTTTTTTCGCAGCTTTCAATCCACTGTCTTTACGCAGATCTTCAATTGCCTTGTCAATATCACCACCGGCTGCCGCCAATGCTTTCTTACAATCCATCATTCCCAAGCTGGTTCTATCCCTTAATTCTTTAACCATGCTTGCTGTAATATTTGTCATGTCTATCGCCTCAAATTGTTTCCTGAAATACTCCAAAGAACATTTTCAATATTTGTCTGAAAAAAGGGGGCTCACCGCCCCCTTTAATTACCATAAAATTAGAATGTCGCCAGCCAGTGGGGTTCTGACATAAAGCCTTACTCAGCGGCCGTTTTCTTGGTTGCGGCCTTCTTTTTCGCTGGAGCTTTCTTCTTAGCCGGGGCTTTCTTCTTGGCTGGAGCCTTCTTAGCTGGAGCCTTCTTAGCTGGAGCCTTCTTAGCTGGAGCCTTTTTAGCCGGTGCCTTCTTGGCCGGCGCTTTCTTGGTTACTTCTTTTTTCTCTGAAGCTGCAGCTTGCTCAGCCTTTCCAGCAGAACTCTCGCCAGTATCAGCTACCCCTTCTGTTGCTGTCCTGGCTGCCTTTTCTGTATCGGCTGCATTCTCAACCTCTTCTTTTGCACCTTCTGCCGTTTCAGCCTCGCTGGCTGCTTCGCTTCCATCAGCTCCTGCTTTTGCCTCAGCTACTTCAGCATCACTGCTAACTTCACTATCGTCGGCTTCCACTGGTGCATCGGCACCGGTGTCTGCTGCCACTTGCTCGACTTGGGCACTGTCGTCAGAGGGAATAGCATCCAGGTCGTCAACTTCAACGAATTCGCTGCCCCCCCCAGCTGCCAGACTTTTATCGTGCCCCTCAATACAGGCCTCAGCTATAGACGTTACGTAAAGCTGGATTGCACGAATCGCATCGTCATTGCCCGGGACAATGTAGTCCACACCATCTGGATTGCTGTTTGTATCCACGATGCCAATAACCGGAATTTTCAAATTATTCGCTTCGGTGACTGCTATCCTCTCGTGATCGACGTCGATAACAAACAGGGCATCTGGTAGTCCACCCATATCCTTAATGCCACCAATACTGCGCTCCAATTTTTCTTTGGCGCGTTTTAGCATGAGTGCTTCTTTCTTGGTCAACTGCTCAAAAGTACCGTCCTGCTCCTGTATTTCCAGGTCCTTGAGACGCTTTATGGAGCCGCGAATGGTTTTGTAGTTTGTTAGCATGCCTCCCAACCAACGATGATTTACGAAGGGCATACCGGCACGCACGGCCTCTTGCTCAATAATTTTTGCTGCCGCCCGTTTGGTACCAACAAACAAGATTTTTCTCTTCTTTTCCGCCATGTTGGTTACTTCTTCCAGGGCGTTGTTTAATGCAGGAACNGTNTNTTCNAGATTGATNATNTGGATNTTGTTGCGGGNNCCNAANATNNANGGCTCCATCTTGGGGTTCCAGTAGCGACACTGGTGACCGAAATGCACTCCAGCCTTAAGCATTTCTTTCATACTTACAGTCATAATCTGTCCTTCAGTTTTGGGTTAGGCCTCCATACACCCCATGGTTCAACCCTTGCTGCTGTGCAGCCGGGGCACCCAAAACACATGTGACGGTGTATGTGCGACGTTATTTAATATTCCAAGCCATTGATACAGCTTGCATTGTGCACCTAAAAAGCGCGCCGATTTATACCACAAAGCAGGGCGGACTTAAAGTAAATCTGTCGCCAACAATGCCAATCAGCGGACCATGCTGTAAGCGGAGTCGAACACGCAGCAGACCCCTGTCATTCAATGATGGTCTGATTTACAATGTCCGCCCTGGACATTTAGTTAGGGCACCTCTGAATAACGGGGTTGGCTCTCAGGCTTTCAGGCGAGCTTGCCATCGAGACGTCACTTTGCAGGCATACGTCCGTACGCCAAAAAGTGACAACGAAGAGGGCAGGCTCGCCTGGAAGCCCCTTCGGGCGGGGCATAAAGCACTCATCTGCGTCGTTGTGCTTCTCGCTAAGGGCTAAGGCCATTAGCTTCAAAACACGCCTAGCATATGAGTGCTTTATGCCCCGCTGGGAGCTAACCCCGTTATTCAGAGGTGCCCTAGTTGCCCAGAGTTTCACACCGGGATATCGCGTTCAGGGTGTGCTCGTGAATATAGTGGAATGCCCAGGCTGGCCTTTCCAACCCGGTTAATGAATGCGTCAACTTTCCTCAAAGCAAGCCACAAGCTGATGAATATCCCTATTAAAAACTCTGAAGATATGGTGCACATGCGCGTTGCTGGCAAACTGGCCGCTGAAGTACTTGATATGATTCGCCCCCATGTAGTACCTGGCGTCAGCACAGGCGAGCTGGATCGGCTCTGTCATCAGCATATCGTCGAAGAGCAGAAAGCCATCCCGGCACCTCTTAACTATAACGGCTTTCCGAAATCGATTTGCACTTCAGTCAATCATGTGATTTGCCACGGTATTCCCAGCAACGGCAGGATCCTTAAAAACGGCGATATCGTCAATATCGATATTACGGTGATCAAGAACGGCTTCCATGGCGACACCAGTGAGATGTTTTGTGTTGGTGAGGTCCCCAGTCATGCTAAACGCTTGGTCAGAATTACTCAGGAGTGCCTGTACAGAGCTATCAAAGTGGTACAGCCAGGTATTACTCTGGGGGACATCGGCCATGCGATTCAGGAACATGGTGAAGCCAATAATTATTCAATTGTGCGGGAATACTGTGGTCACGGGATTGGCAGGATATTCCACGAACAACCCCAGGTGCTACACTACGGGAAACCCGATACCGGTACCAAGGTAGCAGAAGGGATGACTTTCACCATAGAGCCAATGTTAAATGCCGGTACTCGTTTCACCAAGTTGTCAAAAAAGGACGGCTGGACAGTCACCACCAAAGACCGACGCTTATCTGCACAATGGGAACATACGATCGCTGTTACCGGCGATGGTTATGAAATCCTTACTCTGCGCCCTGATGAACACTTTTAAACTTCGACCCTATTTAGTTCCTCGCCATGCCTGAGCCTATCGACACGACGCAAAAGTTTGCCAAATTATTTGACGCAGAGCAATTTGCCGAGCAACTGGCGGACGCTAAAAAGCCTATTTTCCTGTTTCGTGAAGCCATTCAGAGTGCAAGCACAGTCCTCGAAGAGCGTTATAGAAACAATGAAGATATTGTTGATCTTGTAACCGGAAGAGCCTGGGTGATAGACCAGATACTGACATTTGCCTGGAATAGAATTGAATGGCCGGATGAACAGAACATTAGCCTCGTCGCTGTCGGCGGATATGGGCGTGGAGAACTACACCCACATTCCGATATAGATCTGCTGATCCTGACAAAAAGGAGCCGCAACTACCGCTATGCAGGCAGCATAACGCGGTTCCTGACTTTCTTGTGGGATATTGGTTTGGAAATCGGACACAGTGTGAGGTCAGTCAGACAGTGCAAAGAGGAAGCGCGAAGAGATATCACCGTGGCAACCGCACTGATGGAATCCCGTACCATAGTCGGACCAACAAAACTGCAAGACGCCATGTTGAAAGCCACAACGGCGAGAAGTGTCTGGCCGATTAAAAAGTTCCTGCGTGCCAAATGGGACGAACAAATCGCCCGGCACGAGAAAAGTCAAGACATCGATTATGAGCTGGAACCTGATGTTAAATCATCTCTTGGTGGGCTTCGCGACATTCAGACCATCGCCTGGGTGGCTAACCGTCACTTCGGCGTCAGATCGTTCCATGATCTGGCAAGGCTTGGATTCATCACTCCTTCTGAGGAGACTGCCATCAACAAAGGTCAGCAATTTCTGTGGAAGCTGCGCTATGGTCTGCACCTGATTGGAGGTCGCCGTGAAGATCGCCTGCTTTTTGACAAGCAACGGGAACTGGCCACCTTGTTTGGCTATACAGATAATGAAAAGAGCCTGGGCGTAGAAAAACTGATGCAGCGGTACTACCGCACCGTATCGAGTCTTCGCGAACTTAATGATGTGTTATTACAACACCTTGACGAGGTAATTTTGCGAGCCGGGGAACGGGAAAAAATAACGCCGATAAATGACCGCTTCCAGATTAGAAACGGCTATATTCAGGCAGTCGATGCATCGCTGTTTGAGAGATTTCCGTATGCTTTACTTGAAATTTTTGTACTGCTTGGACAGAACCCCGACATTAAGGGTATACGGGCATCGACGATTCGACTAATGCGCGAAAACCGGCGTCTGATAGATGATGCCTTCCGCGAAGATCCGCAAAATATCAAACTGTTTACGGAGCTGATTCGGGCTCCACATCAATTGGTTACGCGACTCAGACGCATGTCCCGCTATGGCATACTGGGACGTTATCTACCCGAATTTGGACAAATTATCGGCAAGATGCAGCATGATTTATTCCACATCTATACCGTGGATGCACACACCTTGCAGGTGATCGAGAACATGCGTAGATTCCGGTGGCCGGAGGCAAAGACAAATTTCCCCGTTGCTGCCCATATTGTGCATAATCTGCCCAAACTGGAGCCACTTTACATAGCAGCGCTCTACCACGATATCGCGAAAGGTCGTGGCGGCAATCACTCCATCCTGGGCATGACAGATGCAGAAAAGTTCTGCCAGCGACACGAACTGAGCAAATGGGATACCAAGCTGGTTTGCTGGCTGGTGAACAAGCATCTGGTCATGTCCATGACGGCCCAGCGCAAGGATATAGATGATCCCGAGGTGATTCAGGAATTTGCCGGGGAGGTTAGCGACAAACTGCATCTGGATTATCTGTACGCCATGACTGTTGCCGATATCTGCGCTACGAATCCCACACTATGGACTACCTGGCGCGCCACGCTGTTACGGCAGCTCTACCTCAACACCAAGCGCGCGCTGAGATTAGGCCTGGAACAGCCACGCAATCGACAGGACCGCATCTCAGACAAGCAACAGACGGTTCTGCAGAAACTACTGGACAAAGGGTTAGCCGAAGAGACTATCAAGGCAATCTGGGAAAATACGGCTGATGAATACTTCCTGAGGGAATCTGCGTCCAATATCGTATGGCATACAGAAGCGATTGCCAAGTTTGATAACGAAGATCCCTTGATTTCCATTCAGGGGCGGCTGGGAAATAGCGCTGAAGGTGCCACCCAAATTCTTATCTATACCAGAGACAGTGATTTCCTCTTCGCCAACAGTACTGCAGCATTTGAAAAACTCAATTTAAATATCCAGGGCGCGCGAATTTTTACTTCGGCGAACGACTATTGTATCGATACCTATACTGTATTGGAGAGTAATGACAAACCGGTTGGCGACAATCCTAAAAAAATCGCGCAGATTAAATCTGTTCTCACTCAGTATTTAAGCAGCAACAAGGTCGTCGCTCCGATTAAATGGCGCAAAGAGAGAAAAAAGAAGTCCTTCAGTCAACACATAGAGACAGCACTGGTCAATACAGAGGACAAGCCTTATTCGATGGTGGAAATCAATTGCCCCGATCAACCGGGAATATTGGCCTGTGTTGGTAAAGTTTTTGCGGGCAAACAAATCAATGTGAAAGATGCCCGTATCACCACATTGGGCGAGCGCGTTGAAGATTTGTTTTTTATCACCGACCACACAGACAGGCCTATAACCGATCAACAGGAAATTCTCGATCTGGAGACAGAATTAAAGAAACAATTGGCAGATCGGATTGCAAATTAGTGCTCATCCATTGAGAGAACCTCTGATAACATGATCACACTCTACGGTATCAACAACTGCGACGCTATCCGAAAAACGCGCAAATGGCTGGAGCAGTGGTTGCTCGGTTTCAGCGAAGACAACACGGTCATTCACATCTGCACATACAGCCAGTAAGTCATCTGAACAGGATTAATAAATGAGCTCATCCGCTTTACATGCTTTTGCATTTGGCATAGCAACAAAGAATTCCAGGGGAGACATCATAGAGGTCTATTATCCCGCTCCTGTGGCTAATCCAGCCAGCAGCTGGACTGACGCGGCGATTGAGGCCATGCAATTGGGCGCGAGTACAAATGGCTATGCAGAACTGGACCGCGATACACTGAACGAACTGTCCGGAATACTGGCAGCAGCGGGGTCAAATGAACAAAGCCAGGTGGTCGAGCAGCTCAGTGGCGCAACAAATACTCTGATTGTAACTGCGCTGTGCACCGACGACGCTCCAGCTTCCGTACCTGAAGCCTACTTGAAGCTGCATTTGCTATCACATCGACTTGCCAAGCCCCATGAACTTAACCTGGAGGGCATATTTGGGATCCTGCCCAATCTCGCCTGGACCAATCGGGGTGCAATCGATCTGCATGATCTCCCCGGGCAACAGTTAGCGGCGCGTCTGGAAGGTCAGGTACTCGAAGTCATGTCAATCGACAAATTCCCCAAGATGACCAACTATGTAGTACCCGGCGGAGTACGGGTAGCGCACACGGCCCGGGTTAGACTGGGTGCGTATCTTGGCGAAGGCACCACTGTAATGCATGAAGGCTTTGTAAATTTTAATGCCGGAACTGAAGGTCCGGCCATGATTGAAGGCCGCATCTCGGCAGGTGTCATGGTGGGAGAAAACAGTGATCTGGGTGGTGGCTGCAGCACCATGGGCACCTTGTCAGGTGGCGGCAGCGAAATTATTTCCGTTGGCAGGAACTGTCTCATTGGTGCGAACGCGGGTGTCGGCCTTCCCCTGGCAGATGGTTGTATAGTCGAGGCGGGCCTCTATGTGACAGCCGGTACCAAGGTAAATGTGCTTGATAACTCAGGTAATATCGATCGATCTGTTAAAGCACGGGAGCTCTCCGCTGTCCCTGACAGACTTTTCAGACGCAATTCCCTGAGCGGAGCAGTAGAATGCGTTCCTCTTAATAATGCAGTTACCCTCAATGAAGAACTGCACAGCCATAACTAGTAATTCAGTTAAGCCAAGACCGTCTGGCACATCCTTTCAGGTCTGGCGGAACGCGATAATTGAAGTGTATTGAGCAGGGCATTTATGTCGGCAACATCAGATCTTACCAGGCAACTTATTGAATTGGAGTCGGTAACTCCCAATGACAGGGGCTGTCAGGAAGTTCTGGCCAGCCGATTGCAGGCGCTTGGATTCAATATTCAACACCTGGCTTTTGAGGACGTGAAGAACCTTTGGGCTACATACGGTGGAAGTGGCCCCATTCTGGTATTTGCAGGCCATACAGACGTTGTACCAGCAGGATTAGCAAGCGACTGGACCTATCCTCCCTTCTCTGCTACTGAACATGATGGATACCTGTATGGCCGCGGGGCAGCCGATATGAAAGGCAGTCTGGCAGCCATGGTTACCGCCTGTGAACGCCATCTGGAATACACGCAGCCCTCAGGCCGGCTCGGATTCCTTATCACCAGTGATGAAGAGGGCATTGCCGAAAATGGCACTGCCAAAGTTATTGAGGAATTAAACAGACAGGATGAGCACATCGATTACTGCATCGTGGGGGAGCCCAGCAGCTCTACCTATATTGGGGATGTAGTTAAAATTGGCCGGCGCGGTTCATTAAACGGCATGTTGAGAATCAATGGAATCCAGGGTCATATCGCCTATCCACAATTAGCAAAAAACCCCATACATAAGGGTGTGCCAGCTATGCACGAACTCTGCCAGATTAAATGGGACCAGGGCAACGAGGCATTCCCTCCGTCCAGTTTTCAGATAGCCAGTATCGACGCCGGAAGTGGTGCTAATAACATTATCCCTGACTCCATGTCTGTTGAGTTTAATATAAGGTTTTCTACCGAAATCGATGCCGAAAGTATTCAAAAAAGGATTCAGGCTGTGCTCGATTCGCATGATCTAAACTATGAATTAAACTGGCAGTTGTCGGGTAATCCATTCCTGACCAGCCATGGCAAGCTGTTAGATGTAGTCTGTCAGAGCATACAATCTGTTACCGGACGACAAACCAGCACCTCGACCACTGGAGGCACCTCAGATGGTCGCTTCATTGCACCCGCTGGCGCCGAAGTTATTGAGCTAGGCCCATGCAACGCCACCATCCACAAAGTGAACGAATGTGTTGCAATTGCAGATCTGGATACACTGTCCAGCATCTATCAGGCGATAATAGAAAAGTTATTAACTTAAGGCACCTCTGATTAATCAGAGGCGCCTTTACTCGTAAGATAGACATCATATCGGCTACTTGATCCTTTGAATTCGATATCGGGTGTTATAGCTGTCAGGTGGGGTGCGGTTTTTGCGCGTTTTACAACAACTCGTTTTCTTGCACAGTTCAATGCCTGGACCAGTAGCTTCTCATTTTGCTGCTCGCCAGCAAGCAGCTTCTGTAATACAAACATATTTTTTTTTACCCGAGCGCTTTTAGTACGATCAGGAAACATCGGATCGAGATAAATTACATCTACTTTACTATCACACTGTAAATCGGCGCCAAACTCGCCATGCTCCAGACTTAGCCGTGACACAATAGAATGCTTATCGAGGTCCACCCGGGCTCGCTGGAGTCCATCTTCAAGCAGGGCGTGTACTACTGCTGAACGTTCCAGCATATGCACCCGGCATCCCAGACTCGCCAAAAGAAAGGCGTCCTTACCCATTCCTGCTGTAGCATCGAGAATAGCCGGATGCTTGCTCCCCTTAAGCCCTACGGCTTTAACTATTCCCTGGGATTTTGTTGCATCACCGATCCGGTACTGCAATCTGGGATCACTAAAATCAACCCGTACCGGACCCGGTGCTGCCTTGCCTGTCATGCAAAGACTGAGCCCCTCGGCGCCATAAGCAATATAAAACTTGCACTCCGCGGTTAATTCTTCTCTGGATGAAACCAGCGGCAGGTCCAGGCGTTGTGCAAGTTGAATGCTTTCTTCTTCTCTGTCAGAGCAGGACAGGACGATAGCTATCTGATTCGGTTTCATAGTCAGATAAAGTAAATCCCGAGGAGTAATCCACCTAGCCCCAGACGATAAATAACAAAGGGGAGAAATCCGACTTTCTCTATTAACTGCAGAAAGAAATGAATACAGCCAAAGGCTACCACTGCAGCCAATCCAGCCGCATAGAACAACATTAGCCATTCCGATCCAGATGTGCCCACAGCGTACAGTTCGATCGACTTAAGCAAACCGCTCATGCCAATGATGGGTACCGCAAGCAAAAATGAAAATCGCGCAGCGGCTGGTCTGGTTAAATTACACAACAGTGCCACTGTCATTGTCACACCTGACCTGGAGGTACCCGGGATAAGTGCCAGCATCTGTGCTATCCCGATCAACAGGCCGGTTTTCCAGGTCAATTCATGTAAATCCTTAACAGCCCGCTCTGGCTTGTCTGCGAAATACAAAAACAGGGAAAAAACAATGGNAGAAACAGCGATCACTAATATCGAGCGTGAATACTGCTCTATCACATCGTTTAACCAGAGCCCGGCTATACCGGCAGGAACTGTTGCCAGGATAATCAACCAGGCCAGTTTCGAATCTTCTGTTTGCCCCTCTTTGGCGAAGGAGCGGGTGAATCCCAACAAAAGTGTAAACAACTGTTCTCTGAAGTAGAGCACTACCGCAAGTAAACTACCTACATGTACAGCAACATCAAAGACAAGCCCCTGATCCTGCCAGCCAAACAACTCAGATGGCAAAATCAGGTGTCCCGAACTGGAGATAGGTAAAAACTCTGTCAGTCCCTGCAAAACTGCAAGAAAACTAATTTGGAAAAAACTTACGTCCAAGCAAACCTCGATGATATTCAGCCCGACTATGCGGCCTGTTGTTATGATCTATCCTGGCTGGCACCAAAGATTAAACTAATATTAACTTAAGGACCCTCTGAATAATTATTTAATATCTCTGGCCTACAGAGCAGGTGTAGATCAAGACGGGTTCCTAAGTAGCTGGCAAATAATCCAGTTGCTCTTTAAGGTAATTCGGCAGTGCCTGCGCCGGATCTACGCCAAGCCCCTTTGCGTATCTATATGCTGCCAAGCGGCACAGATCACTAATATTGACTGTGAGATTTGTATGAATACCAGCCAACTCAAATCCCAGCCTGCGCTCCAATTCAGACCTGTATTCCCAGCCGTCACCAATCCCATACCAAACTTTTCCGCTGCTGGATGTGGAATCAAAACAGACTGAATCCGGTGCACAAACTTGCTCTTCACCAANTAAAACCACACCAATTTCCTGACAACTCTGATAACTGGCGAAATACACTTCATTATCTCTGGCTTTCAGGCAAACCATAAGCGCATCAACATCAAGCTGAGCTTTTGCAGACATCGCGGTTAAAGCCAAGGCGGAAACAGGGATTACAGGTAATTCATTTGCACTTGCTATACCCTGCACCACACCGATCCCAATTCGCAATCCGGTAAAAGAACCCGGTCCGGCATTCACCGCAACAGTATCCAGCTCGGCCAGCTTAACACCGGATTCAATCACTATCTCTTCTATCATCGGCAGGATCCGTTGTGCATGCTCTCGCCTGTGCGTGCTCAATCTAACGAAGTACTCCTCACCTCTTGCCAATGCAACGGCACAAACTGACGAGGAGGTATCTATAGCCAGCAAATTAGTCATATACCAACTGAGCGCTCATAAAAAGTGCATCGCTTTATCCAAAGTAAAATCCCCCTTGAATAAATTCAAGAGGGATTTTGATTCATCTAGGAGTAAACATCTACCACCTGTTTGAAGCACAACAAGCGGTAGATGTTTTGGCTAAAGTTACTCTCTTCAGCTAAAGGGCCTACTTCTTCCTGCGGGCCGCTTTTTTCCGTGCTGGAGCTTTCCTCTTTGCTGCTTTTTTACGAGCGGGCACTTTTTTCTTAACCGCCTTACGCTTTACTGCTTTCTTCTTGGCTACCTTCTTACGTGCCGGTGCCTTTTTCCTGGCTGGCTTACGCTTTACTGCTTTCTTCTTGGCAGCCTTCTTACGTGCCGGTGCCTTCTTCNTGGCTGGCTTACGCTTTACTGCTTTCTTCTTGGCAGCCTTCTTACGTGCCGGTGCCTTCTTCCTGGCTGGCTTGCGCTTTGCTGCTTTTTTCTTGGCCGCCTTCTTGCGAGCGGGGGCTTTCTTCTTAACAGCCTTGCGCTTTACAGCCTTCTTCTTAGCTGCCTTCTTGCGAGCAGGCGCTTTCTTTTTGGCGGCCTTCTTTTTCGCAGTTTTCTTACGTGCTGGAGCCTTCTTCTTGGCCGCCTTCTTCTTGGCTACCTTCTTACGTGCCGGCGCCTTTCTCTTGGCTACTTTACGCTTGGCCGCTTTTTTTAGCTGCTGCTCTGCGCTTAACCGCCTTTTTCTTCTTAGCTTTCTTACGTGCAGGTGCTTTTTTCTTAGCAGCCTTCTTCTTTACTGCCTTCTTGCGTGCTGGAGCCTTCTTCTTAGGTGCCTTGCGCTTCACAGCCTTCTTTTTAGCAGCTTTCTTGCGTGCTGGCGCCTTTTTCTTGGCAGCTTTCTTTTTAGCTACTTTTTTCTTGGCAGCCTTCTTCTTTACAGCTTTCTTCCGTGCTGGAGCCTTCTTCTTCGTTGCTTTACGCTTCACCGCTTTCTTTTTAGCTGCCTTCTTGCGTGCTGGAGCCTTTTTCTTGGCAGCTTTCTTCTTGGCTGCCTTTTTCTTTGCAGTCTTCTTCTTGGCTGGCTTACGCTTTGCTACTTTCCTGGGGGAAGCCTTCTTTGCCGCAGAGCGGCGTTTTGTAGTCGCTTTTTTCCTCTTGGCCGCTTTCTTCCTGGCCGGTGCTTTTTTCCTCTTGGCCGCTTTCTTCCTGGCCGGTGCTTTTTTCTTCTTGGCCGCTTTCTTCCTGGCCGGTGCTTTTTTCTTCTTGGCCGCTTTCTTCCTGGCCGGTGCTTTTTTCTTTACTGCCTTTTTCTTTGTTGCTTTCTTTTTGGCTGGCTTCTTCTTGGCTGCCTTACGTGCTGCAGCCTTGGCTTTTGCTGCAGCTTTTCTGGCCGCAGCTTTTTCTTTCTTTGCCGCCTTCCTGGCTGCTATCCTGGCTTTAAGTGCATCCTTCCTGGCTTGTTTAGCGGCTTTGGCTGCAGCTGCCTTGGCTATCTTCTTTTTCCACTTGGCGGTAAATGCCTTAAGCGCTTTTGCCAGGTCTGCTTCAGCCTTTGCAGCTTCCGCAGCTTTCCTTGCCTTCGCTGCTGCAGCTGCTTCGGCTGCTCTCACTCTGGCCTTGGACAATCTTACTCTGGCATTGATGTTTGCAGCTCTCGCGGCAGCCTTGCGTGCAGCATTAGCAGCGGCAGCTGCCGCTTTTTTCTTGGCTGCATTTTTCCCTTTAGCTGCGGCTCTCTTTGTGCNAGCTGCTTTTCTTCGAGCTGCAGCTACTTTCCTAGCTTGAGCTGCCGCCGCCTTCTGCAACTTTGCTAGAGCTGCATTTGCTTTTTCTGAAGCCGGACTGCTAGCTTTTTGAGCTACCGCCTTTTTCTTAGCAGGTGCTTTTCGTTTTTTTGCTTTAACTTTAGCCATACTCGTTTCTCTCCTAGGTTATGAATCGTGCCCGCTTAAGTTCTTAACAATTGTACCCACTGCTTGCCGGCAACATAGCATAAAAATTATCCGGCTTACAGCATACTGAATACAAAAACTGATTTAGAAAATTCCTTTTTATTCAGCCCATGCAAAAAATCCACTTAAACATGGCATCAATTCATTATTTCGCTAGTTAACTAAAAAACTTTAAGAAAACATGAGGCAATTTATTGACTATTTGTTGNCNAAAAATTGCCCTGCACGGCAAATAGTTGCCAACATTTTAATTGTTGGGTTTTTGCTGTGGTAAAAAGATCACAGTGATGTTGGTTTGATTGTTGTTCAGCGGCTGGCTAACTTGCAATTGCGCAGGTTTGTTTGTGAATCGTTGAACAATACTTTTTTGCAGATAAAAAAAGCCTGAGTAATAACTCAGGCTTCAGCCCGGATGGTTTGGTTTATGACAGTACCGCGATCACCTGATCCCTGATTGAATCTACAGAAGCCATCCCATCGACTCTTATGACATTGAGCGCATGCCCTTCTGCATTCAAGCCATTATAAAATTCGACCAGCGGTTCTGTTTGCTCATGATAAACAGACAGGCGATTTCCTATCGTATCTTCTGTATCATCTTTTCGTTGTATCAGCGGCTCACCGCTTACATCATCCAGGTTCTCTACTTTTGGCGGATTGTACAGAATATGGTAAACCCGCCCTGAATCCGGATGAACCCGCCGGCCACTCAAACGCTTCACGATTTCTTCATCACTTACATCGATTTCCAAAACCACATCGATTGCCACTCCGGCCTCTACCAAAGCGGCAGCCTGGGGGATAGTACGGGGAAACCCATCGAATAAGAAACCATTTTCACAGTCCGGATCCTGAATTCTTTCCTTTACCAGGGCGATTATTATTTCGTCGGTAACCAGGCCACCCGATGTCATAACCTCGTCAACCTGCAATCCCAGCGCAGTTCTGGATTTCACTGCAGCGCGGAGCATATCGCCAGTGGATATCTGGGGTATGGCAAATTTCTCAGTGATAAACTGTGCCTGCGTACCTTTACCGGCGCCCGGCGCTCCCAAAAGAATAATCCTCATGTGTTAAATCCTCGATAATGTTTATTCTGGTAATCATAGCCCGCTTTGCTTGGCTTTATCCCAAAGACTGTCCATTTGTGCCAGAGTCAACTCGTTTAGTTTGTTCCCGCTCTCTCGCACAGTCTGTTCTATGTAGTTAAAACGCCGCTCGAAGCGTTTGCTTGCATCTCGCAGCGCGCTCTCCGGCTCTATCTTGCAATGTCTGGCCAGGTTCACCGCCGAAAACAGCACGTCACCCAGTTCATGATGAATGGCTGACTGAGAGTCACTGGTCAGCGCATTTTCCAGCTCGGCAGTTTCTTCTTTCAACTTATTCAGCACTGGTGCCAGCTCAGGCCAGTCGAATCCCGTGGCAGCCGCACGTTTTTGCAATTTTTTTGCCCGTTCCAGAGCAGGAAGTGCCAAGGGTATATCATTTAATACACTGGAAGATTGATCCAGATGCTTTAGTCCCCCTTTTGCTATTTTCTCATCCCGCTCAGCCTGCTTGATTGCTTCCCACTTAACAACCACCTGATCTGCAGATATCTCCGATTTAATGCCAAAATTTTCTACTTTTCCCGCCGGAAATACGTGGGGGTGTCTACGGATTAACTTCTGCGTAATTGCATCAGCCACGCTGCCGAAGTCAAACAACCCTTCCTCAGATGCTATCTGGGTGTAAAACACCACCTGGAACAGCAAATCACCTAATTCATCCTCCACTTGCACCATATCGTCATTTTCAATCGCATCGACTACTTCATACACTTCTTCCAGTGTATAGACAGTCAATGACTTTAAGGTCTGCTCAAGATCCCAGGGGCAGCCATGCTTTTTGTCACGCAACAGCCTCATGATTGTTAACAGTTTTTCTATCGCTGTAACGTTGTCAGTGATTTCTTCATCCATTGTCTAACACCACGTTTTCAAGCAGTTTGTGAATACTCAGCCAACGCGCTCGAATTGAGCAATTGATTCTACGTGCGCGGTATGTGGAAACATATCGATTACTCCCGCACTCATCAGCCGATAACCCTGACTAATTAATCTGGCAGCATCTCTTGCCAGGGTTGCTGGATTACAAGAGACATATACTATCTTTTCTGCACCTAACCGAGTGATTTGATCCAGGATTTCTATCGCACCGGATCGCGGCGGGTCGAGCAGTATTTTATCATAGTGCTGACCGGCCCATGGCTGCCCGGTAATAGTCTCACATAGACTGGCGGTAAAAAATGTCGCATTTCTGATGCCATTTGCCAGGGCATTTTCCTGGCCACGACTTACCATTGCCTCACTCCCTTCAATCCCCACTACCTGCTTGCAGCGAGTCGCAACAGGTAAAGTGAAATTTCCCAATCCGCTAAATAAATCCAACACAGTATCCTCTGCTTGCAAATCCAGAAGCTGAATCGCCAACGGAATCATTTGCTGATTTATCTCGCTATTGATCTGAGTAAAGTCCATGGGATGAAATGCCATGCTCAAATCATATTCCTCTAACCTGTAATAGAGTCTTTGTACCTCATCCTCAGGGCAATGTTTAATTACAGTGTCGATGCCGCCTGACTGCAGATAGATATCACACAGATGTTGATCGCCAAACTGCTGCAATACAGCTAAATCCTTATCGTTAAGCGGCAGCAGGTGGCGAATAACCAACGCCACCTGATTGTGCGTAGAAATTCTTCCTACCGCGACTTCTATCTGGGGTATATTGTCACAAGCTTGCAAACCACTAATGCAGCGGCGCAGCGGTTCGAGCAGGTCGGCAACTTCCTTTGCCAGCACTGAACAGTAATTCATATCAGCGATAAAATTGCTGTGCTTCTCTCTAAATCCAACCAGTGCCCCACCCTTCCTGGCCACGAAACGTACGGCTAGCCGTGCCTTATTACGATAGTGATAGGGATCAGCGCAAAGTGTAGTTAGTGGTTTTATATCAACTTCAGTAAGACCGGTTGCATGTTCCAGTTTTTCTAACAACACTGCTCTCTTGAAGGCTATCTGTGCTGCAGGGTCCATGTGCTGTAAGGAACAACCACCACACAGCGCAGCAAATTCACACGCTGGTGTAATACGTTCGGCGGAGCTTGCCAGAACTTCCTCCGTCCGCAATTCATCCAGTTGGCTGCGCCTACGGGTATATCTGGCAGATACCTTCTCTCCCGGCAGACTGCCAGCGACAAATGCCACCTTGCCATTTATAGAGGCCACGCCTCTGCCATCATGGCTCAAGCGCTGAATATCGAGCTCGATGGCCTGGGTGGGGAGTCTTTTCTTTCGCTGACGACGCTTGTTCATCTAATACCTCGACCAGGGTTAAGTTTCGGGTGCAGCGGGTCTCTCAGCGTT
>PBTO01000005.1 GCA_002726595.1 Gammaproteobacteria bacterium | reverse complement strand
CCTAGCACCGCTAAGTCAAGTTGCTGCAACGCCACAATGGACAGTCTGGTGAACTCCCGAAGGGCGGGCCTCTCAGCATTCACCTGCTGCGTTGCTTTCACTTGATGGAGCGCAGGCTACGAAGGCGCAAAAGCGCCTTGCAGCTAAATGCTGAGAGACCCGCTGCACCCGAAACTTAACCCTGGTCGAGGTACTAGGATGAGCTTGGCGAAATAGTGTTCGGACAAATCTGATGGATTGTAAGCAGGAGCTAAGGTATGAAACTAATGACACATGACACTCTCGGCAGAGTACTCGTTCGCGGATTTTGCCTGTTACTACTCTGTTCTTCCGTGTATTCCCAGGAACCGCCCCTGGTAACTAATCTGGAAAACGTGGAGTGGGGCCCCGCCGGAGGTGGTAATGGATTTCCAGTAGGTGTTCGTACCGCCAGGTTGGGAGTAGATGCGACCAGTGGTGGTGTCTCCTATTACGCCAGGTTTCCGACCGGATCTCACTTCGATCTGCATTGGCACACACATGACGAATATGTAGCGGTGCTACGTGGAGAGGTGACTCTGGTCCTTGGAGATACCAGTCACTTGTTGGTGCCGGGCAGCTATATTGTAATTCCCGGCAAGATGAATCATTCCTGGGATGTTCCAACCGGTGAGGATGCTATTATCCTCGTTCGGCGTGGCGGACCGGCAGATTTCAATTTTGTTGAGCAGTAAAGTGCTGTCAACCCGTTGCTATTGCTCTTGATCGGGAACAGTTGGTGTTCACAATACTATAGGAAACCCAATGCCCTCTATTATTTACCCAACCACCAACTTTGCGGAAATTGAGCAGCTGTGCATCGAGCGTGGTGAAGGCGTCTATGTTTACGATGATCGGGGCAATCAATACCTTGAAGGACTGGCCGGGCTCTGGTGTACCTCGTTAGGCCACGGGAATGAGGAATTAGCGGATGCTGCCGCTGAGCAAATGCGTAAACTGGCCTTCAGCCATATGTTTGGCGGTAAGACACATCAAATCGGCATGGACCTGGCTGAAAAATTGGCTGCCATGCTGCCGATGGATGATGCCAGAATTTTCTTCGGTACCTCCGGGAGTGATGCTAACGATACCCACCTTAAAATATTGCATTACTACTTCAATGTAATTGGCAAGCCGGAAAAAAATAAAATAATTAGTCGTGAACGTTCCTATCATGGAGTCAGCGTAGCCGCCGCCTCGCTAACCGCTCTGGCACCGATGCAGACTCATTTCGACTTGCCGGTAGCGGCGCTCGGTATTCTGCGAACGGATGCCCCTTATTATTATCGCGGTGCTCAACCAGGGGAATCTGAAATTGAATTTGTTGACCGAATCGTTGACAAGCTGGAGCGGCTCATAGTTGAGGAAGGACCAGAAACTATTGCCGCTTTTATCGCCGAGCCGATAGCCGGGGCTGGTGGTGTCATCGTACCGCCTGTTGGCTATTATGAAAAAGTGCAGGCGGTGCTGGATAGATATGATATTCTATTCTGGGCGGATGAAGTGATTACTGGATTCGGTCGAACCGGGAATGATTTTGGTTCCACTACACTGGGTATCGATAAACCAGCACTGATGACCCTGGCCAAGCAAATGTCATCGGGTTATATCCCTATCAGTGCAGCGGCTCTGCGTGGAGGCCTGTATGAGGCTCTGGTCAATCCAAGCAGCGAAGTGGGAATTTTTGGCCACGGTTATACCTACTCCGGTCATCCAGTCGCCTGTGCCGTAGCAATGAAAACCCTGGAAATTTACGAGCGGGACAATATATTTCACCATGCAGCCAGAATGGGGGAATACCTGCAAAAACGTCTGCGTGAGTTTGCTGATCATCCATTGGTAGGTGAAGTCCGAGGTGCAGGATTAATCGCAGCCATTGAGTTGGTAGCTAACAAAACTACCCGACAGGCATTTGAAGGTGGTGATGTAGGAAAATTTGTTCAACAGGCCTGTCAGGATAATGGCCTGATAATTCGTGTTATGGCAGGCTCGACAGTTGCATTTTGCCCACCGTTGATAATTAATCAGGCGCAGGTTGATGAGCTAATTGAGAAGATGTCCAGCGCGCTGGAACAAACTCTGGACTTTGTTACCCGGGGAAATCTTTTGCTAGCCTAGAGTGGCAGGTCAACTGGCTCCCGCAACAATTGAGTTCCGCTTGTACCCCTGAAGCAAGACCGATTCTGGCTTGTGCTCATCGCCAGAGACTGTATGCCATTAATCAGAGGTGACCTTGATATTGCTAAAACCAGACTAATGAGCAAAGATGTGCAAGATTCATTACCTGACTGAGAGGCACGATTTGCAGTACGCATCACTAACTGGTGAAAGATTGGAAGAAGACCAGGCGTTGGCTCTGGCTGATTGTGATAACACGGCGGCTCTGATAGACGTTGCCGGCGCATTGCGTGATCGGCATCACCGTAATATAGTCACCTATTCCCGAAAAGTCTTTATCCCCCTGACCCATCTGTGCCGTGATGTTTGCCATTACTGCACTTTTGCCCAAACTCCGAGCAAACTACCCCACCCGTACATGGATATTGAACAAGTACTGGAACTCTGCCGGCAGGGTGCCAAAGCGGGTTGCCAGGAAGCCTTATTCACCCTGGGTGAGAAACCTGAACTGCGTTATAAAGCAGCACGACAGGCGCTTGATGAACTGGGATTTGCCACTACCCTTGACTATGTAAATGAAGTTGCACGTAGAGTATTGGAAGAAACGGGCTTATTACCCCACATAAACGCTGGCTGTATGACCAGCGATGAACTTGCCAGGGCGCGAAAGGTTAGTGCCTCCATGGGCATCATGCTGGAATCTGCCTCATCCCGCTTGTGCGAGAAGGGCATGCCGCATTACGGCTCACCAGATAAGAATCCATTAGCAAGATTACAAACCATCGATCTCGCAGGTAAGGCCTCAGTGCCTTTTACCTCCGGTATTTTGATTGGAATAGGGGAGACTCGACGGGAGCGTATTGAGTCACTTCTCCATCTGCGTGAGTTGCATGAGCGTTATGGGCACATACAGGAAATTATTGTGCAGAATTTTCGTGCCAAGCCAAATACCAAAATGGCCCAGTCTCCGGAACCGGATCTGAATGAGCTGCTCTGGACAATCGCAGTGGCACGATTGATTTTTGGGGCTGAAATGAATATTCAGGCACCACCCAATCTAAGTCCTGGCGTATTGCCGCGATTAGTGACCGCAGGTATCAATGACTGGGGAGGCGTGTCACCACTGACACCAGATCATGTAAACCCCGAAGCACCCTGGCCGCATCTGGATAAATTAGCCAGAGAGACCGAAGCAGCAGGCAAGTTTCTGGAGCAGCGACTGACGATCTACCCGGAGTTTGTTGCGAATCCCTTGCGTTGGCTGGATGACGCACTGCAAACCTCAGTTTTGCAGCTTAGCGACGGGAGTGGCTTCGCCCGACGAGACACCTGGACACCTGGCGAAGCGCAAGCCGTGCCCCTGGTGGAAGCTATGCTGCTGAACCAAACGGATACTAAGGAATCAGTTTCCGCAAACATTCGTGAATCAGTTGAGACATGTGAAGCCCAAGGTTCGCTTGAGTTACAAGATATTGTCCAATTATTCGAGGCCAGGGGTGCAGATTTCTCTTATATTACCCGACACGCCGACTCGCTTCGTCAACAGGTTAATGGTGATAAAGTCAGCTATGTTGTTAATCGCAATATTAATTACACCAATGTCTGTTACTTTAAGTGTGAGTTCTGCGCCTTTTCTAAAGGGAAACTCAGCGAAAATTTGCGCGGACGACCCTATGATGTCAGTGCGGAGGAAATTGCCAGACGATGTAAAGAGGCCTGGGACCGAGGTGCGACTGAGGTGTGCATGCAAGGGGGTATTCATCCCGATTACACCGGTCAAACTTATTTGGACATAGTGCAGACAGTACGAAATTCCGTGCCCGATTTGCATATCCATGCTTTTTCACCGCTGGAAGTCTGGCAGGGGGCGGCGACCATGGGAATCGCAGTGGAAGATTTTTTATACCGCTTGCAAGCGGCCGGATTAGACACATTGCCCGGTACCGCTGCCGAAATCCTACATGATGATATAAGGGCAAAAATTTGCCCGGACAAGATAAATACAGCACAGTGGTTACAAGTCATGGAGGCTGCTCACACGGTGGGTTTTAACACCACCGCCACCATTATGTATGGACATATTGATACGCCCTGGCATTGGGCTAGCCATTTATTGCGTGTTAGGGAATTACAACAACGCACCGGTGGTTTTACCGAGTTTGTCCCGCTGCCCTATGTGCACATGGAAGCCCCCCTGTATTTAAAAGGTAAATCACGTCGTGGGCCGAGCTACCGGGAAGCAATTTTGATGCACGCGGTAGCTCGTCTGGTCTTCCATGGATTGATTTCCAATATCCAGTCATCCTGGGTGAAGATGGGCGTAGAAGGAGTAACGGCCTGTCTGAATGCCGGGGCTAATGATCTGGGCGGGACGCTGATGAACGAAAGCATAACCCGGGCTGCCGGAGCCGGTCATGGACAGGAATGGGCACCTGCATTAATGGAAGAGACAATTCGTAATATAGGACGGTTCCCTCGAATGAGAACTACACAGTATGAAGACGTTAGCAGGGAACGTCGTAATACAGCCTTCAATGCTGAGCAACTTAGAGAAATTGATAACTCAACGGCAGGTAAGTTGCAAAGAGACAAGCGGCTTGAAAATCTCGCGCAAGTAGTCTGAAATACGTCAATTTATGCAATAAAATGCCAGGCCAGATTAAGAGCCACAGTGGCAAACTATATGAGCGAACGAAGTTTAAGGGAGTAAATTGGTTGGTGAAAGGTTAAACAGGATTGCGGGAATCGGGATGTATTGGTAGTTATGAAGATTGCAGTCACGGGTGCCAACAGCAGTGTTGGTCTGAATTTGTTGCAGCATGTCATTGCTGATGATGAGCTGGATGTTATTGCCGCAGTGCGCTCGGAGCGAGCAGCTGCCACGCTCCCTGTTGCTTCCCGGGTCGAAGCCAGCATAATAAGCTACCATGATGTTACTGAACTGGCTGAGGCTATTGCCGGCGTTTCTTGTGTCGTACACCTGGCTGGCATTTTGATCGAGGGAAAAGGCTCGACCTATGCCCACTCGAATATTGCGTCAACCGAGGCAGTGGTTAAAGCAGCTCAGATAGCAGAGGCAAAACATCTGGTTTTAATCAGTGTTGTTGGCGCCAGTTTGGACACCTCAAATGCCTATTTTAGATCAAAGGCATTGGCAGAACAGTTTGTAGAGGAGTCCGGCATATCAGCAACTATAATTCGAACCCCTATTTTACTTGGGCCAGATACAGCGGGAGCACACGCACTTGTTGCGGCCGCCGCCCAAGGCCGGGCCAAGCTCCTGGGAGGGGGGCGTTATTTCATGCGTCCTCTCGATGTGGATGACCTGAGTTTGGCGATTCTTAAAAGTTGTAAGTGCCAGGCCAACGGCGTAGCGGTGCATGAATTGGTGGGGCCGGATTCGATTCTTTATCGTGATCTAGTTAGTCGGGTGGCCAGGATGCTGGGCAGAGAGATTACTATCGGTACTATTCCTATCTGGAGTGCCAAATTTCTTGCAGCGATTACCAGTCGCTTGCAACGCGGTGGAATTTCTCCGACAGTGATTGATGTCATCACGATGAATGAGGTAGTACACCACAACGCGGATGCCGCTATTGGAATTACACTCACCCCACTGGATAAGACGCTGGAAAAAGTAATGTCAACAAAGAAGAATACAATATGACTGAGCCCGAATTCGAGGACACTATGGAATCAGAAGATAACGAGGTTAGAACTCCTCGCAAATCCAGCACTGCGCAGCGTATTATTTTTCTGCTCATTACCGCCCTGTGTTTCGCGTATCTGTACTATCGCTTGAATGGCGCAGCACTGCGAGAGGGGCTGACTCTTGCTGACTATATGACTGAAGTTTTCGCCAATGTGCAATGGATTCCCTGGCTACTGTTGATGATGGCGTACTCGGGGTTCTATTTTGCCATTGATACTCTGGTGGTAACTCGCGCGCTTAGCTGGTTTATCCAGAAGATTCGATACCGGGATATTCTCCCCATCCGCGCCAGTGCTTATATTATTTCCATTTTTAACGAACAGATTGGCAAGGGCGCCATGGCCTATTATCTCAATAAGCGAGATCAAGTGCCTGGTTGGGAAGTGGGTTCGGTGATGTTGTTTATCATGTTTTGTGAAATGTTCTATTTATTGGCCTGGGCTACTATAGGCTATGTATTTAGCCGGGACACCTTGCCTGAGGTCTTCGGTCTTATACCCTACATAGCTCTGGGGTCAGGTTTGATTCTGTGTGTCTGGATACTCTATTTTCAGGGGAAATTATTACCTGGCAATCAGATCAGGGATCGACGATTGCTCCACGCTTTTAAGCTGGCCAGACCCTGGCATTATGGCGCTTTCTTCCTGTTACGCTCACCGGCGTTAATTTCTGCTGTCGTGGTTTATACGATCGCCTTGAATCTATTCGGTGTTGAAGCTTCCTTTGTTTCATTATTGGGCTATCTACCGGTAATTTTCTTCGCGGCTACAGTGCCAACCCCAATGCGGGCAGCTGCAATCACGTTCTGGGTTATCCTGTTTCCGGAAAATGAGGGGCAAATGGCCGCATTCGGATTCGTCCAGCACAATTTCTTTATCCTGTTTAATGCGGCGATCGGTTTGTTGTTCTGGCGCCGGGCGCAGCGGGAACTATTTACAGAATCGCCCAACGAGGCGTGAATTACCTTGCTGAATTTGAATTCCATTGCCATGGCGTTGAGAGTTAAACAGGTTCTTAGACAACAATGGCCAATTTTTTAACTGGTATTCGACTATTGCTGGCTGTTCCGAGCGCGATGGCGTTCGCACGATCCGACTTCATATCAGCATTTATGTTGTTGGGGCTGCTATTTGCGGCCATCGCAACAGATTATTTCGATGGCATAGTTGCTCGTAAAACCAATACTGCCTCCGTCAGAGGGCAAGTATTCGACCATTCCACGGATTTTTTATTTGTCACCTCCGGGCTTGCTGGTGCCGCTTATGCCGGCGCCATAAATCCGCTGTTACCCATTTTGATTGTGGTGGCGTTTTTGCAGTATGTGCTGGATTCCTATTTTTTCTATCGAGAAAAACAACTGCATATGAGTTTTCTCGGTCGCTGGAATGGTATCTTCTATTTTGTGCCTTTATTGCTAATCGCTCTATCACGAATAGAATTCAATGTAGCCATTAATGATTTTCTTCCCGCCTCTATCGTCCTGATGGGTTATCTGCTATTGCTGTCCACAGTGGCGTCGATCATAGACAGAGCCATAGCGCCATTACGAGTCAAGCACTGACAGCTTCAATCCCAACGAGACATTGAGGATCCTTAATAGGTTATAGTGGCTACCCATTGTAGCCGGCATACTGCGGCAATTCATCAGGGCAGGGAAATTCTATGAAACTCAACCTCAAACCAGTGCTACATGTCTGAAGTCAAAAGCCCGGAAATCTACTACGGCTGGAAGATAGTTGCAGCGATTCTGGTTTTGCTGACCTTCACCAGTGGGCTGAGTTTTTACAATCAGGCTGTGTACCTTAATGCGCTCGCAACCAATCCGGCATTCACGGTGCAATCGGCTTCACTCGCAGTTTCAATTTTCTTCTTCAGCGGTGGCATAGCGGGTCTTTGGGTGGCGAAGTGGGTGCAGGATTTTGATCCCCGCCTTAGTATTATTATCGGGGCAGTGATCTCCTGTGCCGCCCTTTCTTCACTCGCCCTGGTAGAGGAAGTCTGGCAGCTCTATATCCTCTACGCGATTTTTGGTGTTGGCTTCTCCGCCTCCTCCCTGATACCAGCTACCACCTTGGTGACACGCTGGTTTCAGAAAAATCGCGCCATCGCGTTATCAATTGCCTCGACCGGTTTATCCCTGGGAGGTGTGATTATCACCCCAATTAGCGTGGTTATGGTTGAGTCCCAGGGCTTGTCCCGGGCAGCACCGATTTTGGGAATTCTGTACTTAATTGGGGTAATACCGGTTGCTTGGATATGGCTGCGACCTAGCCCGGAATCCATGGGCTTAAGAGTGCATGGCAGCGACACGGCAGCGCACCACGATACCGATCTACCCAAGCAATCGAAGACGAGTTCGGCTGTTTTACCAGCAAGTAGCAAAACACTGCACACGGATGGAATTTCATTCCAAGAGGCCTGTCGTAATCGATTTTTCTGGGGTGTCAGTACGGCCTATATTTTCCTGATGATGGCGCAGGTGGGAGGAATTGCTCATCAATACGGTTTAGCCAGGGAAATTCTGACCGAAGCACAGACTGCGGCAGCAGTGGCTATTTTACCGGTGGCCAGTATCATCGGTCGTCTGATTGGAGGCTGGCTCGTGGAGCAAATTTCGATCCGGTTTTTCTCCATAGTGACGATGTCTATTCAAGTCATTTCACTGGGTCTGCTAGCAGGAGGGTTCAGCATCGCTAGTTTGGGAATCGGCCTGGCACTTTTCGGTGTGACGGTTGGAAATCTGTTGATGTTGCAACCGCTGCTTATTGCCGAGGCATTTGGTGTTAAGGACTATGCCCGAATTTTTTCCATATGTAATTTAATGTCCTCCTGGGGTACTGCAAGTGGGCCTGCGCTGCTAGGATTCTTCTACACTGTAAGCCAGAGCCAGTACAGTATGCCCTACATTGTTGCAGCACTTGCAGGGCTCGCAGGCTTGCTTTTATTCATTGGCGGTGGAGCAGTAAAACAACGATGACCTGCCCCCCAAATAGCCGTTCAGAGCTGCCCTAGTCGGAACCCGCTACACCAGGATCAGGATATGATGCTAGAATTAGTTTCGTCAACAACGGAAGCTTACTGAAGCTGGACACAAAATACCGTGAAAATTTTGATGGTCTATCCGCAAATAGATGCACCTCTGGGAACCAATCATGGTATTGCCTCCCTGGCGGGTGTACTGCATGCCAATGGCCATGAACTGGACCTCATGCATGTGTCTGAAAAATACCAATCGGTGCCCAGCAGCAAGGAAATTATTGGCTACATAGACCGCACAAAACCGGGATTAATCGGCTTCTCTGCCATGTCTCAGCAATACGACTGGATTGCGGAAAAGAGCAGGGATATACGGCGGGTACTGCCTGAATTTATTCAGGTTATCGGTGGAGTTCACTGCACCATGGTTCCAGATGAAGTGCATAAGTCCAGATTGTTCGATTATGTTTGCGTCGGCGAAGGAGACTATGCCTTACTCGAGTTAATGGATGCAATCGAAAACGAAAAACCAACGCAAACCCTGGCTAACTTCCGCTCCTGGATAGGAGATGTCCCGATAGTTAATCCGGTTGCGCCCTTTCCTGATTTGGATGAGTTGCCACCGCTGGATTACAACGTATTCGATATGCCGGCAGTAATGAAAGAAACGCGGGGCTGGATGGGGATATTGACCTCAAGAGGCTGTCCCTACAAATGCACCTACTGCTTTAATATAGAAATTGTGGAACAGTATATTGAAGACGGAGCGGCAAAAAATGTTAAAGCCTTTCTCCGCCATTTTCCCATCGATGTAATGATGAATGATTTGATCAAACTCAAAGCCGAAAATCCGCAGATCAATACATTTATTTTTGATGATGATTTATTTACTCTGAATACTGAATACGTTATCAAATTTTGTGATGCGTATATCGAACATGAGGTCAATATTCCTTTTGTGGTAAATGGTCATGTAAACTGTTTTGAAGCAACTGCAGCCAGTGCCCTCAAGGCGGCCGGCTGTATAATCGTCAAGTTCGGCCTCGAATCAGGCTCGCCCAGAGTGCGCAGGGAAATATTGAAACGGCACATGAAGAATGAACAAATCGTGCGGTCTTTCCATGCTGCACATGCCTATAATTTACACAGTTCTGCGTTCATAATGTTTGGCTTGCCTTACGAAAGTCGCGAAGAAATTATGGAAACCATAAGGCTTTGTGCGGAGGTGAAAATGGGCAGATTTCGCTGGGCTCTGTTTTTTCCCTTCAAAGGTACGGCCGGTTATGACATTGCCAAACCCCTTATCGATGAATCGAAAATGTCAGGAAAGGGGAATTATTTCGATGGATCCTGCTTGAATTTTGGTCCTTCTCATGATTTATTTCTGGATAAATTGAGTAGATTATGTAATTGGTACGTAAATGCCGAAACCGATTGGGAATGTGCCCAGATTTATAAAAAGTTGGTCGATACGGTGGAAGCCATGGACCGGGACACGTGGTTGGCAGAGCGAGATGAACTGGTTGCCTATGACAGAGATCTGTCAGAGGATTTAATATCTCAAAACAAAATTCACTACACCATCCGTTATTCAAATGTTATGGGCGTAAGGTCTGACTATATCCAACAGGAGAGGGAGCAATTGGCGGCAGGCAAAGTAGATCAGGCTGTGGCATATACGCTTGATCAGGGCTAGCTGCTCAAAAACTCTCAATCATTTCCCCAAATGCTATCCACTCTCAAATCAGTTAGAAATCTGGCTATTCACTGTCCCAACTGGGTTGGTGACATCGTTATGGCAACGCCAGTTTTTCAATGCTTAAAAGAAAACCTTCCCGATACCAGGTTGATTCTGTGTGTGCGCCCCTATGCAACAGGAATATTGGCAGACAATCCCCATGTGGATGCCGTCCTTGGCTGTGATGATAAGAGTATTTCTGGATTGAAGGAGTTTCGTTGTGCAATCGGACACTACAATCCTGAAGCGGGTTTGTTGTTAACTAACACAACGCATTCCTTTATTACTTTTAAGGTGGCGGGTATTGCCAAAATTTATGGTTACAAGCGAAATTGGCGAAAGTACTTCCTGTCGGGCGGACCTGCACCACAGATGCTTAACGGGAAGGTCGCTCCAGAACCGATGCAGGACTATTATCTGAAACTTTGTGAATTCCTTGGGCTTGTGTTACCCCAGAACCCCCAACCCAGATTATTTATCTCTGATAAGTTGCTTCGCCATGGCAATGATTTATTGCAGGCTTACGGCATTGGAGAATCTGATTTGCTTATCGGGATAAACCCGGGAGCAAGTTTCGGCTCTTCAAAATGCTGGCCTTCCCCATATTTTGCTAAACTCTGTGATATGTTACATGACCGCTATACCTGTAAAATTCTGCTACTGGTAGGACCTGCGGAGGAAGACATTGCTCGCAACATCGTGGACCAAAGCTCGGCAAAAATTATCAATACAGCGGGAGATAAATTGGATCTGGAAGAGCTTAAGCCGGTTATTAAACGCTGCAACATTCTAGTTACAAATGATACCGGACCGCGCCACTATGCGGCTGCGTTCGATATCCCGAATATTGTTCTCATGGGCCCCACTAATCCAATCTATACTGCGAGGAACACAGAGAGAAGTGTGGTGCTGAGAAAAGAGTTGGCTTGTTCCCCGTGCCACAAAAAAACCTGCCCTTTTGATCATCATTCGTGCATGAAGGAATTAACGCCTGAGCTTGTATTTGGAGAAGTTGCAAAGTTATTGCCCAGGGACAGAAATTGAAACCTGAATTTTATATTGCACAATGGAGTCAACAAAAAAAGAAACCTGATGAAGATTCTTTACTTTTTCTTGCTGAACGGGTAGCTGCAAATTTCATAGATCGTTATTTTTATAATGATGAATATGAAAGGCAATACATTGATCTGCTCTGTGAGATGGCAACCTTTTTTGAAAGTCCCAAATTGAATCAAATAGCGTCCGGTGCATTTTTCGGTACGGTCGTTGAGCGCCTTTGTGATGATTTTGAGGAATTGCAAACGGAAACATACAATCGTCTGATCTCCCAGGTAATAGATAATATTCGCCGCATGCCCGAAGGCAGTGAACTGGATGGCAAGCTCACCGGGATGGGCCTAAGCACCGAGGAGGAAATATATCAGCGGGTGGAAAACAACCGGATTAATCCGGATGAAAAAATACCGGTCCATTTCAATCCACAAAAAATCATTCTTCTATCCCGCGTGACGATAGGTGCCGATGTGGCTGTTACCAGTGTAATTTGTCGGCGCATCACAAGACGCTTTCCCGAGGCCAGGATCATCATTGTTGGCAACAGCAAGTTGAGGGAAATAATGGCTGATACGCCGCAGACCGAAATACTGTGTTTGGAGTATTCTCGTCGAGGAGGACTGATAGAAAAGTTTAATGCCTGGCTGGATCTGCTCGCTGTTATTCAAGGGGAGATTTCCGAATTGAGTGACGATCAGTACCTCGTGCTGGACCCGGATTCCAGACTCACGCAGCTAGGCGTACTCCCTGTGGTGGGCGCCGATAGCTATCGGTTTTTCAATAGCCGTGGGAAACCGAGCTATCCAGCCAAGGCATCCATATCTGAGCTTACCAATGTCTGGCTCAATGCAGTTTTAGATGAAGAGGAATTTTGCTACCCAAAAATTTGGCCCTCACGCTTGGATATTGAGAGCGCAAAATCATTTACTGGAAGGCTTCATGATTCGGGCAGCTTTGACATAATTTGCGTTAATCTGGGCGTTGGAGGAAATTCCAGAAAGCGGCTTACTGGGGATTTTGAAGTCAGTTTGACATTGCAACTCTTAGCGCAGACCCGGGCTACGGTACTGTTGGATCTGGGTTTTGGTGAAGAAGAAAGAACACAGACTGGTGAAATAATTGAGGCGGTAGCCGCAGCGGGATTCGACACTGTAAGCAGCGATTTTGCGGCGCTTGACAGCGTAGATATTAAAGCGAGGCTCATTGGAATCGAGTGTGGTATCGGACAGATAGCTGCACTAATTAGTCAGTGTGATGAATTCATCGGCTACGATTCGGCCTGCCAGCACATAGCCGCGGCTCAGGGGATCAGGTCCTGTACCGTTTTTGCAGGCAGCAATAATGTAAGGTTTATCAGACGCTGGCGAGCTAGTGGACCGAACGTGAGTGAAATAGTTTTCATTGACACACTCAGTAAGGATCGAGAGATAAATACAACAGAAGTGGTTGCAAGAATTTTGGGAACACTGAGGCCCAGCTAGCTTAATCCAATAATTAATAATGATGGGAGAGAGCAGATGTCTGGCAACCGGTGTGCCATGCGCTATTACAACGGGTCAGGGTTCAGTCGAACAGCGAATTAATGAGGGATTTCGCTTTGTAACTGTGGGGGCAGATGGAGGCCTTTCTACGGGGGCATCTAACGCTTTGCAAAGAGGAAAGGCCGCTGCTGGCCGATAGCACAACAGCTTAGACAGGATTAGTGTCGCCCCAGGAATCGCTGCTGTTCTCAGCTTCCTGGCTTGGGCTGGCAATCTGTAAATCACTTATTACCGATTCCATGGCCCGATCGAGTAATGCGCTGTCACTGATAATCCTGGCACTGCCAGCTTTTAGTTCATGAGCCAGGCTCATTTGGGATATCTCGATGATTCAAACGCCCTGATTATTCATGAAGAAAAGTTTATTAATGCTGCTTATCCTGGTTGCCAGCTTGCAGCGAACAGACTGTTCGTCTGCCCCATCAAATTCGAGCCAGGCACCAATGGGAAGCCCTTCAACCTCTACTAAATTGGGATCATTCTTGGCGAGTTTTGGCTGCGCCTCGCCAGCGCTATGTTCACGGACTAATAGGCCGGCAGGCGCCGCGGATTTTTCAGCTATTCCGGCGGCATCCTGCTGACCTGCAATTTCTGCTTTATGAAAACTGTATTCCTGCACCTGTTTCAACTGCCGCATTATTTTAGTTACCTTGGTTTTGGACGCACCAGCTATACCCAGCACCTTGGTTAAATTTTCTAGTAATCTCGGGTTAACTTTATTAAAGCGTTCCCTGTCCCCTGGTTGTTTGTCGACCTGTACTGTCCACAACAGGACATCGATCGTATTGATTATGGGCTTCCACGTATTGCTCTCTGGACCTTCTTTTAATACCAGTTTAACCAGGAAGTCATGCAGATAAGTGTCCAGCAGCTTATTTATGGATGGATCCAGATTAGTTTTCAAAACTCTTTCGTTGAGTTTTGCATTGACAAATTCATGTACATCATCGAGTTGCGTACTATGGTCTTTGGTCTCTCTGATTCGTTCTTCCAGCTTGAGGTCCTTGCCGGAGCGTTGGGCCTTGGCATCGCGTAGTTCCTGAATTATCCCCTCAAGAAATGCATAATCGGCATCTGTTTCATCCAGGATTTTTGTTACCAGCTCTTCCACTTTTTTAAATATCGGATCATCTTCAATTTGATCTGACTCGGCCCATCCAATGCCGGCCCTGGCGAAATCATTGAGGATGACACGAGCAGGATGTTGCTCCTGATTGAAAAAAGTGGCATCACTCAAGGCAATTTTCATGATTGTAATCTGGGTGCGGCCAATGAGTTCTTTCATGGCAAGCGGTAGAGATTCGTCTTTCCAAATTGCTTCAAACAGAAGCGTGACAAAACTTATTACATCATTGGACTTGGCATCTATTGTCTCGATATCGCCAGCCTTCACACCTTGCTCAAGGGTTTTGTCTATGGATTCCTTGCTTAGCGCAGCGCCTGTCTCAGGTTGCTCGGCTACTGAAGTGGGGCTCTTGGCTGTCATTGATGATTAGATGTTCGTAAGCATGTCCATTAATTGAGACTGTTGCAGCGCCTGGGCTTTCTGTTCATCCGCTATTTTGCCGAGTTGACCGATCTTCTCCAGTTCATTGCCCTGCACACCCTGAGCTGACTCTGTTGCACCAGTTTGACTGGCCGGAGCAGGTGTGCCTTGTCCGGAGTTGATAGTGTTAACTGCCAGGCCTTTCACCAGGGTTTGCATCACCTCAAACAGGTCTTCAGTTCGGTCCTTCGGAGAGGCTTTGGAAATTGCTTCATTGGCGATGTTCTCTTTTTCCATCCTCTTTTTCTGTAATGCTCTATTTCGGGCCTTCATATCCAGGTTCGGTAAAACATCGAGATCGATCAAAATCCCATTCGCTTCTTCCATAACCGTTTCCAGATTGTGAAAAACCGACTTATTGAATTCGCGGGCGATGGTTAACAGATAGTGCGCCTTTAGCCCCAGTGGCCGAACGGCCTCGTTAAAGGAGTCGCCAATGTGTTCCGGATCAAGCGGATTATTCGTTTCATCAATTTGCCTATTATCAAACAGGGAATCCAGTCTGGCAGTGAAACTGATATATTGTTTCATGTCGCTATTTCGAGTATGGGTAACCATACTTTCCATGGCGATGACGGCCTCCAGATAATCGTGGTCTACCAGTGTGAGATTATCCGAATCCAGCTCTGCAACGGTAAGAGGAGCGTCTTTCAGTGAGGTCAGTTGATCAAAATAGGTATTCAGATTTTGCAGGAAACGCTCCGTAATTCCTGGCGACTCGTCCCTGATTGGAGGCGGCTGGGACCCTGCGAATTGCATAGCTTGCGCTTCAATTTTCAAAGTGGCGCTCTCCAGCGCCTCCATTACCAGCCGGGTGAGGGATTTGGTTGCTGCAAATTTAACTTTGTTTATGACTTCTTTCACGTAAACTTCCAGTTGGTGAACCGGATAAATTCAGATGTTAGCTACAACTCGCCTTTCAGTATAGACCATTATAAAGAGGATTCTGGTTGATTTGCTGCAATTTTATGCCTCGAATTCCGTTATCCTACGCTTTTATACGCGTGCTTGCGATCAGATATCCCACGAAACACAGGAGTTTAATATAAACGAAGCAAATCTTAATTGCGCAGAAATTTAACTTGTGACCAATTATCAGGCAATTTGGCATAATATCTATTGGCAAAACATGAATTAGTAGTGCTGTCAGGTAATCGGGAAATTTAGAGGTCAACCACAATAGTGACAAATAATTTCCTGTGGGCAGGTTTTACGGTAGATTGAGTCGCGCCAACGCTTAGTTGGGCAGTCCGTCAGGTTCAGATAACGAGTAGTAAAGGCATGCTAAATTTTCCCCAACCCCCAAAAAGTTATGCCTCTTTATACCTTGAGGAAACCGACAAACCCCTGCCGAAGAAGATAAACCCAAATACGCGTTATACCATGTTCAGCACAATTGCCACAGGTGGAAAATCACTGATCAAGTCTTGCAAGGATTTGCATCTCTGCAGATTCGTTTGTTACAAGACCCTGCGTCCTGAATTCATCGGAGATGAAATTGAGCAACAACGGCTATTGCGTGAGGCGCGAGTCTCTGCGATGTTACAACACCCGAACACAGTGCCCACCTACGAACTGGGCCGAGATGGCAGGGGGAATTATTATTTCACGATGAAGCTGGTGCACGGCTATACCATGCGAGAGATTCTGGATTTCCGTGAGCGTTATGACTTGACTCAACTGGTGGATGTCATCGTTCAAATTGGCCACGCCTTGCAATATGCCCATACCCATGGCGTGGCCCATCGAGATATTAAGCCAGAGAATATTCTGGTTGGCCCCTACGGTGAAGTTTTGCTGTTGGATTGGGGCCTCGCCAAAGTATGGAAATCGGATGGATCTACGGTAGAAGACCCAGCATCAGAAGAAGAATCGGCAGAAGCCCTTACCATCACCGGGCATGGGAAGCTGCAGGGCACTGCTTCCTATATGTCCCCGGAACAGATAAACCGCGATCCCAACATCGACCATCGGACTGATATCTACAGCCTCGGTGCGATTCTTTACGAGATCCTGGCTGGGCGCACTCCCTTTGTTGGAGACAAGGTCCACGAGGTCATAAGCAGCACCCTGAAAGATGATCCACCAGTTCCGTCGGCAATGTCGAAGCAGCCTATTCCAGCCGTGTTGGAGCAATCGGCAATGCGGTGTTTGCAGAAGAATCCAGGCCAGCGATTTGAATCCATATCCCAGCTGCTCAGGGAGTTACAACAGGATTGGAAGGTGGACCTGGCCTTGTCCTCGACCAAAGATTCCAAGTAGCAGGTAGTACCGATGCTAGTGGCAATAATGCGTGGGAGATTGCCGCTTTCGACTAGCAGCCAGGTACGTATTTTAGTCGAATAGTTATTGATTCCTGATGCCTAAACATCTAAGTTACTGGCTTGGAGTGAGCAATCAATGGGAAATTCTCGTGAAATCATGTGCTTTTTTATTATTTTAGAGGCTTACTCACTTTAGATACTACTAATTTATTTGGCGACAGCATTAGAAAACGAAGGGTTATTAATGAAAACGAAATCTAAAAAATTGGCATTGATAAGTTATCTGACGATACTGATCGGAATATTCTCAATATCGACAGTACTAGCTCAGGGCGACGGAATTACCCGTACGCCCGATGGGAAACCTGATTTCAGTGGCATTTGGCAAGCTTTGACATCTGCGCACTACAATATTGAGCCCCATGCGGCAGAGGGTGGCCCACATCCCGGTTTATTTGGCGCACTGTCTGCTGTACCTGCCGGTCTTGGTATTGTCGAAGGAGGGCAAATTCCATACAACGAGCAGAGCCGTAGGCAGCGTGATGCAAACAGGGCAACTGCATTGGAAAATGATCCTTTAGCAAAATGCTATATGCCTGGTGTTCCTCGTGCAAATTACCTTCCATTTCCATTTCAAATTGTGCAATCGCGTGATGTGATATTAGTAGCCTATGAATTTGCTGAAGCAAATCGCATTATGTATGTTGATCAGCCAGACCTGCAATCGCAGGTAGATGCCTGGATGGGCCACTCGAATGCCCATTGGGAAGGCGATACATTAGTGGTTGAAGTGACAGGTCAGATCCCTGATTCCTGGTTTGATCGAGCAGGTAATTTCCATAGCTTTCAAATGCAGGTTGAGGAACGTTGGACACCGGCCGGGTCAAACGTGATCATGTATGAGGCGACTATAACAGATCCGAATGTTTTTACGCGCCCGTGGAAGGTTAGCTTTCCTCTTTATAAGAGATTGGAAGCAAACATGCAGCTACTTGAATTCAAATGTGCAGAATTCGCAGAAGAATATCTGTATGGCGAGTGGCGCAAAGAGGGCACGCCGATAGGAAACCCACCGCAATAAATACTGAATAAACTTGAGGGGCCAATAGTGACTATCAGGCCCAGGCAATAGCTTAAGAGCTAGAAATATTCCCAGGGATATCAACAGGATGCTGGATTGTCGAGCTGGTTTTCGAGCTTGAATCTCACAATAGATTGTCACTGGCGACCGAATAGCTCCGGCAAGCAAACTTCAGGCCAGTAAAGGGAGTCGAAATCGAGCCAATTTCAACAAGCTTCAGCTATTGTTCCAGCTTAATTCCCATAACTTCTTCCGGATCGCCCCGGAAGATAATATAACTAATGGAATCTGTGTCGATCTCATGCCAGCCATGGGGCATGCCTTTTGGAATTATGGCGATATCGCCGGGTTTCACCTTTTGTAGTACTCCACCACGGATCTCACCTCTTTCCATGGCGCCCAACATGCCTCCGTCACTGACCTGTTTGTCGATAAATTCACCGCCGGTAACCATAGTGCCTTCACCGGAAACCACGTAGTAGATTTCATCCAGGTAGACATGTGCAATACCGGTTTCAACACCATTGGCCTCGACCTTGCTGCGTTGAACTACCGAAACACCCATATTTTCCTCGCCGACATCGATGTGGCGCATGACAATATCACTAACAGTTCTACCTGTCTGAAGGTTTGCCAGCCCCTGCTTGAGGGTTGCCTCCACTTCATCCCTGGTCATGATGGTAGACCCACCATCCTGTGCGAAGCTGAATGGCAGGAAAGATACGGCTAGCACTACTGCAATGATTCGTTTCATTAACTTTTCCATCTTTTCTCCTCGGACTCACTAAAACTCGAATTTTGTTTGAATGGCTGTGAAGCTTGCCATATTTGGTAGATGCTTAAGCAGTCGACAGTAGAGCTATTTGCCCACTCGGAATCGACTGTATTTGTGTTTAACTGGACTATTGTGCTTGCAGTTCAGCTGCAATTCTCTGCACCTCATCCAGGACTCTTAATAGATTGCCGCTCCATAGCAACCCAATCTCCTCTTCACTGTACCCTCTTTTCACCAGTTCGAACGTGACATTAAAGGTTTCAGCGGCATTATTCCAGCCTTCGACGCCACCGCCACCATCGAAATCGGAACTGATTCCTACATGCTCAAGTCCAATAAATTCAACGAGGTAGTCGATGTGGTCAACAAAATCGCTCACATCAACCGGTGGGGCTACAGCATTTACCTCATCTGCTATTCTCGGAGCAGCCAGTCTGCCAATTTCACTCAATTGTACATCATAGGCTGCACGGTCAGCACTATTGAGACTATTCCTTTCTGCGAAGGAAAGTATTTCATAGCCTAAATCTGCGGCGATACTGGCGTTTAGACGGGATATGGCCTCGGCATTACGCGTATTCTTCTCTGCATTCAAGTAGCTTTTGAACGCTACAGTTTGTACCACGCCACCATTTTCCTTGATGCGTAGCAAAGTTTCGTCATCGAGGTTACGGCTGTGCTCACTCATGGCCCGAGCCGAAGAATGGGATGCAATCAGCGGTGCTTGAGTGAGATCAAGCATTTCCATGATGGCGTCTTTGGAAGGGTGCGAGATATCAACCATGATGCCCCATTTGTTCATTTCCAAAATAGCATCACGCCCCATTGGACTGAGACCGTTGTGCAACCAAACGTCATCCCTTTCCCCAGTATTGGAATCAGCGAATTGACTATGACCGTTGTGTGCCAGTGACATATAGCGGCCGCCACGGTCATGGAAGTCTTCGATATTGCTCATATCCAATCCAATCGGATAGGCATTTTCAATTCCAATCATGGCTACTTTCTTACCAGAAGAATTGATTCTCCTGACGTCATCTGAGGTGTAGGCAATCTCAATCTGATCTGGTGCTATCTCCTCTGCCAATCGGTGTATGGCGTCAAATTTATCGATTGCGTTGGCATACGCTGCGGCATAGCCAGCATCGTCCAGTTCTGCCTGGCCGGTATAAACGATAAACCAGGCCACATCCAGTCCACCGGCTTCCATTTTGGGTAGCGTGACCTGGGTCTCCAGGTCCATGGTGTAGTTATTTTCCTGGGTAAAATTGCGTGTGTTAATGTCTGCATGGGTATCGAGAGTAATTACCTGTTCGTGAATTCCCCGCGCCCTGGCTATTAATTCCTGCTCCAATTCCATCTCTGTGGACTGCAGTGCTGGAGGCACGCTGTTCTGGTTTACCTGAGGAGACTCATCACTACAGGAAATCAGCAGCAAGGCGATGAATAGTAAAAGTAGACTTCTGGTGATTTTTAAAATATTCATAATTACTCTGTTTGGCATTATCCTTGATTAATCGAGTATCTGTGGAAACTGTCAGCTTGAATCGGTCACACTGTGATTGTTTTTTTCTGCTGCTAACTTAGCACTTCAAATCGTGAAAATACATNAAGATCGGTATTGCTTGGAATATCCTGGTTAACGAGTTACCTGCGGCCAGCTAAATATTGAATTAATTGACCTGAGAGTAAATATCATGGGTGAAATCAGGTGGTTATTTCAAAACTTGTTTTTTATTGCGGAGCCCGGGCACGCTAGACTACACTAGGGCTGGTTATACAGAAATCGGCGCTGCCTACGCCTGAAACATGCTAAGAGACCAAGCCATGAGACATATCAGATTAGTGCAATCACTGCTGCTTATGTTAACTCTGTTAATGATGTCCGCTTCCTTTACCGAAGGGGGTAGAACACCGCTCAGAGTCAAAAATGGCATAGTGACCAGCGCGTCGCGGTTGGCATCTGAAGCCGGTGTTGAGGCATTAAAACAGGGTGGCAATGCTGTGGACGCTGCTGTGGCCACCGCATTCGCACTTGCCGTCACCTGGCCATCGGCAGGAAATATTGGTGGTGGTGGATTTATGGTCTACCACGGCGATGATGGTCATGCGACGACTTTCGATTTCCGGGAAAAAGCCCCACTTGCCGCAACAGAGCGTATGTATCTGGGTCTGGATGGTAATGTTATCGAAAATTCGAATCATATCGGGTTACTTGCAGTTGGTGTGCCCGGCACTGTGGCAGGACTGTACAAGGCACATCAGGAGCTGGGGTCGCTGCCCTGGGAAGACCTCGTGGCGCCGGCAATCAAGATGGCCAGGGAAGGGATTTCAATTACGTATTCGCTGTATTCAAGCTTTGCGCGGAGTAAAAATCGGTTTGATCAGTACCCGTCATCGGCANCTAAATTTTCAAAGCCAGATGGCTCGTTATATGACCTGGGTGATACCTGGTTCCAGCCCGATCTTGCCCATACATTGGAACTTATTCAACAGCAGGGAGCTGATGGATTTTACCGAGGCGAAAATGCGCAGCGTCTGGCCAACTTTATGCGGGTTAACGGCGGTATTATCACCCAGGAAGACCTTGCCAAATACGAGGCAGTTGAACGGGAGCCGATTCGCGGTACTTATCGAGGCTATGAAATAGTCAGTATGCCGCCGCCAAGTTCAGGTGGTGTAGCGTTGGTTGAGATGTTGAATATTCTGGAAGGATATGATCTGGCCAGTATGGGGCACAATTCTGCTCAGTATCTACACCTGTTAACCGAGTCCATGCGTCGAGCCTATGCTGATCGAGCTGAACATTTGGGCGATGCAGATTTCAATGAGGCCATGCCTCTGGAACGCCTGATGGACAAAGACTATGCGACCACACTGCGTAGGTCTATCGATATGGCGGAGGCATCGGCAAGTGAGCCAACAGAATTTGCCCAAATATATGAAAGCGAAGAGACCACCCATTTTTCTGTAGTAGACAATGAGGGCAATATGGTGTCCTTAACTTACACGCTTGAATTCGGCTACAGTTCCGGAATTGTAGTGGAAGGGGGTGGCTACCTGCTGAACAATGAGATGGGTGATTTCAATGCAGTGCCAGGTGTCACTAACGACAGCGGCCAGATTGGTACGGCACCCAACTTGATAGCACCGGGAAAAAGAATGCTCTCCAGTATGACACCGACGATAGTTGCACAAAGAGGGCAGCCGCTAATGGCTGTAGGAAGCCCCGGCGGCAAAACCATAATAAATACCACCATGCAGCTAATTCTGAACGTACTGGATCATGATATGAATATTGCCGAGTCGGTAGAGGCCGGCAGAATTCATCATCAGTGGTTACCGGATGTAACCAGTATCGAGGAGAGTGCGATTTCACCGGATACTATTCGTTTGTATCAGGAGAAAGGTCACCAGATCAGTATTCGTGGCAGCCAGGGTGCCGCTATGGGGGTATATATCGATCAGGAAAACGGCTTGTATCTCGGTGCTGCAGACTCTCGCCGTGCGGATGCTGCGGCTGTTGGTTATTAGGTCGATTGGATGTCAAGTAAAAAGGCATTGACTCTGGATTACCCTCAAAATATATCGAGTTAAATCAAAAGATTGGATTAAGATGGTGTGTGTTTATTGCTCCCATTTTGATTGTTGGCGCCATACGTGTAGGACGCAAGCTCGCTCGAGTTCTTATCTGCATCTNAGGCATGAACGAGAGACAAGCAACAGCCTCTTACTTCTACGCTTTATCAAAAATAGCTACCGAGACTATGACTATAGGTTTTCTCTGACTTTTCTTGCGAAAGCAACGGGACTTGTAGTTCAAAAAGAACAGTGAATTCGACAGGGGATTGGGGAGGGGGTATTGTTTTTTTGTGACTAGCGCCAGGGATGAAGCGCGGGACGAGCCAGGGATGGCCCAAAGGAACGGAAAAACAATACCCCTCCCCAATTCCCGATACACGCATCAACTACCTACGTTTGCCATGCCCAAGCCCGTTAAACAGACCAACGCCTAGGTGATGAGCTTTAAATTTTTCTGGGGATACCTCAGGTTTGACATAACTGAGTAAAAAAAAGCCCGACCATCATCTGATGGTCGGGCTCTGGATATAAACGCTGGATGGTATTAGTCTAAGGCATCGTAATATCGAATAAAGCCAAAAAACATTTCATTCCAGGTTTGTTCCCCCCAGTTTAATTCGATTGTTGGATCCGGATTAAACGGATTCATCTCCGAATTGTCGAAAGCGCCTTCGAACACCATCTCTGTTCCTGCTGGAACAAATCTGGGCTCGACAAAGTCGTAGGTTTTTTGCCAGTTGAACTGGTAGTTTGGTATGTTTAATACCATTTCCTCTGTCCCATCAGGGTACTTCAATATGAACCGGGCCTCTTTGCCGCGGTAATGCATATGTGGGCCAACCATCGTCAGGTAGGCATCATCACGAAAGACTTTGGTCGCCACCAGTTGATGATCCTCTGCGTAAGCTGGGATATGAAGATCCATTATTGCTGCCGAGCCTCCCAATATTGGCTGACGGGGTTCTTCATCATACAGATACAGGCCGATTTCGGATGCGTCAACAGCCTCTCTGCCCGACGTGGTGTAGTGTAATTGCAGCATCAAGCCACCACCGACTCGCAACGGATAACCGGTATCTTCTGGATACAGATTAACCCTGTTGCCAGGGGCATAGGCACCGAGGCCAATTCCCTGATTCAAAATTTCAAACTGGTTCAAGCCTCCCGGTCCGTAGGAAAAAGCAATAATATGATGCAGCACAGTCGTGTCACCGGGTAAAAACTCTACTGCCTTAACCCAGATGTCTTCCTCGAGATCCAGTGGTACTTGCAGGTTACGGTATTCCACCACACCGGTCGCTGGAATAGCCTGGGGAGGAATTGGCACGATGATATCCGGCTCACCGTTCATCCACGAACTTGTTGCGAGTTCAGCCGTTGTCAAGGGATCTGTTTCATCGTTATTGACTGATCCATTGTCGATCCAGTGCACCAGGGTTTGGGTCTCGGCCGGTGTTATGTGATTTATATTGTGGAAGTTTTCCAAATAGTCGTTGTCAATCTGGCCCGGTGGCATACGCTTGGTGTACAGAGATTCTCTGATCATCGGAGACCAGCCCTGCACCATTTGATGATTGCTCATTGCGAAAGGCGCTATACCGCCCACCTGATGGCAAGCTACACACCGCGCTTCCAGAATTGGGGCAACTTCGCGGGCGTAAGAAATACCCTCAGCCTGATGTGTATTGCGTACTGAATATTGAACTGCTCCACCTTTACTAGCTGTTTCGGCAACCGTGATTTCCTCACCGTCCAACACAGATTGCAGGGCATCTTGCAAGTAGTGCTCTCTAGCTCTGCGGCGGCTGCTACCTTCGGAGAATCTGTCGTTAAGCGCTCCCCGGTAGATTACTTCTTTGCTTGCTGGGTTGATAATGAGGGCTTCGCCGGCGCGGGTAATACCCAGTTCCTCTGATACCAATTGCGTATCATCCATTAGTATGCGGAATTCGATGTCCGCATCATCGGCGGCGGCAGTGATAACGGCCTTATCAGCGATTCCGGTGGAATCGATCATGAAGAATTCAATTCGGCTTTCTGCGAAGTGCTCAGCTACATCGGTCAGGTCAGAGACTGCATCTTCGACAAGCTCACTGTCCTTGTCATATACAAATAAAACAATGGCATCTCGATTGGAATAGCGGGTCAGTTGATGGCTTTTGCCAGTATGGTCGATAAGCGAAAAGTCGCTGATTTGTTCAGCAGCATTCGCTGTAATACTGAACAGGGTAGCGAACATAGAGCAAGCCATTAACTTGGCTAGTGTTGAGAATCTGGGCATTTCTGTCTCCCTCAAACTTCAATGATTTGGTGGTAACCAGTATATTGCAAGATGTGGATGGTAAGTAGCTATTATCGAGAATACTTCCTGAAAATTAAAAAGTTGCTGGATTTTGAATAATCAAACAGAGGTTTCTTTATATTATCGATACTGATCTGAGGAAAGCCAGAAAAATCGACACCAACTACAACAACCAGGATTGTCATTTTGGCAAGGCGCTGCAGCAGTTTGTATCAATTGGTGAAATATCCGGACCAGTTGATGAATGTAGTAGCGGGACATCCGGTTTACAAATCAGCTTACTTAATTGATGATAGCGCCTGTTTTGGATTTATTGACCTGCTCCCGGTGCATCATACCCACCGGCAATTAAAGTGTAGGCAATTGGCCTGTCGGGCCCAGTCAGCAGCTATTTGAAGGCATTGTCAGTCTATGAGTAAATTTTCAGGCAAACATCAATCAGGGCAAGGAAATTCGAGGTTCAGGGTAAGCTGCCTTTTGCATATTCCTCTGCTGGTATTTTCGATTCTTGCCACAAATTCGACTACAGCAAGCGAATTGCATATTTCCCATTGTTTATTTGGATGTCCCGAAGGTACATCGTCGGATACACAGCTGGTGATCAGATCGATATATGCGCTGGCTTATAATCAGGAGAACAAGGTGGCAGATTGGGCCGCGTACAAGGTCAGTGTTGACTCCATTGGCATCGCTACCAGTCTGCCTCGGGAAGCTGTTGCAGATACCTTTATCGAAGATACTCTCAGGGCAATCGATTATGGCACTGGGGATGAGGCTAACGGTCTGGATCGCTCAGCATTCGTGCCATTGGTTAGTTTCGCCGGTACCCCGTACTGGAATGATGTGAATTATCTGACCAATATGGTACCACGCAGTTCTGCTCTAAATCGGGGAGCCTGGTATGGGCTTGAATGGGCAGTGAGAAATCTTGCCAATCGTGAAGGGGCAATCTACGTATTGACAGGTCCAATCTATAATTCGGCAAGCGAACCACTACGGCTTCCAACTGATACGCCGCATAGGGTGCCAGATGCATTTTTTAAAATACTGATCTCAGAAGACGGTGCTAATTCTGCTTTTATGTTCGAACAGGAATTGCCAATTCATGTACATCACTGCCAGCAGATAGCTTCTATTGGGGAAATTGAGGAATTAACCGGATTGGATTTCTTTCCCGAGCTGGAGCGACTTCCCAATACAAGCCTGGACCAGAGTCTGGGTTGTGATTGATATTTAGACTGCAATTGGTTTGACGGATCAGTACAATCGAAAATAACAGCTTGGACGAACTGTTCGGGGGCTGTTCATAATCATTGGTACAAGCTACAGGCAAATTGGTCGTCCGGTCATTTAAGGACTAACCGAGTAAGAAATTATGGGAAAAAAGATTTTAGTGTCGATAGGTTTACTCGCTCTAATTGTTACTACTCTTCAATCGGTGGTCGCACAGGAAACCCAGTCTGTTTGGGATGGAGTCTTTACAGCAGAGCAGGCGAGAAGAGGTGAGGCGGCTTATACGGAAAGCTGTTCTGTGTGTCATGGCGAGGCCCTGGCTGGAATTGATATGGCGCCGGGATTGGCAATGGGAGATTTCATCTGGAATTACGATGGATTGCCGGTGGCAACTCTATTTCAACGCATTAGAGACACCATGCCTCTGGGTAATACCAGGGCGGTGAGTCGCTCAGATAAAGTGGATATACTCGCTTATGTCATGGAGCAGAATACCTTTCCAGCGGGAAGTGAAGAACTACCCAGCAGAAATTCAATACTAAGCGGAATAACCTGGTTGGCAATGAATCCTAATTAGTCGAAGTGCTTATATAAAGAAGCGCTTGTAAAGCTTACAAAAGAACCGCTCATACAACAAAAAAGGCCAGCTAAAGCTGGCCTTTTTTACTTTCACAGCAAAAATTAATTAAGTTCATTCGCTGGCCATGGAGCGCCTGACCTGGCAGTGCTCAAGGGGCGCAAGCCCTGGTTAAGAAATTTTTGTACCCGCTTACCTTCGTAGGTCTCCGTAGTGTAAAGGTCTCCGTTGGAGTCAGATACAATACTGTGAGGTGCGAAGAAGGTCCCGGGTTGTCTGCCACCCTGGCCAAATGTGCTAAGCACTTCGAGGGAATCCCGATCGAGGATATGTACCTTCATATTGGATCCATCTGCCACGAAGATAAATTCCTGATCCGCGTCTCTGGAAAATGTAATATCCCAGGTTGAGCCGGACAGGGTTAATGGTGCCACCATACCTTCTTTGACGAAGGTGCCGTCTGGACGGAAAACCTGAATCCTGTCTGCGCCTCGGTCACATACATAGATCAGATCATCAAGCGAAGGCTCGGCGCAATGCACTGGACCCACAAATTGCTGAGGGAGAGTCTCACCGGGCGTATAAGTCACGCGATCATCAGCAGGTCGGTTACCATAGGCACCCCAGTAGCGCTTGAATGCGCCGGTTGAGGCATCGACCACAGCGACTCTTTTGTTGCCATAACCATCTGCAAAATACATCTCGTCAGCCGCAGGATAGAAGGCGATTTCAGCGACGCGCCCGTAGGAAACCTCGCTATTACTGTTTATATCTTCGCCCGGGATGCCAACTTCTCTTACAAAGGTGCCGTCGCGAGTAAAGACCAGTACATGGGAGTCACCACCCCCATTGCCTCCAATCCAGATATCGCCATTGGGGGCAACCTCTATACCATGGTTAGATTCGGGCCAGGTATAGCCTTCACCAGGACCACCCCAGGCATTTATCAGATTGCCTTCACTATCAAATTCGATAATCGGAGGAGCCTGTGTACAGCACTCGGCCCTGCCCGAATTCAACGCAATTTCCTGATTCATGAAATTGCTGTCCTGGGTTCTGTGTACGATGTACACATGATCCCGCTCATCCACGCCAACGCCGATAGCGCGACCAAGTATCCACTGATTGGGTAATGGTTGTGGCCAGTAGGGATCCACAATAAATTGCGGTGCCAGGCGATCATTATTCGCTGCAATAGCGGTATCTTCCAATCGGCTTTGACCAAATCCAAGCGATAGCAATAGAGTAATCGCGACAGCAGAATAGACTATTCTTTTTGTTGTGATTTGCATGATATTGTCCTAATAGAAACTGAAATAAAGAAATAACCTCTAACAGCCGCACACTAGCATCTATTTGGCAGGGGGGTAAACAGGAATTCGCTTTTTTCGGGCGGAATTAGCTGATTTTCCGGCAATTTGGAGTGGGACACAAAAAAAGCTGTACCGAAGTGCTTCGATACAGCTTTTACTTGTTTACCAGCTACTGCTGAGGAATCGAGCTATCTACAACTCGTCTGCAGGCCAGGTAGGCGCGCGGTCCCGAACGGTTATTGGGCGCATTCCCTGGAACAGGAATTTCTGTACCCGCTTGCCTTCATAAGTCTCAGTCGTATAAAGATTACCTTCTGAGTCAGTAGCGATACTGTGTGGGGCATAGAATAAGCCGGGCTGCCTGCCGCCATCACCGAAGGTATATAGTACTTCCAGCGAGGCACGATCTACGATGTAGATCTTGAAGTTCTGGCCATCTGCAAGATACAGGAACTCCTGCTCAGCATCAGGTGAAAAGGAGATATCCCAAGTAGAGCCCTGGGACAGAGTTGCTGGTGTGAATTGAGCTTCTTCCACAAAGGTGCCATCCGTGCGGAATACCTGCACCCGGTCAGAAGTTCTGTCACAGACATAAACCAGACCGTCATTCGATGGCTCGGCACAGTGCACAGGACCGGTGAATTGTTGAGGCAGCGGCTCACCGGGCGTGTAGCGCAGGCGATCATCAGATGGCGTATTGCCGTATGCACCCCAGTAGCGCTTGAACGCACCAGTGGCCAGATCAACTACCACAACGCGCTTGTTACCATAGCCGTCCGCTATGTAGGCTTCATTGTTGGCCCCATCAATGCCGATTTCTGCAACCTGTGAAAAGTGGGTGGTGCTGTTGCTGTTACGACTGTTGCCAGGCTCGCCAATGGTACGGATATATTCACCGTCACGGGTAAAGACCAGAACGTGCGAGTCACCACCACCATTACCACCGATCCAGACATCACCATTCGGTGCTACGTCAATACCATGATTGGAGGCAGGCCAGACGTAAGGAGCACCTTCAACGGCGCCACCCCAGGCATTAACCAGATTTCCGTCAATATCAAATTCAAGAATCGGCGGTGCCGGTGTGCAACATTCCGCTACACCTGCAAACAGGCCAATTTCAGTGTTCATGGAAAACATTTCAGCCTGGTCCCGGTGAACTACGAAAACATGGTCACGTTCATCGACGTCTACACCGATGGTTCTACCNATTACCCAGTGGTTGGGCAGGGGCTTTGGCCACAAAGGATCGACCAGAAAGGCTGGAGCCAATACATCGTTATTTGCGGCGACTGCTGGCTGCTGCATTTTGATCTGGCCCACTCCAAGTGCAACCAATGCAACAAGCAAAGTGCCGGCAAAAATTAGTTTCAACTTTGTCATTCTTACTTCCCTCCAAATGCCCGTTTTTCGGGCCTTATCACTATCTGAGCAAGCGTGCAGTATACTCACTTCCAACTAGGCAGTATACTCGCAACTTATTTTTAGTGGATGTGTCTGTATAAATTTGTTACATAACCAAGCAGGCCTTGTTACTAGTTGTTATTTAAGGGTTTTCCAATCAAATATGAAGTATCAGAGTTATTGAGTGGGCCGAATAACAAAACTCCGATCAGTAAACTATGAAAATACGTCATCGAACAATTGTGCCCTCTATCCACAGCAAACTTCTGCGAGGACTCGTCCTGATCTCGTTACTGTTGCTTTCATCATTCAGTATTGCCCATGATATTCCATCCCGTCTCACCGTCTATGCATTCGTCAAACCTGAAGGAAATCAACTAACGGCATTGCTCAGAGTTCCCATGGAGGCTTTTGGAGAAATTAGTTTTCCATTGCGAGGTCCAGGCTATCTACAGTTCTCGGAAGCAGACTTTGCACTACGTGATGCTGCTCAGGTGTACATCACCGAATCCATGCATTTTTACGAAAACGGGGTGGAGTTGACTGATAAGGAATTGCTGGCAACCCGCGTGTCGCTGCCTTCAAATCGATCCTTCACCAGTTACGAGGAAGCGTTGGCCAATGTGCAAAGTCCGCCACTGAATGATGAGGTGGATTTATTCTGGCGCCAGGGAGTGCTCGATGTGCTGGTACGCTATTCGATAAACTCTGAAAACTCTGATTTCTCTGTCGATCCACAATTAGGAACCCTGGCCAGCGCAACCACTACTGTACTTCGGTTCATCGTGGCCGAAAGTGGTGCCGAGCGAGTATTTAACTACCTCGGCAATCCCGGTGTAGTGATATTGGACCCGCGCTGGTATCAGGCTGTTTATCGCTTTATAGAAATGGGCTTCGTCCACATTCTGCAAGGTATCGATCATCTGCTGTTTCTGTTTTGCCTGGTAATTCCCCTGCGCAGCTTGCGTCACCTGATACCGGTGATTACTTCGTTCACAATTGCCCACTCTATTACGCTTATAGGTTCAGCATTTGGAGTCGCACCCAACGTAATCTGGTTTCCGCCTTTGATTGAAACCCTGATCGCCTTGTCTATCGTGTACATGGCTTTTGAAAATATAGTGGGAGCGAAACTGGAGCACCGCTGGTTAGTGACATTCGGATTCGGGCTGGTCCATGGATTTGGCTTTTCGTTTCTCTTCAGTGATACGTTGCAGTTTGCCGGCGGTCACCTGTTCTCGTCGCTTCTGGCATTCAATGTTGGCGTTGAACTCGGGCAGCTTATGGTTCTCTTGCTGGTCATTCCTGTGTTGAATCTATTGTTTAAATTTTTTGTCAGAGAGCGGATCGGTACCATCTTGATTTCGGCGCTGCTCGCTCACAGTGCCTGGCACTGGATGCTGGATCGCGGAGACACGCTCGGGCAGTATCAATTCCAAATGCCCATATTTGATTCCTTGTTTTTCGCTGCATTGATGCGTTGGGGAATGATGGTGATCATCATCGCGGCCGCCATCTGGGCAATGTTTGAGATCTTCAAGCGCTTTTCACTTATAGGTGTTGGCAGCGCGCATAAATTGCAGGAAAACACGGCCCCCAGCGAATAGCGGACCACAGCAAGCTATCCAAACAGTTGCTAGCATTCTATCTGGTACCGTAAGCTATGCTACTTTCTACGCCTCGATGAATTAGAATCCCTGCGCTTTAACATACAACCGAGGATCAAATTAGATGAANAAACTGTACGGGATAGCAGTTCCCCTGTTCGCTGGCTTACTGTCGGGCGCTGCTAGCGGCGTACCTGACAAGATTGGCGATTTCGCGCTGCTGGACACCTATGGTGGCTTTCATCAACTTAGTCGCTATCGCAATAAGGAAGCATTGGTTCTTATGTCATTTGAGAGCAACTGTGCTTCGATGGGATCTTCACTGGCGCAATTTAAGGACCTGCAGTCAGTGTGGGAAGCGCAGGAGGTTGCATTTGCGCTAATAAATTCCTCTGCTGAGTCCGGTTTGGAGCTTGCTCGTAGTGCCGTATCACGGTGGCAAATCGATGTTCCCATGCTATTAGATGACGGCCAGATTGTTACAGAAACATTGCAGCTTTCGAAAGCTGGCGAGGTTGTCGTGCTCGATCCGGAAAGATTAACAATGCTTTACCGTGGTCCATTGCAGGCGCAGCTCGGCTTGACTTTAACAGATGAACTGGCAGGTAATCTGGAAAATACAGTGGTGCTAAATGCCGCAGGTTGTGACCTCGCTCTTCCGGCGAAAGATTCACAAGCGAGCAACATCCCCGATTACTCAACCCAGGTCGCTCCTGTAATCGCCGAGCATTGTGCGGGTTGTCATCGAGAAGGGGGAATCGGGCCATTTGCCATGGACAGCCATCTAATGCTCCAGGGCTGGTCGCCAATGATCCGTGAAGTATTGCTCACTAAGCGCATGCCACCCACCCAGGTCGATCCCAATATAGGTCATTTTTCCAATGCCCGCTATATGAGTGAAAAAGACCTGCAAACACTGGTTCACTGGATCGATGCCGGTGCGCCTCGGGGCGCCGGTGCAACAGATCCATTAACGGAGATAGAGGCGCCGAACTGGAAAAGCTGGACTCTGGGTGAGCCTGACTTCATCATAAAAGCGCCCAGGATGGAGATTCCCGCCACGGGAGTGCTGGATTACATCAATATTGATGTGGAGCTACCGTTTGCAGAAGACAAATGGGTGCGCGCCGTCCAGTTTTTACCAGGTGATGAATCTGTCCTCCNCCACCTTTTAACCTACGTAAGCGCACCGGCGGAAAATTTGGACGGCGGTGAGGTGGATACCCGATCTATTGCCCGCCGTTTCCTTGAAGGTTACGCGCCTGGCAAAATTGATGCGATGACCTTCCCGGAAGAAACTGGCGTGTTTATTCCAGAAGGCCACAAGCTGTCGATGCAATTCCATTTTACTACCAATGGCAGGGCCACGTCGGATGAAACTCTACTGGGCCTGTATATGTACGACGAACCACCGAAATATGAGAACTTCACCCGTTCTGTTTCGGGCCTGTTCCGCATACCTCCCTATGCTCAGGACCACAAAGCCTCTGCTGCCTACGTTTTCGAGGCGGATGTTGTGGTGACTGGCTTGCGTGCCCACATGCACTTTCGCGGAAAAGATATGAAATTCACTGCAGAAGCGCCAGACGGCAGTATGACTGACCTGCTAAGTGTGCCGAATTACAGTTACGCCTGGCAGCCAACCTATGCACTCGAAGAGCCGATGGCCCTGTCTGCGGGAACCAGGGTACATGTCACCGGGACATTCGATAATTCTGAATTCAATCCAGCCAACCCGGACCCCAGCCAGGAACTGACATTTGGCCTGCAAAGCTGGGATGAGATGTTTATTGGTTACTGGACTTATCACCATGCTGAGCCAAGCAACTAATGCGATGCACCACCGGTACCAAAGCACTTCTTCAGGGATGCCTTTTTTTTGGATAAATTCGCTTACCGGTTTTCGTTTTAGCAAAAAGTCGGAAATAGTTAACCAGCATTTGCTGTCTTATACATTGTGCCCTCCGTAATTAACTTGATACTATGCGGCGGTTAGAATTCATAACAAAAAATTCGGGAGAGTACTTTATGCCCTCGTTCGTTATAGTAATTTTCGGCCTGTGTGGCTTTTCATTTGGTTGGTTTGTCTATTCCAAATTCATCGCTGGGAAAATCTATCGGCTGGATCCAAATTTTGTTACCCCTGCGCATCAGATCGATGATGGTGTTGATTATGTGCCAACTAATAAATTTGTGCTCTGGGGAGCGCATTTTACCGCAGTGGCAGGTGCGGCGCCGATTGTAGGTCCGGCCATAGCAGTGTATTGGGGATGGGTGCCGGCATTACTCTGGGTAACCTTCGGCTCTATATTTTTCGCCGGCGTTCACGATATGGGCGCGCTTTGGGCGAGCACTCGACATGGGGCAAAATCTATTGGGGCTCTGTCCTCAGATGTTATAGGCAAGCGTGCATCCGCTTTGTTTATGGTCATTATTTTCCTGTTGTTGGTGTTGGTTAACGCCATGTTCGCCACCATCATTGCAACTGATATGGTTATCTTTCCCACTTCCGTTTTTCCAGCCTGGATTGCAATCCCCGTGGCTGTGGCAATTGGTATTTTAATCCGTAAGAAATTCAATTTATTGCTTATTTCTGTTATTGGCGTTGGCATTCTCTATTTCTCAATCTACATAGGCAGTGTGATGCCGTTGGAATTGCCTGGGAACATTTTTGGTCTCGGCCCAAATGGCAACTGGATCATCCTGTTGTTTATTTATGCCGGTATTGCCTCAATGCTACCGGTTTGGCTGCTGCTACAACCCCGTGACTATATCAATGGGGCGCAATTAGTGCTGGGTCTGATAGTCCTTTACACGGCAGTATTCATCGCTCTGCCTGATGTGACTGCACCGGCATTTAATCCAAATCTTGGTGAAGACACACCGCCATTGCTTCCCATTCTTTTCGTAACAATTGCCTGTGGTGCACTGTCAGGGTTTCACGGAATCGTGTCTTCCGGAACCAGTTCCAAGCAATTGAGTAATGAAAAAGATGCGCGTTTTGTCGGTTACCTTGGCGCGCTAGGTGAAGGTTCTCTAGCCTTGATTACCATAGTGGCAGTCACTGGATCTCTCTATGCCGCAACCGGGGCCGATTGGGATGCCATCTATTCAAGCTTTTCCGGTGGACCTGGACAGGCGGGATTTATTGAGGGTGGTGCCATGCTGATTTCCACCGGTTGGGGAATTCCTAACGCCTTCTCGCAAACTATGCTTGCGGTGATGGTAGTACTGTTCGCGGGCACAACGATGGATGCCGGGCTACGTTTACAACGTTATATTATTCAGGAATGGGGAAATATTTATAATATTAAGGCCCTGAAGCACAATATAATCTCTACTTTACTGGCAATTTCCGCCTGTTTGGCATTGGCGTTTGGTGTCTCTGCCGGAGGTTACCCAGGCGATGGTGGCGCTTTGATATGGCCTGTATTCGGTGGAACCAATCAAATTCTGGCCGCAATGACCCTGCTACTCATTTCTGTCTATCTGTTGCGATTGGGCCGATCTGCAAAATTCATCCTGGCGCCCATGATCTTCATCTTGACAATGGCGTTTTGGGCATCTGCCTGGTACATCGTGAGGCATTATCAAACTGCACAGTGGGAACTGGTCATAATAGAAATTCTCGTGATGATCACCAGTATCATGGTTATGCTGGAAGCGCTGTCAGTGATTTCAAAACTGAAGAGTGGTGAAATAGCCCTGGACGATGCTGATTCCAAATCAGGTAGCGATGCGGTAACCACAGGAGATTGAGCAGGCCGCAGTACCCGAAACTTAACCCTGGTCGAGGGACTAACAAATAAGGAGCGTAGAATTGATGTGTCATACACGAAATTCACGCTCCTTTTTTCTTTTGTGGAATCTACCGTCAGCTAACACATTGAGCAATCACACAGAACTATCAGAAACCAATGAATGCAAAAGCATTACAAAAACTACTTGCTCCGGAAGTTGCCCGGGAAATCCGCCACATCCACTGGCATGATGAGATAGATTCCACCAATCAGGAGGCAATTCGGAAAATACAATCTGGCGAATTGGATAGGGCTTTGATTATTGCCGATTGTCAAACCCACGGGAGGGGGCGAAGGGGACGTGAGTGGATTTCAACCGCAGCTGGTATATATATGTCACTTGTCTGGCCAGTACAGGGCTCCTCGGCTGAGCTACAGGGTCTAAGTCTGGTAACTGCTCTGAGTGTGAAATCTGCCATGCAGGAATCAGGGATTAACGGACTCAAGCTGAAATGGCCAAACGATGTGTTGCACGAGGGAAGCAAGCTGGCTGGAATTTTACTGGAATTGCAGAGTGGCAGCTGGGGTTTATGCCTGGTAATTGGGATTGGAGTTAATATTTGCCTGGACCAGGCTGCGCAGGACAAAATTGACAGGCCAGCTACGGGCATCAACTCGATAGCAGGAAGCCATGTTGACAA
>PBTO01000004.1 GCA_002726595.1 Gammaproteobacteria bacterium | reverse complement strand
CGACTGGCAGGCCAAAATCAATCAACCAAGGCGCCGCGGTAACAAGGTAATTGGCATTGGTATCGGCCAGGGTTACCACGGGGCCGGCGGTTATGGCTACGATGGGCTGATACGTATTCTTCCCAGCGGGCGAATTCTTCTGCACTCAGGTGCGGGTAACCTCGGAACTTATTCCTATGCGGCAACCGTGAGAGCGGCAGCCGAAGTCTTGCAGTGCAGTTGGGAAAACTGTGAGATTGTCCGCGGCAGCACCGATCTCCACCTGCCCAATAGCTCGGCACAGGGTGGTAGCAATACAACCTTTACCCATACTCGTACCAACTACGCAGCAGGGATGGATGCAGTAAATAAACTCAAGGAAATAGCCGCCGCCGAGCTTGGTGGTGTAGCAGAGGATTATGACATAGCCGATGAACGGGTCTTCAGGATCAGCGATTCTGCCGTCGGTCTAAGCTATGCGGAGGCTGCACAGAAAGCCATCGAAATGGGCGGGCGCTACAGCGGTGCCGAATACCCGGATGATATTCACCCCATTACGCAGCGCGCGGTACAAGGTATTGCCGGCACCGGACTGGTTGGCGTGGCGAAAGATAATCTGCCACAGCGCGGTACGCCGCCGGGAATCAATGTCGGCTTTGCCGAAATTGAACTCGATCTGGATACTGGCAAGTACGAGATTCTCAACTACCTGTCTGTCGCCGATTGTGGAACCGTGGTACATCCCAAGGGCTTTTCACAGCAGATGCATGGCGGTGGAGTCTGGGGTTTTGGTATGGCGGGGACTGAACGTCATGTCTATGATCCGCAAAATGGCTTGCCAGCTAATATTGGCTTTTATCAAAGCAAGCCATCTACCATACTTGATGTACCTGCCACTATGGCAACCACATCGGTAGACATTCCTGATCCGATTAACCCAATCGGTGCACGGGGCATTGGCGAGCCATCGATGGGCTGCGCAGCGGCCGCTGTGGTGAGTGCGATTTCCGATGCACTGGACGGACACGTGTTCAACCGGGCGCCGATTACCTCAGACATGATTGTTAATCATGTGGCACAAAATGGATATGGCCCGCAAGCACTCAAGCTGAATACCTTCTAATTCGGTTGCTTGAGGTAGCCTGGGCGCTCACTAAAGCCGGTTTCTGTTTTACAGAAATCGGCTTTTTCATTTGCTCGTCACTATTCGCTTCTTAGTTGCTGCGCTCTGGCAGATATAACTCACTGCCGGGCTGTCGCTGCACATCGAAGGCCTTCAGCGTCATGGCAACTAAGCTGTAGTAACCGACTAGTCCGACGACGTCTGTTACGCCTTCATTCCCAAATATTTCTATGGCGCTGGCAAAGGTTTCCGCGCTTACCTTGGGCTCGCTCACCACTTCACGAACAAATTGAATCAATACTTTTTCCGTTCTTCCAAGCCCGGGTACGTTAGTCGAATCCAGCGACCTGCGGTATTTAACAATCGCCAGGATTTCCTCTTCCAGACCCGCTGTTCTAGCCGCCGGTTCATGGGCAGAATATTCGTACTGGTTATCGATCTCTCTTGCCGTAGAAATGATGATCAACTCGGTCAGGCGCTGATCTTTGTCCGTACCATAACGTACCCGTTGCCTCAGTGGAAAGATTGCCTTGGCTAACTCCGGACTATTCATCCACATGCCGATAGGACCGCGCAGCCCCGTCTCGTAACCAGTACCGGGGCTCACATAAGTATCGAATGCCTCCTTGCCGGCCGCATCCAGATTTTCCCGTTGCACAGTGGGCAATCTTGCCCAGGAGTCTCGATAGACGTCCGCTGGAATATCAGATTCAGCCACAATTCCGGGAGTGTTTGCCCCGTCAGAGCCGAAACTGACATCAAAACGCATCTGCGCACAAGCTGGTAAGAGACAGAATACTAGTAGCAGAATACAAACTCTGGTTTTTTTCATGCACCCTCCTTTCTCATTCTATTATGGCTCATTCCTTAACACCCATTGGAAAGTTCAAAATCCATGGTAACAGAATTCTTTCATGGTAGTATTTAGCGGGAGAAGCAAACCATGAGTATTACCATCCCCTGTATAGATATCTCCTCTGACATCACCGGCACCTCGACCCTTGGCGAACTCAAAGCCGCCTGTGAGGAATGGAGCTTCTTCCAGATCACTGGGCATGGAATTGATAGTAATTTAAGGCATGATTTATTCGAAGAGATGCAGGAATTTTTTCGCCTGTCGGCAAGGACCGGGCCACTGGAGACTATGCAGATCAAGGCGAAGAAATCCAGATTTCCAGGTATCGAATTCCAACGATTCTTTGAAATCGTCTATGCCGATGCAGAATACGGCAAAGAGGTGGGCTTCAAGTTCAGATTTTAAGCGTCCTGCCTGAAGGTTTTTTCACTTCTCGAAAAATTAATCCGGCAATTTAAGGTACACTACTTACTGTGATGACAGTGTAGTGCATATGAATAATTCCAGTCTTACCCCCATAGTCAAACACCTGGTTCTGCTGGGCGGCGGTCACAGTCACCTAGCAGTATTAATGCGCCTGGGAATGAAACCGGTTCCCGGTCTTGCCGTCACCCTCATCACCCGCGATATAGACACGCCCTATTCGGGTGCTCTCCCGAGTCATATTTCTGGATTTAGCGCAGCGGATGACTTTCACATCGACTTAAGACCACTGGCCCAATTCGCCGGTGCCAGGCTGATTAGAGAAGAAATAGAAGTCATAGACCTGAATGAAAAACTGATTCGACCAAAAAACCGGCCAGCTATCAGCTTCGACATACTCTCCATGAATATTGGTTCCAAGCCCGATGCTGTCAAGATTCCCGGCGCTTCCAGGTTTGCTATTGGGATCAAACCAATCGATATTTTTCTGCAGGAGTGGGCTCGCGTATTAAAAGATGCCATCGCAACAATTCGGGATAAATCCAAAACCTACTCTATTGCGATCGTCGGTGGAGGACCAGCCAGTTTTGAATTCGCGCTGGCTGCCCAATTCCGAATCCATGAAGAATTGAATCTGCAATATGGGGCAGACTCTCCTCTGCAGATCAAGCTCATCAGTGCCGATGATGGCTTGTTGCGTGAACACAATAGAAAAGCACGGCTAGCAGCGAAGTCAAAGCTTGAGACGTGTCACGTGCAGACTTTTTTCAACCATCGAGTGGTAAAGTTCAAAAAGAACTCTGTTCTGTTCGAAGAACAGGATTCCATTTCTGCCGATGCCATTTTTTTTGCAACCGGGGCAAGTATCCCACAATGGCCAGCAGACTGTGGCCTGAAATGCGGTGAAGATGGTTTTATCGAGGTCAATAACTACCTACAATCAACCAGCCACCCGTTTGTCTTTGTGACAGGAGATGCGGCTACAATTTCTGGCCACCCTCGACCTAAATCCGGGGTTTATGCGGTGCGTCAAGGAAAGCCACTGGCCGAAAATCTGGTGCGTTTTGCAACAGCGAGAAAACTATTAATTCACAGCCCACAGAAACGGTCTCTGGCGCTAATCAGCATGGGAGGCAGGAATGCCATAGCCTCTCGCAGCAAGCTGTTTTTTCAGGGGCATTGGGTTTGGCGCCTGAAAAATAAAATTGACAACGACTTTTTGCAGAAATACTCCCAACTGCCTGATATGGCTACACCCTTCCAGTTAACCAGGGGCCTGGTCGACAAGGAAACCGAAACAACACTCAAACAACACGCCATGCGCTGTGCCGGTTGTGGCGGCAAGGTCGCCAGCTCGATACTGAACGATATGTTGCAGGAACTTCCACAAGTTACCAGTAAGGACGTGGTGAACCCGGCATCGCGAGTTGAAGATGCGGCGATGATTCAGATTGATGCCGGACGCGTATTGTTACAAACCGTAGATGAGATCCGCGCATTCATTAATGATCCCTGGCTGTTCGCAAAGATCGCCACCAATCACTGCCTGAGTGATATCTATGCAATGGGGGCCGATCCGCATTCCGCCCTGGCGATTATTGGACTGCCATTCGCAGAAAAAAACATCGCACGAGAACAGCTCAATGAAATCATGCAGGGCTGTACCGAGGTACTGACTGATAATAGCTGCGCACTGATTGGCGGTCACTCTGCCGAATCACCCGAGCTTAGTTTCGGTTTAGTGGTCAATGGTTTCTCCGCTCCAGAGCAATTAGTAAACAAAATTGGCATGAAAAACGGCGATGTTCTCATACTGACCAAGCCTCTGGGTACCGGTACTCTCCTAGCAGCAGATATGCGCTACAAAGCAAGAAATAGCTGGATGGAACCGGCATTGGAACAAATGCTGGTTTCCAGCAAGACTGCCGCCGCCATCGTTGCCAAACACGGTGTCAATGCCTGCACTGATGTAACCGGCTTTGGCCTGGCTGGACATTTGCAAGAGATGTTAGGAATGCAAGAGGTGCTGAAGGCAAAGCAGGCTGAGGTACAACTGAGTCTTGATGATGTCCCTGTTCTCGATGGTACCCTTGAGTGTCTTGAGCGAAAAATCTTCAGCTCATTGCATCAGGATAACAGCCAGGTTGCCTCAACCATTCAGAACACCGAAGCCTATAGCAATAATCCCTTCTATGAATTGCTATTCGACCCGCAGACCGCTGGAGGACTGCTAGCCAGCCTGCCAGAAAAGTGCGCCAGCGACTGTCTGAGCGAATTACGGAAGAATGGCTATCCCTACGCTGCAGCCATCGGCAGAGTATCCAGTGTCAACGCAGAAACGCCGACCATAATTCTGAAATAGACGCTTCGCCAGTCAGAAGCTATGGTATAGTCCAGCCACGGTATTGTGATTCGGCAGGCTAACCGTCTGGCACATGCAAATGAGGTGTTACGATGAAATCAGAAGCCACAATCACCAGGTTTTGGCTGGCTTCGATCCTGTGCATTTGTTACCTGAGTCTTTCCCCACTGGCATTGAGCCAGGATACCGGCGTTTCCAGTGTGCTGGACCGTTACGGCAATCTCAATGCGGAACGCAATGGCCCAACTATCGATGCCGGGCTGGCACAGAAACTCTATCGCCGGGGCAACACTTACAGTAATCTGGAACGCTATGAAGAGGCAATCGGGGAATATCGCAAAGCCATCAGCGCAGATCCTAACTTCAGCGATGCTATTCGTAACCTGGCGAATACTTACTTCTTTCTTGAACGGTTCAGTGAAGCCAAACCGCTATTGGCACGCTTTATTGCTTTACAGACAAACGTCACAGCGGGGCTCATCGCTGCTGTCTCTTCACTTGGCGAGCTGGAACGTAAAGATGCCAATTACGAAATTTCCATCACCTATGATCTGCGAGCAATTGAACTGAATCCACGAGACGATTCCCAGGTGCATGTGATGGCAAACACCTACAACAATGTCGGAGAAGCGGATATGGCAATACAGATTTACACTGCCGGCATTGAAGCCATGCCAGAAAACGCTTTCTTCGATCGCAGTCTGGGCCGGATTCTGGAGCAGGCCGGGCGCCTGGAAGAAGCTTTGCTTGCCTACGAATCCGCGGCTGAGAAAGACCCTGACTCACAGTTCTATACCGACCTTGTGGAAGCGACACGCAATCGGCTTAACCGCTAATTGCCTTTTATTGCATTCCCCACACCGCTAGTTCAGCTGCTCGTCGAGCGCCTTTTCCCGCTCCTCTTCTGGCAGTTCCGCCAGTCTGGTAACAGAGGCATAGAAAACGGCAAGATCACTGTTTGCCTCTAACAGCATTTTGTCGAATACTGGCACCAAATCGTTATAGGAAGAGACAGTGGATAGCTGTGCATTATTCAGAGAACGGGAAAACCACGCATCATAGTTGATATCACCATCCCAACCACTCTTCAAAACCTGATATTCACTGCGCAATTCATCCTGCAAGACAATCTTTCTCTGACGTTTATCCTCTTCACTCAATTCCTGTGCATAGAGCTGATCGAACCTGTCGCGGAATGTGATTACCAGCTCCACAAATTCACTTTGTCTTGCACTCTCTAATTGCGCCCGGTCAATAACGTTGCCCTGGTTCTTATGTGCCAGCCAGCGCCTGAGACCTTCCCGCTCTACCGCAGTTGCAAAACTTTCATTAAATGTGGTGTCACCTGGCACGTACAGCAACTGATGTGACAACTCATGAAAGACCAGTGCAGCCAGTTGGTGTTCGGTTCTGGAAATAACGGTACTTAAAAGAGAATCATCAAACCATCCCAATGTGGAATAGGCTTCTACCCCTCCGGTATAGACATCGTATCCTTCCCGCTCCAGCCGTTCGGCAAAATTACTAGCGGATGACTCTGAAAAATAACCCCGATAGGTAACACAGCCGGCGACAGGATAACACCAGCTAACCGGATCAACAGAAAATTCCGGGGCGGCGAATACGTTCCAGATCACATGTTCGCGACTGAGGTCAACATATGTGAGGTAATTATCCCCCACGGGCAATAACAATTCCGCTTCGGCAAAATCCCGCAGTTCCAGGATCATCGCCAGCTTGGCTCGCACCGACTCGTCAACATCGCCACTCTGCAGCAGACGCTGAATGTCTTGTCTTTGCAGCAGGATTTGCATCTGACCACGCGCGGCCTGAGAGTAATAGCTGATGGCCTCACAAGACAGCAACAGGATGGAGAGGACGACGATGACGAAAAATTTCAAACCGTTACGCCAGGCTGGTTTGTTCAGCCACATGGTCTACTCCCCCTGCACTGTCACCAGCAAATGTCTGGTGCCACCGTGATTTCTATGCTCTCCCAGATAGAGCCCCTGCCAGGTACCCAGTACCAGTCGCCCGTCTGCAATGGGAATGGTCAGTTCAGAGCCTAACAGACCCGATTTAATATGGGCTGGCATATCATCATCACCTTCATACGTGTGCTCATAATAGGGAGCATCTTCCGGTGCCAGTGTATTGAAATGGGATTCCATATCACTGCGAACGCTGGTATCAGCATTTTCATTTATACTCAGAGAAGCAGAGGTATGCTGTAGAAAAAAATGGGCGAGACCGGTAGCGATGGAACGAAGCTCAGGGAGCTGCTGCAATACTTCATTTGTTATCAAATGGAATCCCCGCGGCTTGGCAACCAGTTCAACGCGCCTTTGCAACCACATGGGCAAATCAGTTCTGCACCAGTTCAATTTCAAATAAATTGGACCAGTGCTTTCCGGTTACAAAGAGCCTGCGGTTTTCACTGTCCCATGCTATGCCATTGAGAACTGCTTCGGAGCTACCCAATCGAGTTCTTTCTGACAGTCCGCTCAAATCGACAATAGAACGTACAACGCCGCTCGCTGGGTCGATGCGTATTATGTAATCCGTTTGCCAGATATTTGCCCATACTTCCCCATCGATATATTCCAGCTCGTTCAGATTGTTAATCGGTTGATCATTGAACTTCACCTGGACCTTGCGCACCGCAGTAAAGCTTTCCGGATCCAGAAACTGCAACGTATCTGTTCCGTCGCTAAGGATCAAATGTTCATCATCGTATGCCAATCCCCAGCCCTGGGTCGGATTATAATGTGTGCCGATTTGCTCAAAATTACTTTTATCGTAAACAAAGACCATGTGAGACTGCCAGGTCAGTTGATAGATTTTATCTCCAACAATTTCTACGCCCTCGCCAAAATATCGATCGCTCAACCGCTTGCTCATCAGCACTTCGCCATCTTCCAGATTTACCTTACGCAGCATGGACAGACCATTCTTGCCTGAACCTTCAAATAGATAACCTTCGTGATAAACCAGCCCCTGGGTAAATGAAGTGATTTCATGGGGATATGTCTCGATCACGTTGTAACCATAGCGCTCTTCCTGTGCTGCCGATATCGAACAAAGCAGCAGGACAGACAACAAGCCGAAGACATGCCGGAGGAGCTCGGGAACTGGACTATTTTCTCTTTTCACGATCAATTGATTTTTCACTGTTATACAATATTCCCTGACTTTACCACTTCTGGGATTATTGATAATGTCTGACGATTGCTTGTTTTGCAAAATTATCGCAGGGGAAATACCTTCGGACAAGGTCTATTCGGACGAAGATGTCTATGCTTTTCGGGATATTAACCCTGCAGCACCCTGCCATATTCTGATTATTCCCCGGAAACACCTGAATGCTGTCAATGTAGGGAATGATGATGACGAAGCATTACTGGGCAAACTGCTGCTAAAAGCCAATCTGATTGCCGAGCGGGAAGGCCTGACCTCAGATGGTTTTCGCTATGTGATTAACACCGGCAAGGACGGCGGACAGACGGTTAGCCATCTGCATCTGCATATACTCGGGGGGCGTGCAATGCGCTGGCCACCGGGTTAAATGGGGACAGACCCTCGAGATATCCCCAAAATATATCGAGTTAAATCAAAAGATTAGATTTAGATGGTGTGCGTAATGCACCTATTTTTATTGTTGGTGCCATACGTGAAGGACGCAAGCTTGGAATAAGGGATTGTTTTTATGCTCCTATGGGCCAGGGGCAGGTTTTTGCTCCTGCAAAACCTGCATACCGTACATCCATGTACATAACGTCCCAACGGAACGGAAAAACAGAACCCCCTCCCCAATCCCCGATACACGCATCAACTACCTACGTTTGCTAGGCCTAAGCCCGCTAGACATTCCAACGCTTAGGAGATGAGCTTTAAATTTTTGTTAAGATACTTCAGGATCCGTCCCTATTGATTCCTGCCAGCCCTTCGGCACTGGCCGGAAAAACACCTTGCTCGGTAATGATGCCGCTGACGAGTCGAGCCGGGGTTATATCGAAGCCATAATTACTGACCTTAGCGTTCTGCGTAGTGAGCCTTACTGTCGAGGGATTACCCGCCCCATCGATGCCACTTATATGGGTTATTTCACTGGGGTGCCGCTCCTCAATAGGAATTTCATTCGGCCCTTCAGTGAGAGAAAAATCGATGGAAGATATGGGAACAGCAGCATAAAAAGGCACACCGTTATCGTTTGCTGCCAGCGCCTTTAAATAGGTGCCTATCTTGTTGCAGACATCTCCACGGGCCGTGGTTCTATCACTGCCGACAATGCACACATCCACTTCACCGATTTGCATCAGATGGCCGCCGGCGTTATCTACAATCAAACTGTAGGGAATACCCTGTTGTTCCAGTTCCCAACACGTTAGCGATGCCCCCTGGTTGCGCGGACGAGTTTCATCTACCCATACATGAAGTGGAATATCAGCCAGATGCGCCTTGTAGATCACCGCCAGGGCTGTTCCCCAATCCACCGTTGCCAGGGCACCAGCATTGCAATGCGTTAATACATTGAGCGGTCGACTCTTATCCTCCTTCTGCTGCCAGATTTGACGTAGCAGCCCAAGGCCGTGCTCGCCAATTGCCTGGCAAACCTGAACATCCTTATCGGCCATTTGGCATGCCAGTGCCAGCGCCCTGTCGGCCCTGTCAGTTGCATCGACCGAATCGATTTGGGAACTGGCTTGCTCCAGTGCCCACCCCAGATTCACAGCTGTTGGCCTGGTCGCCAGCAATTTTTCTCTAGCTGCAAACAAAGCCAGGGGATCTTGCTTCAAAGCGAGATAGAGACCAAACACTGCGGTGACTCCTATGAGAGGAGCACCCCGAACCTGCATGTGCGTAATTGCTTCACATGCCTCCTGTAATGATTGCAGCTGTTGAATTTTGAACTCATGGGGCAGACAGGTCTGATCGATAATATTGACCGTGTCGGCAGCGCTGTCATACCAGATGCTGCGATACTCAGACCCGTCAATTTTCATAAGTGAATCACCTGGCGGCCGCTGAATAGCTTAAATAACGCGATTATTGCCGCCATCTATTGGAATTTGGGCCCCGGTAGTCTTGGACAGTTCAGTGCCAGCTAACAGGCCGACAACCCGGGCTACATCTGCAGCCGTGACTTCGGTTTTCAGGACATTGGCTGTCTTGTATTCGGCAACTGACAGACCATAGTGTCGGGCCCGCTTTTCCAGCACGTCCTCGGTCCATATCGCGGTGTCGTATACCGCATTGGGGTGTACCGTATTCACTCGTATGCCGCTCTCTCCCAACTCCAGCGCCGCCACTCTGGCCAGCTGGGTCAATCCTGCCTTTGCCGCCGAATAAGCGGCCGCACCGGGACCAGGTGCCGGTACATTCTTCGAACCGATGATAACCACAGAAGGATCTATGCCATTTTTCAGGTAGGGCAAACTTGCTCTGATTAATCGCATATGGGAACTGAGGTTCAAGTCCAGCGATTTGTTCCAGTTGTCGTCCTCCAGCGCCTCCAGAGACTGGCTGGTGGGAAAATTCCCGGCGTTACTGACCAGCATATCGAGACCACCAAAGTGCAGCACAGCTTGCTCTATGGCCGCCTGGATTGCTGCAGAGTTGGTAACGTCGCATTGCAACCCGAGGACAGCGGCTGTTTGAAACAACTCTCCTATATCCGATGAGATATCTAATGCGACAACCACCGATCCCCTTTCGAGCAGATCTTTAACACAGGCTTTGCCTATCCCGGAAGCGGCCCCGGTTACCAGCGTTATCTTGCCCTCGAATTCGGCCCTGGATTGGGAAGACTTGAGTTTTGCCTGCTCCAATTCCCAGTATTCCACAGCAAAAAGCTCTGCTCGAGGCAACGCCTGCCAGCCGCCCAATGCCTCTGCTTGCTGGATGGCTTTGAGAGTATGTCCGGTAATATCCTGCACAATCTGTAATCGCTTTAGACTGGTACCCAGATACACCATGCCGCGATCACGCCATACGCTGTAACGCGGTACCGGATCGAGACAGCTGTGCTCCTGATTTGCGTGTCGGGAATAGTACGCCTGGTAGCCATCAACAAATTCCTGCAAGCCTGTTGCCGGATCATCATCGAGCACGGCAGCAAACGCTTTGGTATGAATAGTGTGATCAGGTGTCAAAGGACCGCGTGTGATCAGCTCATCACAGTTAGCCAGACCTGCAAATCCGGCTGCGGGACCTGAGCAATCCAGGCGCAAAAGTGCCGGGACTCCGAGCAGGTGACTTGCGTTGACACGCAATTGGCTGAGCTGCAGACAATCCTTTGCTGTGGATTGGTATTCAAGCTGTGCCACCTTGTCAGCAGCTCCGGTTTTACTCAGATAGTCTTCCGCGCGGCTAACCAGTTCAATCATGTTCTCATAACTGATGCGGGCATCGTCATCGAAAGTGAAGATGCCGTGATGGAGTAACACCATGCCACGCAAGTTCTCCCAGTCTACTGTCCTGGTCGCCGCGGCAACCTGCCTGGCGAGTATAAATCCAGGCATGACATAGGGGAGTATCAGCACTTCATCCCCGTACAGTTCCCGCAGTATTTCACTCCCATTCGCCGTATTGCTAATGGTCACGACGGCGTCGGCGTGACTGTGGTCAACGTATTTGTGAGGTATGAGGGCGTGCAGTATCGCTTCTACAGAAGGTGTTGGTGCAGTGGGGTCAAGCAAGGCCAGTCTCAACTGCCGCATCATCTCACTGTCACTCAGTGAATCGAGGTCACCCAGTTTTTGCAGATAATCCAGTTTCACTGGAGGCAAACCCCTCGCCTCAATGGTTTTCAGATCCCAGCCCGAGCCCTTTACGAACAGTACCTGCTCTGAATTACCAAATACATCAGTCAACTCACCCTTAACAGAGGTATTGCCACCACCGTGCAGCACCAGATCCGGATCTTGGCCCAGCAATTGAGATGTATAAACTCGTAAGCCGGTATTTTTGTCTACCGAGTGCTCGCTGGCAGCCTGGTCATTCCAACGGTTTTGCATGGTAAAAGATATCTCTGGGATTTAGGCGACAGACCACGTTTTTAGTACTTCTAAAAACGTGGTCTGTCGCCATTTACAAACAAAAACGCACCTGTAAAAGGTGCGTTTGAGTCTGTTTAACCGATCGGTTTTGTCAATTACGGCTCAACAATAGAGATATTAACCATACCAGCCTGGCGGGCAGCGTCCATGATCATCACTAGGGTAGCCACCTCTGAGGTTCTATTGGGTTGAATAATTACCGAGGCAGCAGGGTTTTCTGCCTTAAGCTGATCAATATTAGACCGAATCTGGGTTGAAATAATCGGGCGCGGATTTCCGTTCAGGATAATCTCGTTGTTTGCACCAATTTCGAAAAGAATGTTCTTCTTTTCATCATCAGTCGGCTGCTCCTGGGAATCATTACTGTCACTACTGGCCGCTTCAATGGCTGTTTCAGACAAAAAGGTGGCTGTCACGACAAAAAAGATCAAAAGAATGAAAACCACATCCAGCATCGGTGTCAAATCGATATTGGTGTCATCAGCTTTCTTCCTACCGGTAATTTTTTTCATTATTTCTTCCTAACACATCGATTAAATCCTGACTCTGACCACAAAGTATATCAATCAAGCGTGGAGATGCAACTGTGCCACTGCCAAATGGCGGTCAGGCTCGCCTGGCTATGGCTGCACAGCCAGGAAAAGAGGCCGCCGACAGCTACTTTAGCAACATCAAATCTCACCTATTAGTTTCGTGAGATTAGTTACTTTTTCAGCGCAGCCAGGTTAAATTTGATCAATTCCCCCAATTGCTTGGCATTCTTGCCATCTCTTGCATTAACCCGGACGCCATACAGTGTGTTCATTAGCACATCCGTGGCAAACTCAGCGCTCACGCCTTTCTTAACCTTACCCTTTCTATGGGCTTCCTTGACTCGAGCCACCAGCGCTTTGCGAATGGTTGCCAGCGAGGCCCGCACCACTTTCTTCATACTCTTATCGTAATTAATACTCTCACATAGTGAGTTCACTAACAGACAACCCATTGAACGGTGCTTATTTGAAATACTTAATACTGCTTCATCAAAATAGGCCGTAATCGCATCCCAGGCATTGAGTTTTTCATTTTTCAAAGAGGCTGCAATGTGTTTGTCGATAGCCTTGTTGTATTGGTCAACACAAGACTTGAAAAAAGTGTCCTTGTCGCCAAAGGAGTTGTACAGAGTTCCCCGGTTTATTCCGGTGCAATCTAATAGTTTTTGAACTGAACTGGCTTCATAGCCTTCCTTCCAAAACTGCTCCATTGCGTTACTCAATACCTTGTTTTCGTCGAATTCTACTGGTCGCGCCATAATCTGTTTACTCAATGCTGTGAAGGAGTTCTTCTCAAACTCCGGATTACCCATCCCTAAATCATCACTGTCGAGTAATGAAATCTGGACCCCAAATTTTAGAGCGCGCTATTGTATTACAGTAAAATTTTATTTACACCCATTGGCACAGATTTATTTCAGTAATTTCGCATTGCAATGATTTAGCTTATGAAATTGTCAGCCATAAGTAGGGATTTCCGTTTCTCCTACATCAATTCGGCCATAGTCTGTTCTATTTACAACGCTTCATTTAAGAATAATCAGGGAACTAGAATGGAAATTCAAGATGCCGATGCTTCCAGTTTGATAGCGGACGTAGGTAAGGGCAGGGCTAAACTGCGATAATGTCAACAAAATGACAGCAGTATCTCCAGGCAGCCACTGTTAGTGGGTGGGCTATAAGCCGCTCACTAATGTAACGACTAAACCAATGGCCCCGCCAAATAAACCCCTGCCTATAAGCCACTTACTACCGTAACGACCAGGCCAATAGTTCCTCCAAATACAGTCCCCCATACCACCAGCCAGCCCAGGTGTTTCTTGATCATATCCTGGATAATTTGTTTCACCATTTGCGGTGTCATCTGATCCAGACGCTGATCTATCAGTTGCTCCAGCTTTCCACGCACGGCCTCGTTATCGATGGCTGATCTAACCGCTTCCTGCATCTGTTCATGAAAAGACTGGCGTTGAAATAGCTCGGTGAAATGCTCTTTCATCTTCTCGACGAAAGGGGATTTCAGTGCATCCAATGCATCCCGACCGCCGAACATACCCAACATACTGCCATAGGAAGAATTCATAATAACGTCTAGCAGGGATTCAAACACCGTTTCCAGATCGAGATTTTCCAGGCTGCTTTGCAGTTTTTCCTCAAGCTTTTCTGATACTTCAGTGGCATTCTCAAAAATGTTATCGAAATTTGAATGGTTGAAAAACTGATCCATTATCAATTTGCGAATACCCAGCTTGAATTCTTCGAAGCGGAGAGGAATGACTCCAGAACCATAAAATCCGGGTACTTTTTCGAACAGCATATGGATAGCGAGCCAGTTGGTTACACCCCCGGAAAGGGCGAACAAACCGGTGTTCAATACATATTCCCGAACCGGGGGTTCAAGATTTAATCCCACTATTGTCAGTCCAGCTGCGAGTAAATTACTCAACAGGCTTTTATCTATACTCAAGGTCCTGTTCTCTTTAACGAAAGAGGCCGCATCATAATTGAATTGAAAGGGATCGAGCAAGACTCATTAGCCCTGATTTCTTACCAGTTGCGTGAACAACACGCAAATGGTGAAATATCCGGGCTATAATTTGAGGTGATCGATGATGGGCATATTGGCGCGGACTTTTCTGCTGACACTGAGATCTATTTCAGCTAGTGCTATCCCTTCACCATCAGCGATGCTGTCCAGGATCGATCCCCATGGATCAATGATCATGGAATGACCCCAGGTCTCTCTGGTTGCGCTGTGCACACCGCCCTGATTTGCTGCCAGTACAAAACACTGGTTTTCTATGGCTCTGGCGCGTAACAGGGTCTCCCAGTGAGCTTGGCCTGTTGTCTTGGTGAACGCCGAAGGGACTGTAACCAGCTCGGCACCGGCGCGAAACAATTTCCGGTAAAGCTCCGGGAACCGCAGGTCATAACAGACGCTAAGCCCCAGTTTACCCACCGAAGTTGCTACGGTAACCAGTTCATCCCCAGGCTCAAAGCTACGGGACTCTGAATACTGGGCCTGTTTATCATCTACCTTGACATCGAACAGGTGCATTTTGTCATAGCGCGCTGTGAGCTGGCCGGTTTGGTCGAAAACCAGACAGGCTGGACGGACCCGACCATCATTCAGCAATTCGCCACCCGCGCCGTCCCCACTGATCGGCCTACTGATTAATGGAATCGTACCTCCCACCACAGTTAGTTGATGAGTTCTGGATTGCCCGGCAAGGAAACTCTGCAAGGGTGCCTGCTTATCCCCTTCCTGTTCGGCAAATGGGACCAGTGGACCACCTTCGAGAACGGCGAAGTTCTCCGGCAACAGCACCAACTCGGCCCCGGCATGGGCTGCTTCGCTTATGAGCCGGGCCGCCGCTTCCAGATTGTCGTCCACAGACGCCGTGCTAATCATCTGTAGTACGGCGGCTTTGCTACTCATTTTTGTTTGTCCCGCCAATAGTCTATTGTGGAACTGCTTCGCTCTGCTCGGATTCTGACGGTGTACCGAATGCCTGTTTGAAGCTCGGTTCGAGTCCTTCCCAGGGCCCTTCCAGGGTATAGACAGCACTGGTTAAGCTATCTACCTGATCACCAAAAATACGATCGAATAAATAGGCACCTACCGCCAGAGGTATATTGGCAGTGAGCAGGCCATACCAGGGAATATTATCGCTAACAGGGAGGGTTAAATACATTTCACCATTGATGGTCTCTTCTGCCAGATCAATCTGGCCGGTTATCTGATAGAGGCTCGAGGGTCCTGAAATTACCATCTGGTCCTCTATGTCAACCAGGCCATCTTCTATGTGCATCGTCCCGACTATTTCATCATAAGCTAATCCACTGCGTAGCAAATCATCACTAAATCGCAAGCGCTGCATTATGGCGTCGAAATTAATAATACTTATTAGTTTAAGCGCACCGGTTGCACCGCTGCCCTGTAAAAAGCGACCTTCTTCAACTACCAGATTAATGTCTCCACTGAGATTTGCCGTAGCAAAAAATACTGGCGATCCCGGCCAGTCGACTGTGGCATTAAACCATGCATTGTTACTCTCCAGACTGGCTGCATAGCCGTTTTGCAGCAGAAAGTCGGCCAGGTTTCCCACAGTCAACTGCCCGGTAAACTCACTGTGATGCTCGCTGCCATCATAAAGCCAGCTCAGGTGAGGAATTAAGCGAACACCCTCCTCATCGATCCGATACTCATCCAGGCCGATGCGAAGGCCCCTGAAATCAACCATTAAATTGCTTATTTCGGCGCCGCCGTCGAATGGGTCGAGGGTGAATATCCAGCTACCGTAGGAATTTTCACCAATACTGAAGTCATCTGTATCCATGTGCAGGCGTGGCAAACTTCTGGGGTCCAGATCGGCGAGCACATCCACTCGCTCTACTTCCTCTTCTGCCAGATCAGTAATTAGTTCTGCCTGAGTCGCGTCATCCAGTTCTTCTTCGTCACCGGGCAATCGAATGTAATCCAGATCAATTTGCAGATAATCACTACTGTCCCAGGGCACGCCCAGATTGCCGTTAATCCCCTCACCGGCCAGATTTACCGCCCAGGACTTCTCCTGGACATCACCTTCAAGATGGACATCGACAGCGCCGAGTTCCTGCCCATACATTTCCAGTGTGCCTAATGCCAGATCAGCGAAGGCGATTTGTTCATTGAATGTATCGGAAGAAGAACCTACGGAGCTAAGTCTGCCCAGCAAGCCATACCATTCTTCAAATTTAAATCGGTCCAGCTCGCCTATGATGGCGAGCCCCGGGGTGTCTGCTGCCAGCAGATTTGTCAGGTCCACCGAGTTATCTCCCAGAAATAACACACCGTGGTCAATCCCCGGCGCTCCAAGGACAAAATCATATGACAGTTGGGAGCCGAAAGTACCGGCCACGCTCTGCCCACCTACTCCGAAACTCAGATCTATTGCCAACGGATAGACCTCGGCCTCTGTCTTGGCAAACGGCTCCGGCAACTCCAGTGATACACCCCTCATGTCGGTATTAATTAACAGATGATTACTCACATCATTGCTGTTCAGTTGCAGGTTCAGATTCGCATTGTAGGTGATTGTCCCGTCCGCCTGCGCGAGCATGTCCCTGATAAAACCACTTTGCATTGGCCAGTCGATTAATTCTTCTGGCGCTGCCGAACCGTTTGCATCGACGCGAATAGTATCTAACTCTCCACTAAACAACTGTGATGAAAGATCGAGTTGCACATCTTCATTAAACAATTTGGCCAACAATCGACTCTCTTGCAAACCCGTCCGGGTAGAAAAAATTACTGGTCCATTGACCTGTTCAAACTGCAACTGATAATCAGGGATGAAAAAATCATTATCAGCAAGCACAATATTCAAATCCACATCGGTAGTATATTCAGGTCGGTTCAATGGCACGCGCACATCTATCAATGCTGAAAAATCCCCAACCGCTTGCCAATCGCTGAAGGTATTGCGCAACGCCGCACTAACTGGAATATTTTGTAGGTAACTCAGCCCCCGCGCCGTCAAACCGCTGGTGGTACCTGCCACAGTCAACCAGCTTTCATCCTGTTCATTGCGACGAACGTCTCCCTTCACACCGGACAGATCAAGGTCCGCGCTGCCGCCGCTGAGCACTTCGATATCTATGTCGTTGTTGTTAGTCAGTACCGCCGCATTGAGAGCCTCCAGGTTTGGCCAGTCATCGCTGAAGTTTATTACACCGTCGCTAAGGTAGTAGTAGCTCTGAAAGGTTTTCTCTTCTGACTTTGCACCACGCATAGTGGAGCCGCGATAAATTACGCCACTGTCAAAGACGGTGCCATCGAGTATCGCACCATCCAGCCATTGCATAACATTTCTCAAACCCGGATTAACATTAGGCGCGAGAGGCAAATAGAGCGCTTTATATTCGGCATCTACACGTTGTGCGCCTATCAACAACACCAGTTCTGATTTGCCATCACCTGCCGTGTCGGTTCCAGATACTACCGAGAATTGGACTCGCCCATCCACTGCCTCGGATTCAGCCACAATGATGCCGCTGACCAATCTTAATTCCTGACCGCTGTCATTGTTCAGATGAAATCCGACACTGCCATTCACATAGCTATAATCCCAACGGTCAACAAATAAATTCGGCAGTTTGATACTGAATTCGTCAGACTGTACCTCGGCCAGGCCAGTGAGCTCCGCGCTGCTTAAATCATAATCTATCTCCACATAGGCATTGACTCCCCACATGGCCGGCACACCCGCGTTTGCTGCAACTTCGGCGCTAACCACATTGGCTCGCAGACTCAGGGGTTCCTCATTCTCAGAAGCAAACGGCAAAAATAAATTTAAATTCTCCAGGGCACCTTTGGGATTAAACGCTTCGAGTTGGTCCCTGAGTGAACCAGTCATTAACCCGCTGGCAATTCCGAAATCCACAATTAAGGAAATATCGAGGTAATCCGCCCGAACCAATACACTTTGTTCAGGCAGCAGATAAAAATAAGCGTTAAACGGCTCCGAACTCTGGTCCTGCCACTGAACTGAAAAATCAGCTATTGCAATATCCCAGCCATCTTCTGCGGTCCCCCTTGCCGCACTGGCTTCGCCACTGATATTTTCAAGTGTGGCTGGTTCATTGTCGTCCAGAGTAAAGGTAAAACTGTCAAGGTCGGTTTGTGCCACCAGACTCTCTAGGTTTCCCTGATTCAGATCGAGCCAGAAATCACCCCCCCCAAGCAAGGCATTGAATTCAAAGTTGGCAATTTTTTGTCCAGCGACCAATAAGGAATAGTCCGCCTGCGGCAGTTTGAAATGTAGTCGCCCGGTTGCAGCTGTCAGTTCATCGCCCTGCAATTCAACAGAAAATACTAATTGTTCGAGGCTGTCTTCCATGTTGGCATTAATGTGCAGGTAGTGGTCATTTTCCAGATTCTGAATGGTCGCGATACCATTATGAAAGCGCACAACATTGCCTGCAGCGGTGTGCAGATTTAATACCAGGTTGGTGAGATTAACACGCGAAACCAGAAGAAAAGTTTGGTAAACACTTTCCAGGTCGGCGTTACCACCACCCTCAAAACTTACACCGCTCAATTGCCATGACCCGGTAGCGGTTTGTTCTATATCCAATTCAATATCATTGATTTGAAAGTCTTCAAGCACCCAGCGCCGTTGCCAGATACTTCTGCCGATATTGACTATTATGGAAGCCTCTGCAAAAACCAGAGCATTGGCTTGCTCCACACCACTGTCCGCAGTGACACCGGGCACCAATATTTCCAGGCCATTAATCTCGAACACCGGATTGAAGCCCTGAAAACTGCCAGAGAGTGAGCTGATTGAGACGGGAACACCGGTGGTATCAAAAATCTGTATTTCCAGAAAAGGCTTGTATGCCGCAATTGCCGGCATGAATTGTCGGCCGATGCTGACATAAGCCGCCAGCAAAACCAGCGCGACAACTGTGAGAGTTGCCAGATACTGACCAAGCTTTTTTACTGTGCGACTAAGCATGCCACTGATTTCTATGCTGTTCTGTTGTCAAATAACAATATCCACGTGAGTGCTGCTCTGTAGAGATTGTTCTTTTTCAGGAGCAGGTATAGCACAAACTACCTGAACCGAGACTGAATCCATCCCCACAAGGCGAATCCGGCAGATAAAAAGGCCAGAACGTACCCCCCCTGGGGCACCTCTGAACAATGCAGTGATGCCCTAGAACAGCACCACGTCAAACTGTTCTTGAGTATACATGGGTTCTACCCCGAATTTGACCGTCTTACTCACTATTTCTTCCAGTTCAGCCAGTGTATTTGACTCCTCATCGAGCAAGCGATCCACCACTACCTGTGATGCCATTACCAACAAGTCATCGTTTTCGTGCGCTTGAGCTATCCTCATGATTTCACGAAATATTTCATAGCAGACTGTTTCGGCAGATTTTTGCGTGCCAAGGCCCTGACATACCGGGCAATGACAGTTGAGAATTTGCCCCAGGCTCTCGCGGGTGCGCTTGCGTGTCATCTCTATCAGGCCGAGTTGGGACAGCTCGGTAACGACGGTTCGCGCAGGATCCTTTTCCAGAGCCTTGCCCAGCGTTCGCTGTAACTGACGCTGGTGCTCGATATCCAGCATGTCGATGAAGTCGATAATAATAATGCCACCAAGATTTCTTATCCTGAGCTGCCTGGCAAGAGCCGTCGCCGCCTCCAGATTGGTTTTCAATATCGTTTCTGCGTGGTTCCGAGTCCCCAAATAGCCACCCGTATTTACATCGATTGTCGTCATGGCCTCGGTCTGGTCGATGACAAGATCCCCGCCTGACTTCAGCTTTACCTGTCGGCCCAGCGCCCGATTGATTTCTTCCTCTATTCCATACAAATCAAAAATCGGACGCTCACCAGTGTAAGATTCAGCACAGAGTTTTGACTCTGGTACAAAATCCTGCAGAAACTGGGATATGACCTCAAACGATTCACGATTATCCACGCTGATTTTTTCCACCTGCGGAGTGATCAGATCTCGCACCGTGCGCAGGTAAAGCGGTACTTCCCGGTAAACTGTCTTTACCTCGTTGTCGTTTGCTATTCTTCGTTCCACTTTTGCCCAGAGCCGCTTCAGGTACTGAATATCTTCGGTGAATTTGCCTGCGTCCGCTCCCTCCGCTGCAGTGCGAATAATGAAGCCACCCTGCTCATTCCAGGATTCTGCTTTCAGGCAATCCTGTAGCTGCACCATCAATCTGCTGCGCTCTTCCTCGCCCTCCAGTCTTTGGGATATACCGAGATGTCTGCTACGCGGTAGATAAACCAGGTTGCGAGAAGGCAGAGTAAGACGAGTGGTTAGCCTGGCTCCCTTGGTGCCCATGGCATCTTTGGATACCTGCACTACCAGGGATTGCCCATTGCTAAGCAGGGATTGGATTTCACCGTTTGGCTTACCATGTACCTCAAATCCGTCTACATCAAGGAAGGCAATATCAGAACAGTGAAGAAAGCCCGCCTTTTCCAAGCCAATATCAACGAAAACCGCCCCCATGCCCGGCATGACCCGGGCCACCTTCCCCTGGAAGATATCACCCACGCGACCGCGGTTGTTGTGACGTTCGATGGATATTTCTTCAAGCAGACCGTTCTCGACCAGAGCGATACGAGTTTCCATCGGCGTAACATTGATCAGAATTTCTTCACTCATGAGTTCAGACTGCCTGTTCCGGTAATAGAATAGGCTTGCAATAATTGTGCTGTTTCATAAAGGGGCAGACCCATGACCCCACTGTAACTACCACTAAGGCTTCTGACAAATACTGCGGCATAACCCTGGATACCGTAGGCGCCAGCCTTATCCCGGGGCTCCCCGGTGTTCCAGTAATTGATTATTTCCTGCTGCTGTATGCTGCGAAATTCAACTGTGGTTTGGGACACAAGAGTCTGACGCGAGTCAACAGTGCCTACCGTGACGGCTGAAAAAACCGTGTGCTCTGCCCCGGATAATTGGGAGAGCATAGCAATAGCATCATTTCTATCCTTCGGCTTACCCATAATTTCCCCAGCACAAACCACAGCCGTGTCCGCCGCTAACACCACCCTGCCCTCGTTATCCTGCCACTTATCCAGCGCAGACCTGGCCTTTTCTTCGGACATTCTTCGGGTGAACTGCGTAGCCGACTCACCTGCCTGGCGCTGTTCGTGTACGGAATGTTCAACCAGATCAAATGCCACACCGATCTGCTGCAGAAGCTGCTGTCGACGCGGTGAGGCAGATGCCAATAGTAATTTCTGCTGCATTTAGGGTAAGTCTATGATGTCTCTGAGCGATCCCAGCTTACTGAACGCGAAAGCTACGCCTGATCTGGCGCATCAAGTGAAACAGAGATGGCCAGATTACCGCGCTGGTAAGTGCTGCCATCAAGAACAGTAGACTGGATGCTACTGATTGACCGGTCACGATTTGCAGCCAGTGGCACATCATGAGATTCAAACCGACCAGTACCAGTACCAGGCCTGCCTGCTGCAAGGAAGAGAACATACGCAACCTGAGATGCAGACTGAGGGTTATATAGGCGATGATGACCAGTGAAAGGGCATTAAGGCCGAGAATTGAGCCTTCCAATATGTCCATAAGCAAGCCAACCACCCAGGCCGAACCGATTCCGATGCGGTAGGGCAAGGCCATAACCCAGTAGATCAGCACCATGGGAACCCATTCTGGCCGGTAGTTCATGGCCCAGTCTGGAAATGGCACGATGGCAAGCAAGTAAGCAATAAAAAAACTTAGAAAAATCACCCAGATAGCATGTGCTTTGTTTTGCATGGCTTGCTCTACTGATCCAGCGGCTCAGCAGGGTTCTGAGCCTGATCAACATCACCGCTGGCCTGCTGCGCCGCGGCAGCTTCAAGCCCCTTTGCAATAACCTCATCATCACCTGGCGAGGGAAAGCCCTGATTCTCGAAGATCAGCATGACATGACGGGTACTGGCAATTTGCGCCAGAGGGCGCGCCTTGATAGTGGCAAAGTCCTGACCCGGGTCAGTGTACACACTGATGATTCTGGCCACCGGGTAGTTTTTTGGATAAACCTGCCCCATGCCTGAGCTGACCAGCAAATCCCCAGCCAGCATATCTTGCGTTTGAGTGACAAATTCAAGATCCAGCTCGATAGCTGTAGAGCGACTGCCGCGGGCGAGTGCGCGCTCGCCGTTTCGGTTTACTTCGACCGGAGTTACGTGATGAGAGTCGGTTATCAGCAATACCCAACTGGTGAAGGGGTGGACTTCAACTACCTGCCCCATCAGACCGTTGGCATCTAGCAGGGCCTGCCCTACAAATACACCTTCCTGGGCTCCTTTGTTGACCAGTACGCGTTTGGACAAAGGATCGGTTGATATATTAATTATCTCAGCCGGCAACACTTCTCCTCTGATTCCCTCGGTCGCTTCACGCAACTTAAGCAAGCGATTATTCTCACTTGCCAGGCTCTCCAGCAACTGCAATTCCCGTTGCGAGATCAGCAACTGTTCTCGAAGTACCTCGTTCTCTTCGAGCAGGTCAGTACGTGAAACAAAAACATCGTCAATCCAGAACGAAGCGCGAGTGGGAATGTCAGCCACCCAATAGATTGGTGTGGTTATGTATCCCAAGCCGAAACGGGCTTTTTCCAGATAACCGAACCTGTTATCAGCGAACATGACACAGACTGACAGCAGAACAAAGGCAAAAGCCCGGTATTCCAGAGCAACACCTTTAATGAACAGGGTCTTATCGATGGCTGGAGTACCTCTTTTTTGGCTGGTTTGCTTAACCGCCTATTATATACCCTGAGGCGTGCAGGTTGTTATTCCAGAGTCAACAGATCAATATCATGTACATCCATCAATTCCATTGCCTTGCCACCGCCACGGGCCACGCAGGACAGGGGATCTTCGGCCACGATAACCGGCAGGCCGGTTTCTTCCGATAACAGCTTGTCCATTTCCCTTAACAGCGCACCACCACCGGTAAGCACCAGACCGCTCTCGGCGATATCAGAGGCCAGTTCAGGCGGCGACTGCTCGAGTGCACTCTTAACTGCCTGCACGATGGCCGACAGGGGTTCCTGCAAGGATTCCAGGATTTCATCGCCGTTAAGAGTAAAGCTGCGAGGAACACCTTCGGCGAGGTTTCTGCCACGTACATCTATTTCCCTGACTTCCGATGTAGTACCCACATAGGCGGCGCCGATTTCCTTCTTGATGCGCTCAGCGGTGGCGTCACCGATTAAACTACCGTAGTTGCGGCGAACGTGTGTAATGATCGCTTCATCGAAGCGGTCACCACCCACGCGAACAGATTCGGCGTAGACGACTCCGTTTAATGAGATAATCGCAATTTCCGTTGTACCACCGCCTATATCGACCACCATGGAACCGCTGGCCTGTTCCACTGGTAATCCCGCGCCTATAGCTGCCGCCATGGGCTCTTCGATCAAACGTACATCCCTGGCGCCAGCACTGACTACCGATTCTCGAATGGCACGGCGTTCTACCTGAGTCGATTTACAGGGTACGCAAACCAGGACCCGGGGACTAGGTGGGAAAAAGCTGTTTTCATGTACCTTATTAATGAAGTGTTGCAGCATCTTCTCGGTAACTTGGAAATCGGCTATTACACCATCCTTCAGTGGGCGTATCGCAGTTATATTACCCGGAGTTCTGCCCAACATACGTTTCGCGTCGGTACCAACTGCAGTTACAGTTTTCTGGCCATTGTGTGTGCGAATCGCCACCACGGATGGCTCATTCAGCACAATGCCCTCTTCGCGAACATAAATCAGGGTATTTGCTGTCCCTAAATCGATAGACAGATCATTGGAGAACATTCCCCTTATTTTCTTGAACATGGATTTTTTATTTCCTCGAAATTAAAGATTCCAATCTTGGCAATCATTTTTATATATAAGGCGGCAAGTAGGCCCAATGATTTAGTGCCTGAAACGGATTAATGAATCTCCTGGAGCAGAACCTCTGAAACACTCGCGCTAAATTGGTGAAATTCCAGTATAATCTCGCCTTTTTAACGAATAGGACGCACTCTAACAATGGCAATGCGTTAGAGCAAGGGCCTTTAACTAATTATTTGATCCGCTACAAATCCTGCGTTGTGTAATTCTGTCATTTGATATTCTGGAGAATCTGGATGGCTTTAGACAAATCTGAAGTTGAAAAAATTGCTCATCTTGCGAGGCTGCATATCGACACCGAAGAAGCCGAGGAAGTAGCTGGTCGAATTACCGACATTCTGGCCTTGATTGACCAAATGCAGTCGATCGACACCGCGACTACCGAACCGCTAGCCCACCCACTGGACGTTGTGCAGCGACTTCGCGCTGACGAAGTAACAGAAGCGAACCATCGAGACGAACTTCAGGAAATAGCACCGAGCGCTCAGGAAGGCTTATACCTAGTACCTCGCGTAATCGAGTGAAGGTCGATAGCACGACTCACTCTCCAGCAGGAAACCAGCATCATGATTGAACGCACCGTCGCCGAAATATCCACCGCTTTAGCCAGCGGCGACATTTCCAGTGTGGAGTTGACGCAGGCTTATCTCCATCGTATCGAGCAATACAACACCGATCTTAATGCCTTTATTACTGTTTGCGAAGAGTCTGCTCTGGAGCAGGCAAAAGCCGCAGACAAATCCCGCAGTGACGGAGACTGCAAGCCATTGCTTGGCGTGCCCCTGGCACACAAAGACATTTTTTGTACCAAAGGAGTTACCACCACCTGTGGTTCACGCATGTTGCAAAATTTTGTCCCTCCGTACGACGCGACTGTAGTGGAAAAATTCAATGCCGCCGGCGTGGTAACCCTGGGGAAAACCAATATGGACGAATTTGCCATGGGTTCTTCCAACGAAACCAGTTTCTTCGGAGTGGTGAAAAATCCATGGGATACAGCCAGAGTACCGGGTGGCTCTTCGGGTGGTTCCGCTGCCGCAGTAGCGGCCGATCTATGTGCAATGGCAACCGGCACTGATACGGGAGGCTCTATCCGGCAACCCGCCGCTTTTTGCGGCGTAACAGGATTCAAACCCAGCTATGGCCGAGTGTCGCGCTGGGGCATGGTTGCGTTTGCCTCCAGCCTGGATCAGGCAGGATCGATCTGCAAAAGTGCAGAAGATGCGGCGATGATGCTCAATGCAATGGCGGGGCTGGATGAAAAAGACTCGACCAGCATCGACAAGGCAACCGTCGACTATACTGCAACTCTGAATGATTCATTGGAAGGATTGAAAATTGGTATTCCCATCCAGCATTTCGCGGAAGGTCTGTCAGCGGAAGTAGAACAGAACATTCTTGACGCGTTGAAAGTCTATGAGAGCCTGGGTGCGACCATTAAAGAAATTGATCTGCCTAACAACCATTTGTCGGTGTCAGCATACTATGTCATCGCACCTGCCGAGGCATCCGCGAACTTGTCCCGCTACGATGGCGTGCGATACGGTTACCGCTGCGCAGAACCGGTCGATCTGGAAGATATGTACAAGCGGTCACGCAGTGAAGGATTTGGCGAAGAAGTGAAACGCCGCATTATGGTTGGAACCTATGCGCTGTCTGCCGGTTTCTATGATGCCTACTATCGCAAGGCACAAAAAATTCGGCGCCTGATTAGAAACGATTTTCTTGCTGCTTTTAAAGAAGTCGATATAATTCTCGGTCCCACCTCGCCCCACACAGCATTCGAACTTGGCGCTAAATCCGATCCTGTTGCCATGTATCTGGAAGATATCTACACCATTGCCGTCAACCTGGCAGGTCTTCCGGGCATATCGATACCGGCTGGAACGGTAAATGGCTTGCCCGTCGGCTTGCAACTGGTCGGTGAAGACTTTGCTGAAGCCAAAGTATTTAACGCGGCACATCAGTTTCAGAAAAACACGGATTGGCATAGGAACAAGCCTGACCTGACCGGAATGGAGAGTTAGCTATGCAATGGGAAACAGTTATCGGTCTTGAGGTCCATGTGCAGCTTTCTACTCAAAGCAAACTTTTTTCTGGCTCGTCGATCCAGTTCGGTGCCGAACCCAACACCCAGGCCAATATATTCGATCTGGCGCTACCTGGCACACTACCGGTTTTGAACGAAGAAGCGCTGAAGATGGCCGTACGCTTTGGACTGGCAATCGGTGCCGAGATCGGCATGCGTTCGGTGTTCGACCGCAAGAATTATTTCTATCCTGACCTGCCCAAAGGCTACCAAGTCAGCCAACTGGATTTTCCCACTGTCGGCAAGGGATCACTCTCGATCGAACTCGAGGATGGTACGGAAAAAACAATTGGCGTAACCCGAGCTCATATGGAAGAAGATGCCGGTAAATCTCTGCACGAGGATTTCCAGGGCGCGTCCGGTATCGACCTGAACCGCGCCGGGACTCCGTTACTGGAAATTGTTTCTGAGCCCGATCTGCGCAGTGCCGAAGAAGCCGTTGCCTATCTGAAAAAATTGCATTCGATTATCCGTTATCTCGACATCTCCGATGGCAATATGGCACAGGGCTCCATGCGCTGCGATGCCAATGTCTCTATTCGGCCAGCAGGCGAATCCGAATTAGGCACGCGGACTGAAACTAAGAATATCAACTCGTTTAAATTTGTTGAGAAAGCCATCAATCACGAAGTACAGCGCCAGCAGGAAGTCTTGGAAGATGGCGGAAGGATAGTTCAGGAAACCCGCCTGTACGATTCGGACCGCGACGAAACTCGCTCAATGCGCAGCAAGGAAGTAGCTAACGACTACCGCTACTTTCCAGAACCTGATTTATTGCCTGTGGTTATTGACGAATCATTCGTCAATGCCATTCGGGAAACCCTGCCAGAATTACCAGACGCTAAACGGGTACGCTTCGTCGAAGAATATAAGCTGAGTGACTATGATGCCGGTGTATTAGTCACCAGCAGAGAACTGGCCGAGTACTACGAGGCTGTCGTTGCACGCTGCGGTGATGCGAAATTGTCTGCCAACTGGGTATCTGTTGAATTACAGGGACTCCTCAACAAAAATGACTGGGAAATTAGCGCATCGCCGATTCAGGCAGAGCGCCTCGGCGATCTGATTGCGCGTATCATCGATAACACAATTTCTGGCAAAATAGCCAAAACTGTTTTTGAAGCCATGCTTGAGGACGCTTCCAGTGTCGATTCGATCATCGAAAGCAAAGGACTTAAACAAGTTACCGACTCAGGCGCAATAGAAAAGCTGGTCGATGAGGTGATTGCCAATAATCCGGAACAGGTGGAACAGTATCGGGCTGGCAAAGAGAAAGTCTTTGGTTTCTTCGTCGGTCAGGCGATGAAAGCATCGAAAGGCAAAGCCAATCCAGCTCAGCTAAACGATTTGCTGAAAGAAAAACTCAAATAGGCATCGATAATGAAAGAAGAAAAAAAATCTGGCAAGGACCGCACTCAACCTGCAACCCGGGGTGAAGAGTGGTCCGACGAGCGCCTTATGAGTTTTCTGGATTTTGAACCACCAGAATCCTTACCAGCGGACTACAACATCCTGCTCAAAGCATACCGGGGCATGACGGATGAGCTCTTCGCTCGCTTCGTTCCACTATTTGTGGAGGCTGGTCATGATATTAATGCGTCGCTTGAGGATGGTAGTACGTTTCTGGATCTGGTACTGCAGCATCGCAAGTCAACCGCTTATGCTGAAGCTTTGAAAAATGCTGGTGCTGTTGAGTCTTGAGTTTTTTTACCGCTTCTGAGGGAAGGAATATTTTCTTTT
>PBTO01000003.1 GCA_002726595.1 Gammaproteobacteria bacterium | reverse complement strand
AGAACCAAACCCTGCTCTACAAAACATAAGGAAACAAGAGCTTTATGGGACACACATAGAGCCTGCGGGGCAGCAGACTGGGAAGTCATGCGGAGTTACGTAAGATTGGTGCCGAAGGCCGGACTTGAACCGGCACGACCATAGGTCACTACCCCCTCAAGATAGCGTGTCTACCAATTCCACCACTTCGGCAAATTCAATTATTGCTACCCGGCAATGTCGGCACGTCGCCCGTACCGGGAGCCGGCTCTTCATCTGCTTGAGGGATATCCGGCTGATTGCTGACTGATTCTTCCAGAATATTCGGGTTGGCTATGGGTAATCCGGATGTATTTCCCAATCCCGACTGGTTCTTGGCAAAAATTGCCAGGGAAAGACTGGTAACAAAAAATATTGTGGCAGCTACTGTGGTCGCCTTTACCAGGAAATTTCCTGATCCGGACGCGCCGAAGACAGTTTGCGATGCGCCGGCACCAAAGGAAGCACCTGCATCGGCTCCCTTGCCTTGCTGCAACAGCACCAGGCCAACAATAGTTATGGCGGCAATTACATGTACTACAACTATTATGGTTTCCATGATCTTTTAGTCCACGCTTTTACAAATTGAAATAAATTCGCTGGCCTTAAGCGCTGCACCGCCTACCAGACCACCGTCTATATCTTGCCGGGAAAACAGTTCATTGGCATTATCCGCCTTAACACTGCCCCCGTAAATCACTCTTATCTGCGCTGCAATGCTGTTGTCAGCCCCGGCTAAATGACCGCGTATAAGCTGATGCACTTCCTGGGCCTGATCGGGTGTTGCTGTCTGTCCGGTGCCGATCGCCCATACTGGCTCATAGGCTATTACCGCATTATCAAATGCGCTGATGCCGGCGGCTTCAAGCACGGCATCCAACTGCCCCAGAATAACCTGATCAGTGATGCCCTCCTGGCGCTGTTGCAGTGACTCTCCCAGGCATAGAATGGGCGTCAATGCCTCAGCCTGTACCGCGCTAAACTTTTCTGCCACTAACTCATCCGATTCGGCGAAGTAAGCGCGGCGCTCCGAGTGCCCCACTATCACGTATTTTACATTGTAATCGGCCAACATCGGCGCCGAAATTTCGCCAGTATATGCGCCTTCAGGGCGGCTATGCACATTTTGCGCACCAAGCTCTATTGGTGAATTCTGCAGAGTCTTGGTGGCTAATCCCAGGTGCATGGCAGTTGGACAAACAGCAACATCCACGTTATCCGCTACCGCCTCCATGCCTGACAAAAGATCACCCAGCAAGTCCTTTACTGCCGCCCTTGAGCCATGCATCTTCCAATTGCCAACAACCAGACTTTGCCGCATGCTCAAATCAATCCTAAAAGTTTAGTTTCGCTCAAGAAAACGGGCGCCAATACTAACCAAGTTAGAATTCTGTTGCAACAGGATTAGGGCGCCTCCGATCAACGGTATAGGGTTTCTGCGTGATCTGACGCGTACATATGCCAGTAATCAGAGCTACTCTAGTACCTCTTCAGCAACCTGATCAGATAGCTCTTTGGCGAGTCTGCTGACAACATCCGAGTCCTCTCCTTCGACCATAACTCGCAAAACCGGCTCGGTACCAGAGGGCCGCAATAGCACTCTGCCCTTTTCTCCTAACCTGGCCTCGACACTGGCTACCGCCGATTGCACGTTTTTATTATTCGTCACATCGAGCCTGTTACTCAGCTTGATATTAACCATCGACTGCGGCAGCTTGCGCATCTTGTTCTTCAAATCCGCCAGGGGTTGATTGCAATTTACCACGGCGGCCAGGGCCTGCAAGGCCGAAATTATGCCATCGCCTGTTGTTGTTTTGTCCAGGCAAATGATGTGCCCGGAAGATTCACCACCGAGATCCCATCCCTTTAATAACAATTGCTTCATTACATAGCGGTCACCAACATTGGTGCGTACAAATGGCACATCGAGCGCATCCAGGGCAAGCTCCAGGCCAAGGTTACTCATAGAAGTACCTACTACACCGCCGAAATCGATATTTTGCCTGCGTCTTTCTCGAGCAATGATGTAAAGTATCTCATCACCATCTACTATATTGCCCAGATGGTCGACCAGAATGACCCTGTCGCCATCACCATCGAAAGCGATACCAACGTCAGCATTTTCTTCTACTACTGCGCTGGCCAGAGCCGCAGGGGAAGTGGAACCACATTGCTCATTGATATTTAGCCCATCGGGCGCAACACAAATAGCCTTGACGTCTGCTCCAAGCTCTTGAAAGACGCTCGGGGCAATATGGTAAGTTGAACCATGGGCACAATCGACAACAACCTTCAAACCATTGAACTTTAGATTAGATCCGACGGTGCTCTTGCAGAATTCAATATAGCGTCCAGCGGCATCATTTATTCGCGATGCTTTACCAAGGCAATCAGAACTTACCGTTGAGACACTTTTCACTATCTGCTCCTCTATGGCGTATTCAAGCTCATCTGGAAGCTTGCTGCCTTCACTGGAAAAAAACTTGATGCCATTGTCTTCGAAGGAATTATGGGAGGCGCTGATTACTATTCCTGCCCGTGCTCGAAGCGTTCGTGTCAGATAGGCAATTGCCGGAGTAGGCATCGGTCCCAACAAATTAATATCAACGCCGGCGGCGGTGACTCCCGCTTCCAGTGCAGCCTCAAACATATAGCCTGATATTCGGGTATCCTTTCCAATAATAATTTTGCTACGCCCGTTGCCTTTGCTACCAAAAACCACCCCGGCTGCAAATCCGAGTTTCAGCATAAAATCGGGCGTAATGGGTGCCGTACCGACATTTCCACGAATGCCATCGGTGCCGAAATATTTTTTGCTTTTTGCATCCATCGGTTAATCCCTTGCGCTGCAGACTCTGTCTATTTGCAAGTGTACTTTAATTGCATCCAATAATGGGTGCAGCGCTCACTTTTCCGCGAATGCCATCGGTTAATCCCTTGTGCTGCAGACTCTGTCTATTTGCAAGTGTACTTTAATTGCATCCATTGTGGCAGCTACATCGTGGGTGCGAACGATATTGGCGCCTGCTCTCAGCGCGTACTCGGTCGCCGCTATTGTCCCTGCAATACGCCCATTCGCTGGCTTATCGACCTCATTTCCAATCATGGATTTTCTCGATATACCCACCAGAATGGGTTGCCCTAGTGCTTTAAAATATGCCAGATTCTTCAATAGTTGATAATTGTGCTCCACAGACTTGCCAAAACCAAATCCTGGATCGACGATGATCTTGTCATTGGTAATACCAGCGCTGGTACAGTTATCTCTTTTCTGCTTTAAAAAATCGAATACCTCGCCAACTACATCTTCATATTCACAGGCATCCTGCATCGAGCTGGGAGTTCCCTGCATGTGTACCAGGCAAACGGCAGCCTGGCTTTCTGCAACAATTTCAAGAGTACCGGCATTCGCTAATGAACGAATATCGTTAACCAGGCCAGCTCCGGCATTAATCGCTGCGATCATCACCTCAGCTTTACTGGTATCGACTGACAGACTGGCATTAATTTTTGCCGCAAGCACTTCAATTACGGGTATGACTCGGTCGAGTTCTTCCTGAATCGATACCTCCGCGGCACCTGGGCGAGTGGATTCGCCACCAACATCGATGATTGCTGCGCCGTCATTTACCATGCGCTCAGCCAGATGCAGTGCCTTATCAATATCGATGATAAACCGATCGCTGGCATCTTGTTTTAACTGGGAGCCATCAGAGAAGGAATCGGGTGTGACATTCAATATTCCCATACACACAGGAACAGACAGATCAATCTGTCTGTTCCCGACTTTAATCGCATTGAACATCGATATGATTTAGTTTATCTAGAGGACGTTCTCAATCATCCAGCTAGTGTTCGCTGGCTGGACCACCGATTTTCCCCGATTTATCGGTGCTATCTTTTTCTACTTTGCTTGCACCAGAATCATTGTCATCGGGCTTGTCCCAGTCGGCAGGTGGGCGTGGTTTGTTCCCTTCCATTATGTCATCAATCTGGTCAGAATCTACGGTCTCATACTCCAGTAAAGCATCTTTCATCAATTCCAGCAGATTTCGATTGGTCTCCAGCAAAGTTTTGGCGTTGACATAACAAGCATCGATGATTTCCCTCACTTCCTTATCGATGGCCGTAGCTGTAGCACTGGATACTGTTTTAGCCTGTGACGCTGCTGAGCGCCCGAGGAACACTTCGCCTTCATCCTCCGAATAGAGAAGCGGTCCCAGTTCCTCTGATAATCCCCATTTTGTCACCATATTGCGGGCCATTTCGGTGGCACGTTGAATATCATTAGAGGCGCCAGTTGTCACCCCTTCTTTGCCGAGAGTCAGCTCTTCAGCAACACGTCCGCCATACAGGCTGCAGATCTGACTCAGAATGCTTTGCTTACTCATGCTGTACCGATCTTCTTCTGGAAGAAACATGGTTACTCCCAACGCTCTACCGCGAGGAATAATGCTTACTTTGTAAACTGGATCATGTTCTGGTACCAAACGCCCGACAATGGCATGCCCAGCTTCATGATAGGCGGTGTTCAGTTTTTCCTTATCTGACATCACCATGGATTTACGTTCTGCACCCATCATGATTTTGTCTTTCGCTTTTTCAAACTCTTCCATGCCCACCAGACGTCGGCCTGATCTGGCGGCAAACAATGCTGCCTCATTGACCAGATTGGCTAAATCTGCCCCGGAAAATCCTGGCGTGCCCCTGGCAATAAGGCTGCCCTGAACCTTGTCATCGATAGGTACTTTACGCATATGCACTTTAAGAATCTGCTCACGGCCACGAATATCAGGCAAACCTACGACAACCTGCCGGTCAAATCTACCCGGTCTGAGCAATGCGGGATCAAGCACGTCGGGTCGGTTGGTTGCAGCCACCACAATGACGCCATCATTCACTTCGAATCCATCCATTTCCACCAACAACTGGTTCAGGGTCTGTTCCCGTTCGTCATGACCACCACCAAGCCCGGCACCACGATGGCGACCCACAGCATCGATCTCATCAATAAAGATAATACAGGGGGCCTGTTTCTTGGCCTGGTCAAACATATCTCTGACACGGGAAGCACCCACACCGACAAACATCTCGACAAAATCAGAACCTGAAATAGAGAAGAAAGGCACTTTAGCCTCGCCCGCAATCGCTTTGGCTAACAGCGTCTTACCGGTACCCGGCTGACCCACCATTAAAATGCCGCGGGGGATTTTACCACCAAGTCGTTGAAATTTGTCCGGCTCTTTCAGGAACTCAACCAGTTCCTGTACGTCATCTTTCGCTTCATCGACACCGGCAACATCGGCAAAGGTAACCTTTATCTGATCTTCACCTAGTAATTTGGCTTTGCTCTTGCCAAATGACATGGGGCCACCCTTGCCACCGGCTCCACCGCCCTGCATCTGCCGCATGAAGAAAAAGAATAAGGCGATGATTATCAGTATTGGGAAACTGGCCACCAGCAATTGGGTCCAGATGCTCTGTTGTTCAGGTTCGTCCGCTATAATTTCAACATTGTTATCAAACAGGTCGCTCATCAGTTGATCGTCACCGATCAACGGCATCACTGTTCGAAATTGGCTGTTATCCGTGCGTAATCCGGTAATATTTATTCCTGCGAGCTCAACAGCTTCCACCCTGCCGTCTCGAACTTCACGAACAAACTGGGAGTAGTTGATATTGTTTTCTCGAGGTTCCTGGTTAATGTTGTTAAATACCGTTAACAATACACCAGCGATTATCATCCAGAGAATCAGATTTTTTGCCATATCATTCAAGGGTTTATCCCCCAACGTTTGTGTATGGAACAGTGCCTTCGGGCACTGCATCTCAAATTCTGTTTATTCTATAGTGCTAATTCTAATCCCTGCTCAAAATATTGCGAGCTATTTCACGATGGCCAGTCGAATTTAATGATCAGGATCACAGAACATGCACTTGCGAGAGACTTTCAAGCATTTGTGACGAATAGTGCATTAATTGAACTGGATGATCGAGAAATCCGGCCATGTCCTGTTCTTTGGCATGAGTTCATCCCAAACTCTGCTGTTAGCTGCACCCACGAAACCCATTGGCAAACAGATAATTTTCCCGGGATCTGGGTCTGGACGCCTTTGGTTTCCTGACTTTTACCGTGCTGAAGCTGGTTTTCAGCTGTTGCTGGAAATCCTCCAGTCCGGAACCCTGAAACACCTTAACCAGCAGGCTCGCACCGTGTTTGAGGCTGGTTTTAGCCAGTTCCAGAGCCAACTCTGCCAGGTATATGGCCGCGGACTGATCAATGTCCCTCATTCCACTCATATTGGGGGCCATATCAGAAATTACAAGGTCTACAGGCTCATTATTCAGGGCATCAACCAGAGATTGGTAGACCGCCTGTTCGGTAAAATCACCCTGGATGAACTGAACTCCTGCGATAGCATCCATCGGCAAGATATCTAACGCGATAACTCTCCCCTCCTGCCCAACCAGGTCTGCCGCGACCTGGGACCACCCTCCTGGTGCCGCACCCAGATCTATGACGTGCATGCCGGGCTTAATCAGGCGATCTTTCTGCTGTATCTCCAACAGCTTGAAGCTGGCCCTGGATCGATAACCTGCCGCCTGTGACTTCTTCACATACACATCATCGAAGTGCTCTTTCAGCCATTGTTTGCTGCTTTTACTTTGAGTCACGACAAAATCCACGTTTGGGACATTAATGGAATGATTGAGGTATCCTTAAAGTATATCAAGTTAAATCAATCGATTAGACTAGGATATTGTGTGTAATGCATCTATTTTTGTTGTTAGTGCTATACGTGTAGGACGCAAGCTTGGATCAGGGGATTGGGAAGGGATTACTGTTTTTCCGTGACTAGCGCCAGGGATGAAGCGCGGGACGGACCAGGGGCAGGTTTTTGCTCCTGCAAAACCTGCATACCGTACATCCATGTACATAACGGCCCATAGGAACGGAAAAACAGTAATCCCTTCCCAAGCCCCGATACACGCATCAACTACCTACGTTTACCAAGCCCAAGCCCGTTAAATACACATTCCTTAGGCGATGAACAAAAAATTTTATGGAGATACCTCTGACTCTGACCCCATTTATTCATTCTGTTAGAATCCACTTTCCTCTGAAAGGATCCACTATCATGTCACTTAGCAGCACCGCGAAAAAACGTTATCGGGCCATTGGTCACCGCTTAAAGCCTGTTGTATCCATTGCAGAAAAAGGTCTTACTGAAAACGTTCGGCTGGAATTGGAAAGAGCTCTGACTGATCATGAGTTGATAAAGGTTAAAGTAACGTCCACAGACCGAAAAGAGAAAAAACTGCTAACCAATTTGATTTGTGATGAACTAAAAGCAGAATGTGTCCAGAGCATCGGCCATATGGCATTGTTTTTCAGAAAGGCAAAACAGGCAAATCCGAAGCTTTCCAATCTTCTGCGAGAATAAATTAAAAAGGGATCAGAGAATTGCTATTTGTGTTCGATCGCGTCGATTTCGAACTCTATATCACCAGCCGGTGCTTTAACTATAGCCTCATCGCCCACTTCCTTACCCATTACAGCCCGGGCGATAGGAGAGATCACCGATATCTTGCCCTTACCAACATCGGCTTCATCTTCACCAACAATTTGATAGACCACTCTTTTGTCCGTTTCCAGATTAATCAATGAAACCGTTGTGCCGAATACCACTCTCCCAGACGGCACAATTTTTGTCACATCAATGACTTCGCTGTTTGCCAGCTTGCTTTCGATTTCTGTGATTCTCCCTTCGCAAAAACTCTGTTGTTCCCGCGCCGCGTGGTACTCGGCATTCTCTTTCAGATCACCGTGACTTCGTGCCTCAGCAATCGCCGCAATTATTCTGGGGCGCGACACAGTTTTTAATTCGTTCAGTTCTTCGCGCAGGTTCCCGGCACCGGCGACCGTCATTGGTACTTTGCGCATAAAAATCCTTGTCACCTAACAATTTGTATCAGGATATTGTTCATTCGCTTATGTGTCGGTAAATACATTCTCTCGTGTACTATTGCTCTGAACCCATTTGTCTTTATTCCGAGCTTTTTTATTGAAGGGCCGCGTTAAGATCCTGAATCGTGTAGACCGACATATCGTGCCCGAACTCCAAGGCCTCACAAACAGCCAGGGCACCAGCTATAGTTGTGGTACAAAACACATCATGCCTCAGTGCCGTACGACGAATCATCGATGAATCCATAATTGCCTGTTTACCTTCCGTGGTGTTTACTACCAGTTGAATCTCATCGTTTTTTAGCATATCCACTATGTGAGGTCTACCTTCTGCCACCTTGTTAACCCCCTGCACTACCAGGCCTGCACCTGCTATTACCGCGGCCGTGCCGTGGGTTGCTGCCAGTGAATAGCCCAAATTGTGCAGCTTTTCGGCCACTGCTGCCACATGGGGTTTATCCGGATCACGCACACTAATAAAGACCGTCCCACCCTTCTCTATTTTCTCACCTGCCCCTAACTGAGCCTTGGCGTAGGCTTCGGCAAATGTCGCACCAACACCCATGACTTCACCAGTGGATTTCATTTCTGGCCCCAGAATGGGGTCAACGCCAGGGAATTTGTTGAATGGAAATACGGCTTCTTTTACAGCAAATGTTTTCGGGATTATTTCCCTGACAAAGCCCTGGTCCTTAAGTTTTGTACCTATCATACAACGTGCGGCAACCTTGGCCAGCGAACGCCCGATACATTTTGAGACAAATGGAACGGTTCTGGATGCCCTTGGATTCACCTCGATTATATAGACTTCACCATCCTGATAGGCAAGCTGAGTGTTCATTAAACCAACTACTTCCAATTCCAGAGCCAGGCTTGTTACCTGATCACGAATCTTGTTCTGAACGGATAACGGTAAATTATACGGTGGTAAGGAGCAGGCAGAATCTCCCGAGTGCACTCCGGCCTGTTCGATATGTTGCATGATTGCACCGACTACAACTTCCTCTCCATCACAGACCAGATCCACATCTATTTCAATCGCTGAATTGAGAAAATAATCCAGCAGCACCGGGCTTTCGTTTGATACTTTAACCGCGTCAAACATGTAACGCTTCAGTTCCTCCTTGTTATAGACGATTTCCATGGCGCGACCTCCGAGCACATAGGAAGGTCTTACTACCAGCGGATAGGAAATATTTTCAGCCTCTCGAATACTCTCATCAACACTCCTGACTGTGCAATTCGGTGGCTGCATGAGAGCAAGTTTCTGAATCAGCTTCTGAAACCGCTCTCTGTCTTCTGCTCTATCAATTGCATCGGGTGAGGTTCCGATGACATTTACTCCCGCTGCTTCCAGGCGCTTCACCAGATTCAACGGGGTCTGTCCACCAAATTGAACAATCACTCCTTCGGGTTGTTCCAGATGGACAATCTCAATCACATCTTCAAAAGTTAATGGTTCGAAAAATAGGCGGTCAGATATATTGTAATCGGTTGACACTGTTTCTGGATTACAGTTCACCATGATGGTTTCGAAACCGTCTTCCCGCATCGCCAGCGCGGCATGTACACAACAGTAATCAAACTCGATGCCCTGCCCAATACGATTTGGGCCACCGCCCAGTACCATGATTTTTCTATTGTCGGAAGGCGCTGCCTCACACTCCTGCTCGTAGGTGGAATACATATAGGCAGTTGTTGAGGCGAACTCGGCGGCGCAGGTATCGACGCGCTTGTAAACCGGTCTGACGCCTAATCTATGACGCACCTCTTGCACTTCCAATTCGGACGTATTCAACAGCGAGGCGAGTCTGTGATCAGAGAAGCCTTTGCGCTTAAACTGGATCAGCTCTGTCTTATCGATTTTGTCAAGGGTACGGGTCGCAATTTCTCTTTCGATCCTTATCAAGTCTTCGATCTGAATCAGAAACCAGGGATCGATGCCAGTTAAGTCATTAACGGTTTTTACCGACCAGTCCTGGCGAAAAGCATCACCTATATACCAGATCCTCTGGGCACCAGCCTCGGTTAGCTCTCTTGTCAGCACTTCCCTTGCATCACTGAGCTTTATATCTAGTACTGGATCGAAACCGCTTACTCCAACCTCCAGCCCCCTGAGCGCTTTTTGTACCGATTCCTGAAACGTCCTGCCAATAGCCATGACTTCGCCAACCGACTTCATCTGCGTGGTTAAGCGGTCATTGGCATCGGGAAATTTCTCAAAAGTAAAACGCGGTATCTTGGTGACAACATAATCGATAGCCGGCTCAAAAGATGCCGGAGTCACACCGCCTGTAATTTCGTTGCGCAACTCATCCAGAGTAAAACCTATAGCCAACTTCGCAGCTACTCGTGCTATTGGGAAACCCGTCGCTTTCGATGCCAGGGCTGATGAGCGCGATACACGGGGATTCATTTCGATAATAATCAGGCGGCCATTGTCCGGGTTGATTGCAAACTGAACATTTGATCCACCCGTCTCAACACCGATCTCACGCAGGACTGCGATCGCAGCGTTGCGTAGTAGCTGATATTCCTTGTCTGTCAATGTCTGAGCTGGCGCCACCGTTATAGAATCACCAGTGTGNACACCCATAGCATCGATATTCTCTATCGAACAGACGATAATACAATTGTCTTTCTTATCCCTGACCACTTCCAATTCAAATTCTTTCCAGCCTATTAGTGACTCATCAATTAATAATTCACTGGTCGGGGATAGTTCGAGACCACGGGAACAAATTTCATCAAACTCTTCCTTGTTATAAGCAATACCGCCACCAGTGCCTCCAAGTGTAAAGGAAGGTCTTATGATGCAGGGGAAACCGATCTCTTCCATAGCCTGGTATGCCTGTGCCATATCATGGGCCATGCCATGGCGAGGCGTACCCAGACCGATAGATTGCATGGCGTTGTCAAACAGCTCCCTGTCCTCTGCCTTGTCGATTGCCTCGCAGCTTGCCCCGATTAACTCCACGCCGTATTTTTTCAGCACGCCATGACGATTTAAATCCAACGCGCAATTCAGGGCGGTTTGCCCGCCCATGGTAGGAAGAATGGCATCCGGCTTTTCCTTCGCGATGATCTTTTCGACTATCGCCCAGGTCACCGGCTCTATATAGGTAGCGTCGGCCATCGTCGGATCGGTCATTATTGTGGCTGGATTCGAGTTGACCAGGATTACTCGATAGCCTTCTTCCTTAAGTGCCTGACAGGCTTGTGCTCCGGAATAATCGAATTCACAGGCCTGACCAATTATTATCGGCCCGGCACCGAGGATGAGAATGCTTTCAATATCTGTTCTTCTAGGCATGGTTAAACTATCAACTTACTGAGTGCTCTGTCATGAGTTGTATGAAACGATCGAACAAGGGAGCAACATCATGGGGACCAGGACTCGCTTCCGGATGGCCCTGAAACCCAAACGCCGGTTTATCTGTTCTCTCAATCCCCTGTAACGAACCATCGAATAATGACTTGTGGGTGGCCTGTAAATTATCCGGCAGGCTGTCACCATCCACCGCAAATCCATGATTCTGGCTGGTGATTAACACGGTGCCATTCCTAAGATTCTGAACTGGATGGTTTGCACCATGGTGCCCTAAACGCATTTTCACAGTTTTGGCACCACAGGCCAGGGCTAACAACTGGCAACCGAGACAGATGCCGAACAGTGGAATTCCCACGTGCAGAAATTCGCCAATTGCCGCGATGGCATAGTCACAGGGTTCGGGATCACCGGGTCCATTGGAGAGGAATATACCATCCGGTTTCATTGCCAGTACTTCTGCCGCTGTAGTCCTGGCCGGCACCACCGTGACCTCACATCCCCGCTCAACCAGCATTCGCAGGATATTTCTCTTCACGCCATAATCGTAGGCTACAACCTTTAACTGATTACCTGGCGCTGTCTTATACCCGGATCCCAATGTCCAGATACTGTTGTCCCATTGATAGGCTTCCTGGACACTAACCTCCTTTGCCAAATCCATCCCCTTCAAACCAGGAAATTTCTTAGCCTCAGCCAGTGCTTGTGATTCACCCCCGGTAACCAGATCTTCCCCGGAAAGCAGACAGCCATTCAATGGCCCCTTATCTCGCAGCAATCGAGTAAGACGGCGGGTATCAATCTCGGCGATGGCGACCACATCACGCTCCAGCAGGAACTCATCAAGCGTTTGCTGCATTCGCCAGTTACTGGCCAGAAGGGGCAGATCACGAATAACCAGACCCGATGCCCAAACCTGTGTCGATTCATTATCTTCCGCAGTGGCTCCTGTATTGCCGATATGAGGGTAAGTCAGGGTGATAATTTGTCTGGCATAGGATGGATCAGTGAGGATTTCCTGATAGCCGGTCATCGATGTATTGAATACGACTTCCCCGCTGGAACTTCCTTCCATTCCAATGGCAATGCCGTGAAAAATACTGCCATCTTCCAATGCCAGTACAGCTGATCTGACCAACATTTACTCCTCTAGATCCTTAAGGTGCTTTAAATAGTGCGCACATAAAAAAGCGGACTAAAGCGCATGGCTCACTCCGCTATTTTCCAATTCCGTACAGTTCTCAGTGGTGACATACTGAGCGGGTATTTTATTAAAAGTTACCTTCTCTTGTCTATGTGAACCTTGCCTAATTACAAAGATAGGACATCTGTCATGGAGTACAGGCCTGCTTTTTTATCCTGTAACCAAATGGCGGCTCGCACCGCACCACTGGCAAAAGTCATTCTGCTGCTGGCCTTGTGAGTAATTTCAACTCTCTCGCCAGGACTTGCAAACACGACCGTGTGATCTCCTACAATGTCACCCGCTCTAACCGTAGCGAAGCCAATTGTCTTGCGATCACGCTCTGCGCCGGTGCCTTCTCGACCGTACACTGCTACATCGTCGAGCTCACGCCCGAGCACATCAGCGATTACCTCGCCCATTTTCAGTGCCGTGCCTGACGGCGCATCTTTCTTGTGCCGGTGGTGAGCTTCCATGATTTCAATATCCACTTCCTCACCAAGGGTTGTTGCAGCCTGCTCCAGTAGCTTCAGGCACAGATTCACGCCCACACTCATATTGGGCGCAAACACAATGGGAATATTTTCAGCCACTGCGGCAATTTGCTGTTTCTCATCCACGCTAAATCCGGTGGTACCAAGTACCATTGCCTTGCCATGACTCTGACAAAGCGCCAGGTGTTGTAGGCTGGCCTGGGGCTCGGTAAAGTCAATGAGCACATCGAACTGCTCTGTTACTTGTGCCAGACTTGCCACTGTTTCAATTCCCACCCTGGCAGCGCCGGACAAAACCCCAATATCGATGCCCAGCGCAGGATCGTCATGAAGTACAGAAGCGGCGGTAACTGCCAGATTTTCACTGCTCTGATTTACAGCGTCGATCAGGGTTCTGCCCATACGGCCTGCGGCACCGGCAATTGCGACTCTAATCATCGTTTATTCCTAATGTTGATACCGGGTATCTTTATCTGGGGAAATCAAGTTTGCCAAGTATACAGGTCGCTCCGTTGAAGCTAAACTGAATTCCTGGAGTTTGCAGGAGCATCAGCAACTCCTGTGGGAGACCTCCCAACCAGGGCTTGATACAAGCCATGCAGAGCAAAGAACTTGATGCAGGAAGCCAATTTAGGCACCTCTGATTGATTGCATATGGCCTCTGCGTGATCTGAAGCGTACAGGTGCAAGACGCGCTTCGCCGGTAATGGCCGTAGCCCTTGGCAAGAAGTGCAACGCCGCAACTGTGCGCTTCAGGGCACGCCCTTCGGGGCCTACAGGCTGTTCCGCACTCCGCGTTGCCAGTTTTCGACAGGCGGACGCATGCTTTGACTGCCAAGGATGGCGGGAATGCAGGTTTTGCAGGAGCAAAAACCTGTCAAAATGGCGCCTCGATAGCGAAACAGCCTGTAGACCAGAGGCCGTATGCAATTAATCAGAGGTGCCTTAAGCCCGATCAGGGCACGATCCACTGCACTGAATACCAGTAAAATCTTCTCTGACCAATCGCCGGCGCGGTGCAGATGTAGCGCCAGCGTCGCCCGTTGTAGCTTTCTGTGGGTTCCAGCGTGACGATGCCCCGTTCGGGATCGGTCCAGTTCATCGGTATGGGTCTGCTGTTGGCAAAGCAGCCAATCTGCTCGCGGTTGTAGTTACCAGGCTCGAATCGTAATGTGACAGAAGGGCTGCGACGGTCGGTAACCGGGGATTCGGGAGTGAGTTCGGAAACATGAAAGGCCAGCGTGTCCAGTTTTATTCTGGCCGAGTCGAGATCGGCGTAGATGCTGGCAAGGGGAAAGCGGGGCAGGGCAAGAAAATCAGAGTTAAACCCCACCGCGCCGGAGTTCTGGGCTAAACCAACGAAGTCGAGTTCAGCCAACATGCCCTTGATGGTAGGATCAAATTCGCCGTAGGGGTAGGCGAGATATTTATGTGACTGACCGGTATTGCTCAGGATGCGCTCTTCAGCGTGGAGTAATTCGGCTCTGAGCCGGTCTATCCATTGCTGGTCACTTTCAGCATCGGCCCGCTCCAGCATATAGGGGTGATCAACCATGTGGTTGGCGATCACCATGCCGGCATCGGACATCTCCTGGATCTGTGCCCAGGTCATGTAATTCGCCTGGTTGTCATCGATCGCTTGCGTGCTGACAAATAGCGTAAACGGATAGCCGAACGACTGCAGCATGGGGAAGGCGGTTTCATAAATGGAGATGTAGCCATCATCGAAGGTGATGGCGATGGATTTATCCGGAATCTCCTGTCCCTGTTGAAGACTTTCGATCATCTGATCCAGCGCAATCACATTGAAATTATTGTCTCTGAGGTATTCCAGGTGGCCACGAAAATCATCTGGCGAGATGCTGGTAGACGGTGGTGTATCCGTGGCGACATGGTGGTACGCGAGAATGACGCCATGCTCGCCGCCAAGCGCCTGTCCGGTCAGCAAACTTGCCAGCATTAATGTTCCCAGCCAACGCAAGATCTGTTTCTCCTTCAATTTCGCTGTGATACTCGATCCGGTAAATGATACCCCACACTCGATAGTTGCGGATAGCTGCGCAAACCCTGCCGGCGCAGTTTTTAAATAGGCTGTGCCGGCGGTATAATGCGCGCCCCTGGTTCGTAATTCTCTAACGCACATGGCACTGAACTCAGATGCCGATTAGAGCGGGCCTGCAACAAGTGGAGTTTTGCATGATTTATACAGGAAAGGCACTGAGCGCCAGGACCCTGCCCTCCGGCATTGCCCAGGTAGTATTTGACCTGGAAGCTTCTTCGGTGAATAAATTTGATGAGCATACTTTGGTCGAGTTAAAGGCTGCCGTGGCTGCGCTGCAGGCTGCTGAAATCGAGGGTGTGATATTTTCCAGTGCCAAGTCCACTTTCATTGTGGGTGGCGATATTACCGAATTTACCGGGAAATTCGATCAGGAAGAACAGCAGATCATCGACTGGCTAGTCGAAGCAAACGCCATTTTCAGTGCCATAGAGGACATGAAAGTACCTACCGTGAGTGCCATTAACGGTGTCGCGCTGGGCGGTGGATTTGAACTGGCGATTGCCACCGATTACCGCATTGCGACTGCCAGGGCTGTAGTTGGCTTCCCCGAGACTAAATTAGGCATTCTGCCGGGCTTCGGTGGTACGGTACGACTGCCGAGATTGATCGGTGCGGATAATGCCAACCAGTGGATTAGCAGCGCGGCTCACATCAAGGCACCCCAGGCATTGAGTGAAGGTGCGGTCGACGCCATCGTCGAGGATGAATTGCTGCTGGAGGCAGCCGAGGACCTGATTCAACAGTGCAACGAAGGCAAACTGGATTATGCCCGGATTAGAAAGCAAAAAACTTCCCCGCTGACTCTAACTCCAGTGGAGCTGACTGTTGCCTTCGATACAGCCAAGGCCATGGTTGCTGCAAAGGCCGGGCCCCATTACCCGGCACCCCTGACGGCAGTGCAGGTCATGCACGATGCGGCAATGCTGGATCGTGCCGGCGCCTTACTGGTCGAGCACAAGGGTTTTGTGAAACTGGCTAAAACCGAAGTAGCCACTAACCTGGTGCAGATGTTTCTCAATGATCAGTTTCTTGCCGGCTGTGCCAAAAAACAGCTGGCGGCAGCGGGTGAGGTTAAACTCGCCGGCGTACTTGGTGCTGGCATCATGGGTGGCGGTATCGCTTATCAGTCTGCACTGAAAGGCACGCCGATCATGATGAAAGGTATCGCCGAAGCCGGTATCGAACTGGGTCTGTCTGAAGCCAACAAGCTGCTGGCCAAACGCGTTGAGAAGAAA
>PBTO01000002.1 GCA_002726595.1 Gammaproteobacteria bacterium | reverse complement strand
CGAGGGCGCGCTGACACTGGCTGGGGGAGCGCTGGCCGGCATCCCGTTCCCGCCGCGCAATGAGGCGCTGACCTTCTACGAGAGTCTGGAAGTTGAATATCGGGATACGTTGCAACGGTCGCAAACCAATGAAGGGTATGTGAACGCCGAAGGGTCGGCGGTGTGGTTCCCGGAATGGCTTCGCTATGTGCTGAATGGCTGTGAGGCGACCGAGGCGACCACGCGGGTGCTGATGCAGATCCGAGGGCAGGGGATCCAGCCCGTGTGCAGCGATGTGGCCTCGGACGATTATGCGTTCCCGCCCCGGAACCTGTCGCTCGACTTTCTGGAGGCACTCGATGCGTTTTACCGGGATGAGCTGCAACGTAGTGTCGAATTGAGTCACGTCGATTTGGAGGGCAAGGCGGTGTGGTTGCAGGAGTATCTGCGCTACCGCGTCGACGGGGAGAGCGACGCGGACGCCCGCAGTCAGGTCCTCACGCAGATACAGAGTGCGGCCGGCGTGGAGCTTTACGCTGTGAGCTTTACGACGTATGCGCCAGTCGTCATTACTCCTCTAGAGGATTCCACGAACCTTTACATCTACGCGAAAAACACGGGCTCGGAGCTATCCACTGTACAGGGACCTGGCGGGCGCGACGTGTTGTTCACAACGATTGAGGGAGATTCGGGGCCGCCTCGCCACTTCTTCGCTCTGAATCCCTATCCGATTACTATCGCGCCGGGTGAGACGGAGATCTTCGAATTCATGACCACCCGGGGACCAGCCGAACTCGAACTGACACTCCCGTTCACGGTCCTCGAGAGCGGGGAGCAAACTAGGCTGGCCATCCGGATGCTCTCCGAGGGTGGGGAGAATGGATTCGGAACAGGTGACGTGAGAGATCTCCCTCGCACAGCGATCATTTCTGGAACTGCCACGACGTCGGATGGCAGGCTAGTAGCCGGGGCAGAAGTCTTTGCCTTTCCGCTGGGCAATATGGCCCTGGACTTTTGGCGCTCGGAGGTCCGAGACAACGGCTCCTTCATGATAGAGGTGCCGTCGATTGAAGATATCCAGAGCAGACTCGGTGACCGTCCCCTGCCTTATGACTCCGTGGGTTACGCAATCCACCTTTCGGCAGAAGGATACGCAGTGGGTCACGAGGAGGTGCCAGAACTCGACCCTGGCGGTACCTCGATCATAGATTTCGTTGTTGATCCGGTTGAAACGCGGAACTATGAACTCGTGGGTGAACTAAACACCGGCGGAGTGTACGGACAGTGGTGGGTACTGCCTCTCCCCGGCTTCAATCGACTGGCTGCCGTGCAAGGCCGGCACCCACCGGAGCTTAATGAATCCGGGCATGTCGTCGTCGTAGATCTAGCTGGAACCGAGATCTGGCGCTTCGAGACCACAAACGAATGCTGGGGGTTCGCTGTTTCTATCAATGGCGATATTGCGGCGGGGTGCCACGACGGCCTTGTTTCGCTGCTCAGCGCCGACGGACAGTTGCGTTGGCAGTTCGATTCCGGTGCCATGAACCGCTCGGTGAGTTTCAGCCCTGATGGTCAGACGTTGATCACAGGCCCGGGCGATTCCCGTGATGTAGTCCTGCTCGACGTAGCATCGGGACAACGGTTGTGGGGCTCCGGCCCGGCACTTGGATCAGATTGGCTGCGTAACTCGGCATGGAGCCCCAACGGTGAAAGGGTGTTGACCGGCCATGCTGGCGGGCCGCTTGCGATGATCACGCGAGACGGCCAGCTGCTCTGGGAAGCCAGCATCGGTGAGTTCCCCATGGTTCTAGAGGTAGATGAAACGTATAACAGCTACTCGGCCGGGAAAAACCGTGAGCTCTTCAGCTTCGACGCCGACGGCAATCTCCGTTTCCGCAAACGAGTTGCCAATCATGTGGTGACGGCTGGCACGAATAATATGAACGATGATGGCACCCGTCTCGCATTGGGTACGATCGGCGGGGTGGTACAGCTCTATGACAGTCAAGGGAACCTCATCTGGCAACGCCGCCTGCCGGGAGAGGCACAGGGTCATAACGCGCTAGACATGACCCCAGACGGCAGCCTGATTGTTGTTGGTACTAACGGCTCTGCGGGAAACGACGGGTTTGTCTCGCTGCTCGGGGCCGATGGTGGGGTGTTGTGGCAGCAACAGTTCCAGGACGGTCGTGACCTCGGTACCATCCCGGCCCCAGTCGATTTCGACCACAATCATCGTGGAGCCATCTCGGTCTCGCTTTCTGATGACGGTCGCTATATCGTTGCCGGATTCGGCGACAGCGCCATCCGTATCTTCGAGTACACCCAGTGAGGGCTCGGGGGGCAGCGGCTAAGGCGTCCCGGAGGACGACGCGGAGGCGGTACTCTGGACACGACCGAAGCGCTGATTAGGGTCGGTGATTGTTACCGCGACGGTCGGGGCGTGCCACAGGATGAAGCCGCAGCTATTCCTTGGTATCGACAGGCGGCGACGGATCGATGGTACCGCCTGGCGGCGGACCATCGCTCAGGGTCGAACTCGCACGTACTTCCTGAGCGTTCGGTCATTCAGATGAGGGTTGGGGACGGGCTCTCCTCCGAAAATGTTGCCTTCGCGATCGACGGCGACGAACTCCGCTCCGTTCCCCGGAAGGATGTGGGGATTCGCCCACGGGAAGCGAATGAACTCCTTCACCCAACCCGTCTCGACTTCGCCAATGCGAATGCCCATTTCATACCCTGGGTTCTGTACGTTGTCCGACTCGGAGTCCGCGACGTAGATCCGCCCTTCGTCGTCAAAGGCGATTCCGCTCGGGCGCCCGAACTGGGTCCAGGTGGTAGAGTGGTTGCCCTCTTGGTCGAAGATCTGAATTCGGCTGTTGCTGCGATCTCCCACGAACACTCGACCATCTGGATCAATGGCGATGGCGTGTAGGGCACGGAACTGTCCCGGGGCGTAGCCAGTCTCTCCCCAAGACATGAGGAATTCGCCACGGCTGTTGTACTTCACCACTCGGTTGTTTCCGTTCGCGTTGTGGCCGTCCGCTATGAACACGTCGCCGTTAGACGCGACTGCCACATCACTCGGGGAAGTGAAGTGGTTCGGGCCGTCTCCCTGTTCTCCAGGAGTGCCAAGTGTCATGAGCACTTCGCCAGTAGAACTAAACTTGATGACGTGATGGCCTCGATCGTCGCCCGCGGGAATGTTGTTATCACTCACAGAGTCCGTCACCCAGACGTTGCCGTTGGAGTCAACGTCAATTCCATGCGGCCAGATAAACATTCCGCTGCCGAAGGACTCGACCACGTTGCCATCGGGATCGAACTTCAAGACGGGGTCCAAGTCTGAATCAACGCACTCCGAACCGAAACGATCAGGCCCGGCATCGCAACGTATAACGGCCCAGATATGGCGCCCGTCGGGGTCGACCTTCGCTTTGCCGACTGCTCCCATCACCCTTCCACCCGGCAGCTTCGCCCACCCTTCGACGATCGCATACGGATTCGTGGAGTTTTGCGCAGCGGATTGTTGCGGCACCAACAAAGAAGCGAGTGCGAGCAGAGCGACTACGGATACGATTGGATTGCGATAAGACATGGAGCACCTCGACACGTTTTGAGTGAACCTACGAGTATAAGTAGAACCAAAGCTATGTCAATTGACAGAAATTTCGCCCTGCTAGCACTGAAAGCCTTTCTAAGTACTCATGCGGCAGTTTACAATTTGTTTAATCTGGGTCGGCATTTGGTATCAGCAGAAAACTATCGGTATTTCCGTTTACGTGCCTTTGCGTGTTGGGAAAAGGCAGCAGCATTGCAAAATGCATATCGCGGTGGTTTTTGTCAATTTTGTGTGTTAACTTGTCAATACCATAGAATAAATAGTGACAGATCTATTTATTGTTGTAATAAGAGGGGCCGGCTTGCCAATTTGATCAATAAATTAATCTGTCCCTATTTTTCAAGCGCCTCAAATACAGAAAGCTCCCAAGGCCGGATCGCCAACATCAACCCGGAATTGAATCGCGATTTGACCGGTAGCCTGGAGTCATCCTGTTGAAGTAATGCAAACTCTCTTGCCAGAACCTCCAGTTTCTTATTTAGAATGTCGAGGGACTGCCTGGATAACATACCAGTGATGTACATTCGTAACTCTCCTGGACTTTTGAAATGTGAATCCATAAATTCACTTTGAACGGTAGATTCAAGGAATGTTTCAAGTGGGCCTTGCGGTAGCCATCGAAAGTCATGTGCCAACATACGGCGAATGCGATTATTTGGTAAAAGTCTAATCAATCCATGCCGCTCAAGTCGAATTAGATAAGCAATGCACTGTGCCTCGGTTACATCATAATGTTGGACGATCTCTTCCATTTCCCATGCATTTTGTACGCAAATAGCAACAGCCAGAAATTTCAAATCTCGTAATAGCTCCTCTTCCTGTTCCAGAGTCAACCTGCTGATCTTTGCCTGTTCATCATCAACCATCTGTACTAAATCGGAGAAATCTACGCTTGCCATATTGCAGATGAGTTCCAGCCGGTCCAGAGAGAAGTTTTTGTGAGAAAAATTTCGTTTTACACTGGCCTCGCTTAAGTGCAGTTGCCGGGCTACATCGGCATAAGTCAGCCCTTTTTGCTTCAGCGATCGTTTGAGCATATCAATGATTTCTTTTCTTTGAGCCATCATCGTCCTTTTGTAATTTTTTACGGAAAGCCAAATAGTATCATTTAGCAGTACTATTGGTATATAAATAGGACACATGTAATAAAATAGTCTCAATATATGCAATTATATGGTATTTACGGTCTTCGAATTGGGCCGGTGAAGCCCTCAGCCTCCCTATCAAGGAGTTATTTATTAATGACCAGATCCATTGTTACCTTATTGATGATTGGAATTTCAGCCAGCTCAATGGCTGACATACGAAATTTTGAGTCGTTCAGTATTGATGTGCCAACTGAATGGACGCACAACGTCGAACCGAGAGCCGGGAGCGCAGATTTACCAGGGGAATTAATAACCCTCAATCGCCCAACTGGTATTGGCGAGCTAAAGATAATGTCCTTTGTTGCGCCTAATGAAATCGGCCAGGATCGCTTACGACTCTTTACCAATGTAGATATGTCAACGACTCTTGTGTTGCAAGAGTGGGGCGATTTTTCAGGCTATCAACACAGCTATGTTGAACGTGAATCATACTTTGAGCAGTGGTGGTTACTAAATGGAGGGACAATACTTGTGATCACGTATGAAAGTGATGCTGATGCACCTCAAGTTGAAATTGAGGCGATAGAAGAGATGCTTAGTTCAATCCAGATAAACCGCGCATGAGCAAAAAGAAAAAGGGGACGGAGGGATTAAATTTTAATCCCTCCGTCCCCTTTCTTTCCCTTTCTTTCACTAAAAACTTGAGCGCGGAGCCTCCGCCACAGCCTTCACGAAGTAGGCTACAAAGCGGGCCACTCTCTCCAGCCCCGGGGTGGAAATAGTTTCCAGCGTCTCGCCGCTCGTGTGGTAAAGCGGATTCCCCTGTATCAGCTGAAAAACTGGGCTTTCGACCCTCGGATTATCGCCTGCATTATAGGTGCTAGCCGCCGAGACAAAGTTCAGACCGTAGCGTATGCCACCGCTGCGAATGATGCTCTCCAGATAAGGCGAACGCTGACTCAGGCCATTCATCAGAAAGCCTTCTCCGGTATCGGTAATCACATCCCGCACACCATGAGTATCTGTGCGCGCTGGATTGAGTTGCCGGGCCGCCACATGCTCAAGATTAATAGTCAATACATTGCGGGCAATCAAATCGGGATTTAGCGCGACAAGTTGCGTGGGACCGCTCAAGCCGCTTGTGTGATGCCCCGCGCTGCCAACAAAAACCAGTGTACGTGCCGGCCGGTTTTGCGGTTTTGAAAAGTGCTCGGCCAGGGCGATCGTAATGGCGAGCCCGTCACCGTTATCATTGGCACCATCGAACCAGGCATCGACGTGTGCGTTGATGATAATGTTCTCATCGCTCGCACCGGGCACAATCCCCAATACATTTGAAGCCCGCATACCACCGCGCTGCTCCGCCTCAAGGCTAAGTGATGCCTGCAACGGTTCTGTAATTCCAGCCTCGGCAGCGGCATCAAACACTTCTTCCAGAAACCGGCCATCCTGGCCACCCAGATTAAAACACGGCCCGTTGCAGCCACTAATATCCCGCATACGCATATTGCCGGCATAATCGACAATATTAAAAACGGCAACCGCACCACGACGAATCAATTCCTGTGCCTTGGCCCGGGCAGGCCGGCGCTCCAGGAACAAATGTCCCCTTGGGGTAATATGCTGAACCGCGATCTTGCCGCGCACATCGATGTACTGTAGTTCTGCAGGGCGAGCCGTGCCAACGAAAACCAGGGGGGCGGTCAATCCCTCGGGAGGAAGTTCAGTTCCACCTGTGGGCATGGCAGATTCAAGAATCACATCACGGCTGCCAGTACCATAGGCCGGATCAGCATGCAGACGCACTTCCCAGGACAGTGGCAACCACAATGCGGTACCAGGACTTTGTTCAAACCACTGTCGTTCCACCTGAGCGACACCAGCTTCCTGCAATCGACGTTCTACCCAGTCCATCGACTGTTCGCCCGATGGTAGGCCGGTAATGCGGCCCCAGAGTTGCCCCGAACCAATCTCCCGTGTCTCACGACTCTGCCTGGAGAAATCAACGATGGTTTTCAGATCCTGTAATATCGCTTCACCTTCCAACGAGGTAAAACTCTCTTCTCCAACAGGAACTATCGCCGGACGGGTTTCATAATCAGAACCAATAATGAGCGGCGACACGTGTGGCTGAAATCCCGGGGCGGGGGAAACACCAAACCAGGCGCTGGCTCCCGGGGTCTGTGCGAACACCACCGATGGCAGCAGCAGTGCAATAAGAAAAGTGAAGTGTAAATGTGTGGCGACAAGGGCCCGATAGAACTGTCTGAAACTCATTACTACTCTCCAGTTAATCAAAGGGGAAATCAAAGGGGACGGAGGGATTAAATTTTAATCCCTCCGTCCCCTTTGTTTTCCTTTTTTTTACTCCACAATAGCCTGCCCCACCGCATTGGCAAAATCCGACCGCAAGGTGGTAGCCCGTGTCTGTATCATCAACAACGCCACAATATCATTCTCAGGATCCACCCAGAAGTAAGTGCCAAAGGCACCGCCCCAGCCAAAGCTGCCCTTCCCTCTACGTGTGTTGGCAAGCACCGGGTCCAGCACCACTTCCACAGTAAGGCCGAATCCCAGCCCGTTTGCACGACCGGCATCCGGTCCATAAAGATCACCCACATGGTTCGATGCCATCAATTGCACCGTACGCAAACCCAGCAGCCGATTGCCATTCAACTCACCACCATTGAGCAGCATCTGTCCGAAGCGCATGTAGTCATCGGCGGTTGAATACAGGCCACCACCGCCGGAGAACAGAGTCGTGGTATCCAGCCAGCCGGGATTGTCATCCTGGCGTTCCAGCGTGCCCGCGTCGCTCGATTCATAGAGCGTTACCAGTCGCGGCATCTTGTCCGCTGGCACGACGAAGCTGGTGTCCCGCATGCCAAGGGGTTCGAAGATTCGCTCTTGCAGGAACTGATCGAAGGTGAGTCCGGACACCACTTCGACGATGTGACCCAGGGTCTCGATGCCAGCCAGGGAACTGTAACGCCATTTTGTCCCCGGCTGAAAATCCAGTGGCACATCACCGAGTGTGGGGATGTATTCGGCCAATGACAGGCTGGTATCCCGCGGTGCGATGCGGCTACCGACGCGAGACCCGGCACCGCCACTTTCCAGACCTGAGGTATGGGTTAACAGGTCACGCACGGTGATCTCACGGCTTGCGGGCACGGTGTAAATGTCCGGGTTCCGGTTAGTCGGATCGATGCGGTTGCTGTCATCCTTCAGCATGGCCACCTGGGTGTTCTGAAACTCCGGGATGAAACGCGACACCGGGTCTTCCAGGCGCAATCTGCCTTCTTCGAGCAACATCATGATGGCGACACCGGTTACAGGTTTACTCATGGACGCCATGCGGAAAATGGCATCGGGGCGCATCGCCTCGCGGGCCTCGATATCCATCACGCCCTGGGTTTTGAAGTAGGCTGTCTCGCCGTGACGGGCGACAACCGTGATGGCGCCTGCTATTTGATCGTCAACTATGTAGCGATCGACGAGATCGGCGATTCGGTCCAGGCGGGATTCGGAGAGGCCGACGGATTCGGGATCGGTAGTGGTTTGGGCCGTGGCAGGAAGTGCCAGGGCTAGCAGGAGCAAGGGTAAGAAGATGGATTGGGGCTGCGAAATTTTCATTGCGGGTTGCTCCTTTTAATTGGGGAACTGAATAGGTACCAGAATGCTTTGGGGGGTTTAATAGTACGCTTGTCGAACGAAAAAGGAAAAAGGGACAGGTTTATTTATTGATCAAATTGGCGAGTCGGCCCCTCTTGTTACAACAATAAATAAATCTGTCCCTATTTATTAAAACGTGCCGCTTACTCTGAAACTGAAATCCAGCCCGGTGTTGCTACACTGATTCTCGATCTCTTCCAGAATGTTGTCCGAGATGCGTCCGACGAAGCGAGTTCGCCTCCGACACCTGACGTTGTTGCTGATATTCTGAAGATCCATACGGTAAGTCAGTCCGCGGCTGTCCACGTATTCGGCGAACAGGTTATAGCGCGGGTCACCAACCTCGAACTCAATATCGTCCACGTCATAGCGGAATAGACCGCCGTCCACGCGATCGAAATTCTGCAAACCCCAATTGAATCGCCACTGTGGAATGTCGTGGCGCATGGAGAGTCTCCATTGCCCGCGCATATGGTACTGAAAGCGACGCTCAATGCCGAGAAAGGGATCGGTGACTTGCGAGTCCTGCACGATAAACGAGGGCGATACCAGCAGGTTCGGCAGCCCTATCATGCCCATGCGAACACTGGCGGTCAGATCGAGGCCGTATTCCGTACCATCGCCTATGTTGCCGTTTGCAGACTGCAGATTGTCATCGCTCGGCGACACATCAATGCGGTCAATCACGTCCTTATGATCAGCATAAAAGAGTTCTGCACCTAACACCCCCACATCATTGGGCAAGCGATATTCCGTACTAAAGCTGTAACGCCACTGGGTCTGCTGGCGCAGCCCGGCGTTACCGGCCAAGGTGTCGCGGTCATTGTCCTGTTCGTCATTGGCAGCGACAAAATCGGCAAAGCTGAGTTGATTGACGAGGCGCTCGATGGTGCCGCGAAGCTGTAGAGTAGGAGTCAGGTCGTAGCGAAGATCCAGCTTCGGCTTGATGAAATCGAAATCCCGTTTGTTGGTGACGTCACCGGTCTGGGAAATTTCCGAGTCCTCGTACACCAGTGTGGATTCCAGAGACATTTGTGGACTGATTGTCCAATTATGAATAAGAAAGGGTTCATAGCGTATCTCTTCAACCCGCGAATTGGCGTTAGAGACATTCTGTGGTACCAGACCACCCACCGTGGCAGAAGGCGTGCCAGTGGAATTAAGCAAACCCAATGCCAACCGGGAATCGAGAATGGTCTCTGCCCGTTCGATACCGAATTCAATATTCTGTTCGGAAAATATATCCCTGGTGTAGGAACTGCGCAGTATACGTTCTTCGGTAACTCTGTCGATGTTCAAAAATAAGTTCTTCTGGAACAGCCCGTCGTTCTGTAACTGGAAACGCTGGCGGGTGGAATCCTGGTTGTTCTGATTGGCGATACCCAACAATTTGAAGCGGTCACCATTACTCAGGGTTAACTCGTAGTCACCACCAATCTCCCAATTGTCACGATCAGACAGGTTGTCTTCCTTTTCAATATCAAGACCATTTGGCGTGGTGCGCAAGTCCCTGGTAATACGATCTACCACGGAGGGTGAATCCTGAGCCGCATACAAGGCGTTCATCCGCACACTGCTGTTGGGGGAGAAATCGTAACCCAGATTCATGCTCAATTCGTTGTTATCCCGATCATTGATACGATCTTCGCGTATGGTGTCGTTGGGAGAGATATCGCCAAGCACGCTGCTCTCAAAGGTAGCGGAGTGGGTATAGCGCGGGTTGCTGCGCAGGCTGAGCAAGTAATTAAAATCACCACGCTGTCCGCTCAGTGCGACTGATCCGGTTGGCGTAAATTCCTCGTCCTGGGCCACATTGGCAGTCGCGTCCCAGGAAATACTGTTGGAGGCGAGTGCTTCGAATAACACCACGTTAATAACCTGATTACTGCCGCGCACGTCGAGTTCGCCGGAAGTACCGCGAATGATCTGTATCTCCTGCACCTGATCGGCCGAGATTCTTCTCAATAAACCCCCGGTTCGGTTGTTCTTGCCAGCGGTGCGCTTGCCATCAATGAGAATATCAGTACCGCCACTGCCACTGCCCAGGCCGCGACCACCGGAAGATGGATTTCCACCACCACCGCCAAAACTGCCGGAACGACCGCCTCCGCTGCCCTGACCCGGAATGCGGTCAAGCATTTCCTGGGCGGTGATGGGCCCCCACTGGTCAAAATAGCTCGAAGGATAAATCACAGTGGAATCGTCACCAGACGTGTCCTGGGCAGTGGCTACTGGTGATAGCGCACAGGCAAGAGCCAGGATAGAGGCCAAGCGAGCTAGCCGATTCAATACAATAGCACGGTGATTCATCACTCGATTCCGATGCAGCGCCTTTCCTGTAGTCGGGCGGGTTAATTCTGAAGGGGGATTGTACTGGCAACCGGCCGAAATGCCGCGTGTTTGTTACAAAGTGTCAAGAATAGGGGAGTAGGGGCCCCTAACTTGCTGTCACAATTTGTGATTTCAAGTGCTCAAACTCCGGCTTACTCAACTGAAACACAAAATCTTCAGGAAATCTTCCCTTGTTTCGTTTAACCGCCTGAAAAAATAAGAGCACGAGGTTCTACTTCATATAACTCAGCTAAGTCAGTACATATCAGGACTCTGATCCCTTGAAATTTAAAATTTCAATTTGCTCACTATTGCCTGCAACTCCTGACTTAGTTCCAAATTCTCTGCCTGAAGAATCTCGTCCGCTTCTAAATGGCATCCTCTGAGCCCATTACAATTATTTTTTCCTGCGCCATTACCCGGGTCAAGAAACTGTTTTTGGCGGCAAGCTTCTTCTTAAACTGCTGCGCTGAATAGACAGTTGGATTCACAGGGCGCGCCAGTGTGCTTTCGGCAGGGATCAGTAATTCCATCACATCAGTATAGGAAAAGTCATTGCCGATTATCATCAAATCAATATCACTTTGTGGTGTGTCGCTCCCTTTGGCCAATGAACCATAAACAAAAGCAAACTGAACTGAGGATGCAATTGGATTCAAGGCTTTTGTCAGCTCTTGAGCGACACCAAAAGTCTTGCGTACTATGCCGCGCAACTCATCAAAGATGGGGCAGGTTTTATTCGCCTGATAGTGAGTCTGATTGCCAATTCGACTCACGGTTATCAATCCTGCCGCTCGCATACTTTCCAGTTCCCGTTTGATTGTGCCCTTGCCCACATTTGCGAGTCGTACTATCTCATTAAGATAGTACGACTCTTTTAAATTGCCAAATAACAGGGCCAAAACCTTCTGCTGTGTTTTGGTAAACAAGGCATCACCCATTGATTTAATATCAGTTGTAGCCATTACTATAAGTCCCATTTTGGGTACTATAGGTCCTTTTATGGGACTTTTCAACTTAAGAAAGATTTAGAAATCTAATAAAGGGGATGGAGGGAACAAACCTGGAAAATAAATCTGTCCGTATTTACAAGAAAAGGGTCAGATTTTATTAGAGATAGGGATAAATGGACAAGACGACAATCAGCCATGACATAAACATAAAAATATTCATCTGGCGATCGTTTTCCTTTTGTCTTGCTTTACTTCTTTCTCTCTCTAGCTCACACGAGAGTCTTCGGTTCTCAGCCTCTAGCCTGTAGATCTCCGTCCTGTGGCGAGAGCAGTCATTTAAGCTTGATAACGAGCGATAGCCCATGTCCCACCTCCATTTTGGTGCCAGAACATCAGTATACCTTAGAAAAAGAGGAAAGAGTCCATTCCACCTTGTTAGTGTCACCCCTCTTTTATTCTGAACCGTCCCCATATTCCGGGATGTTGCGCTGGAAAACGCGCCAATAGTGCCTCACTCCCGTGATCTGTTCCGTCCCGTCTGCACCAATTCCTGTCGTGACGGGATTCCTCCCAATTAATTGGGCAACTTCGGCTCGATCGGCGACCAATGCCACCGTCATTTCGTAGAGTTTTCCGTCGATCTTAATGCGTACGCGCGGATCGCGTTCGATGTTGGCCCACCACGCCTTTGAATTGGGGAACTCCTTTTCCAGTCTGGAATCTTGTTCGCTTCCGCCTATGTAGAGTCTGTCGCCGCGGGCGGTAGGGTTGATCGTGACCGAGTGGCGGATCCCGAATCGGGTACGCGTCTCGAGCATTATCGAGTTGCCGCGGATCGGGTCGTTGACCTGGTTGACCCAGTCCCAATTCGTCACTGGTTCACGCACGACCTCCCCTGTGAGCCACAATCCCGGCCAGGCAGTCCGGCCGCTTTCGACAAACGCTGGCGTACTGGGATCGACGTATCGGGGCTCCAGGCCGGTCACGCGCAGCGTCAGGAGTGATACGACCACGAGGGCTCCGACACCCAATAAGCCAAATTTTAACGCGCGCATCATCTTAATTCTCCCTACGGTGTATAAGAAGAATAAACAGTATCCCCGAAGCGAGGAATTGTCCAGTTGTGCAAAATAGGGATTGATTTTTTTTCCGCAGGAAAAATAAATCAATCCCTATTTAGCAATTATCGAGGCTCCCAGAAAAAGACCTCGAAGTTGCGGAGCGGCTCCGCCCCCTCATAGAGTGAGTCATCGAGCGTTAAGCCCACCTTGGCGGCCCACTGCTCCATCATGGCGATGCGCTCGTCACCGAAAATTTCGATGGCCTCCATCGTATAAGTCGCTTCACCAATCCGCAGCCTTCCATCACCACCGCCGTCCCTCACACGCTGCGCCCAGAATGCTCCGTCCGGGTGGGTGGCTGTGATTACACCTTCAGGAGTGCCCACCCAGGACAGATAGGTAACAAAAGGCGGGAATCCGCTTTGCTTCATGAGCAAAGGAAGCCGAACGCTTTCATTGAGCGGCGTGAAGTCATCCGGGGCCGGAGTTGGTGTTCCTCCAAGAATTACGCCAGGCGTACGGGCAAGTCCCTCGTTGCCGAGGTAGGGAGCCGTGAACATCCAGCTCAGCACTCCGACCAGCAGTACTGCTCCGATCAATATTCCAATGAGTTCTCGCTTGTTCATTGCGTATTCTCCGTGTCGTAATTTGTAAATAGGGATAGATTTATTTTACGCAGGAAAAATAAATCTATCCCTATTTAGCAGCATTAAAAAAAGTATGGATACTGCCCAAGAGGCAAGAATTGCTACTCCCAGAAAATACATCGGACCAATGCCTACCTCAGCTTAGTCTGTTTGAGGATAAGCTTCTCGATAAGAGCCGTACGTAATGACCAAGCTAATAAATGTTATGAAAACAGAAGTTGCTGGCCCTACTAGAAAAAATATATAGAGAATCGTTATCAAAAAAGAAAACGTGCGAGATAGCTTGTCACCAACTAGATAAACCGCAACCATATATGCGGACCAGATAGTGAAGAAATTCATCGCGTGACCACCGGCCTCAGCCCGTATGGTCGAAATAGTGGCTAAATAATTTTACTCTTCCATATAAAGCGCTTAAGTCGAAAGTTTCGAGATGACGATCTGAAATGCAAGCTAAGACGAGGAACCCGTTAAGGCCGATAGCGCTGATTGGTCCAGGCTGGAGCCGTCGGCCGCTGAATTATAATAAACCCATAATCATGATTCCTGTGGCAAACATTGCAGCCTTCGGTAAGCGAATCATAGGCCTGGATGAATAACTCGCTGTCCTTTCCTTCTACTGCTTCTTCAAGGTCCTGCAATGGCTTGGCGGTGAGGAGGTTAAGCATTTCAACAATGGATTCTCCCTTGTAGCGCGGACGCAGTACTATCATGTCTGCAACCCCTTCTTTTATCGCATCCACTGCATAAGTTGCCAGCGGCCAGTTTTGTAGATTACCAGCGAACCATAACTTACCATGCTGCACCTGTAGAGCCCCCATCAGATCACCCAGCCCCGGCACATAGTTGTTGGGGTCCTTGGGTGGCGGCTGTGCAGTGGCTGACCCCATCTGCACCAGACTCAGCGATAGAATTACCAGCACTGTAATTACTCTAATCATTCGATTTTGTCTAAACATACTTCTCTCTTTTCGGGTTGTTGCTAGTCTATGGCGGCCGGATACTGGAACGTATTCTGGTTAATTCGATCACCTGAACGTCCCCAACACGATGATGTCTTGATCTTACCCTAAGTGATAGGAATCAGTAAATTCGCTCATAGGTTTACGCATGATTTCGCCTTGCTATTTTAGCTCGTGAGGGTATTAATGTAATGAACCATCCCCACCCCACCCCCCCCGCTTCATGCAAATATTTCAAGACATTAAATCCGCAGCCCCCCGCCACTTGTTACTTAGAGAGACTTTCTCATGCTGGCGGGTCTGGAGTGTTCGCTGGACGTATTGGGGAGACTTGTTTATTCTGTCTGTGAATCAGCAGTGTCTGCCCAACAGCACCGCAGTCTAAAAATATTCCTGCTAATTCGATTAACATCCAGCGAAGAACAAAGAGAAAACTGCCATGATTGACGAGCAAAAACATGATTTGTTCAGCCAGGCTGACGCAGACAATCCGGTCGATAATAGAATTAGTCGACGCGACTTACTCTTAGCTGGCACTGCAGTCGCCGCAACTCTTCTACTATTACCAACCACATTGGCACAATCAACCCAACCAAAATTCCGCCGTATCCGCGCCCAATACATCGCAGCCCTGGCCGACCCCCAATCCCACTCCGGCACCAACGCCCACGAGTGGGGCCTATGGCGCAAAGACCCAGGCCCGCGCGGCGTAGATCTGGATGACTATGACAGACTACAAGCCAACGGCGGCATTGCCCCGGCCAAATGGACCTTCGATAACAAGGACTGGTGGCTGGAAGAACACGGCCTGATTATGGAACAGCCTGAATTCCCCATGCCTGCGGGCGTTTATCTGGTCACCGGTGATCGCGCGGTACAGTCAGTGCTGACTGTGCACGCGAAAGCCAGTGACGGTTCTCAGAAATGGGAGCTCGATAACAACGCCTCGATCTATGATGTAACCCATCTGCGCTGCCGTTCCGGGCGTTATACGCCGGCAAACGGCGCCGGGTCGTGTACGCCTGCCAAAGCCAGTAAGACGGCCTTTCCGGTTCGGCCGGGAGCGGAGATGCCTGGGGTTGAGGACTGTAATAAGCAGGATTATTCTGTTTTGATTATTATTGGAATTGCTTAGGCGAAGGTGGATCAATATGAGAATTCTTTTTCCCGTAGTGGTAATCAGCGCACTAGCCCTCAATGCCTCAGCGCAGGACTACGCGGGTCCGATGACAGAATGGGATGTGCCAGACTTTCAGGGTGTATGGAAACACGCCACGATCATGCCGTTCGAGAGGCCTGCGGAGCTGGGGGAGAAGCGCACTTACACTGAAGCTGAAGCCCTCAGACTTGAAGGCGCGGTGCAGCAAACCTTCGAAGAGGCCAATGAGCCATTGGATCCTGACCGAGCAGCGCCTGACGTGGCTGCATCTTTACCTGGCCTGGGCAACTACGATCTGTTCTGGCGCGAGGATGCCAAGTTTATTCCTACTATTGACGGCGAATTCCGTACCTCTGCCATTACTGACCCGGCCAATGGGCGCATGCCTGAACGCGTGGCCGGATTCAACGAACGTATGGCAGCGCGGCGGGCTAACCAGCCCGGTCGTAGCGATGGTCCCGAGGGTCGCGGTCTGGGTGAGCGATGTCTCTTAAACGGCAATTTCTCTTCTCCGGTGATGCGGTCAAGTATCTACAACTCCAATCTGCAATTTACCCAATCGCCGGGATATATCAGCATAACCACTGAAATGGCACACGATACCCGGATTATCAAAATAGCGAACCAGCACAATCCGGCTGCAGCGGCGCAGCGAAAATGGATGGGCGATTCAATCGGACGCTGGGAAGGCGATACCCTGGTTGTTGAAACCAAATACTTCAACGACTGGCAAACTCTGCGGGGGATTCCGGTTGAGAATCTAACGGTTATCGAAACGTTTAGAAGAGCTTCGGATAACAAAATGATCTACGGTTTTACTGTGGATGACCCTACTGTGTTCTCGGCGCAATTTTCTGGGGAGTATGCGTTCTCACGGCTTGATGAGAATATTTATGAGTATGCTTGTCATGAGGGGAATTATGCGATGACGGGTATTCTGGCTGGGGCGCGGCGGATTGAAAGTAATTAGGGACAGATTTATTTTTTGAAAAGCCAAAAAAAAATCTGCCCCTGTTTTTTACTTAAAGGGTGAGCATCCTCTCAAGGTAGGGCAGAACTATGCCCGCTACCAGAATACCCTGAATCCAGAACAGCAATTGGAATTTGCTTTCGAATTTGGCGTCCAACTGGGTAAAGCGAGTATCCATATAAGCCTGCTGCTCGGCAAAGCGGGCTGCCAGATAGTCCTTGGTAACCAATGCGTCAAGGTTCACAGTAAATGCCTCAGTGAGCACCTCAGCCTGAACTTCAGCCTGCTGTACCGGTACGCCCGCCTCTTCAAGCTTGCGGACAAACTTCAAAGTATCGAAGGTGGTGATTGCCATTATACATTCCCTGTAAAATGTGTCCCTGTTTGATAGTATAGCCAGCATCAACGAATTTCAGCAAGAATCCTGGCCGATTAAATTACAGGTTGTTAAGTTGTGAGTGTCCCCAATTTTTTTGAAGATTTCGAAATCGGCACTTCGCAGGAGTTCGGAAATTATCACGTGAGCGAAGCAGAAATTATCGATTTTGCATCGAAGTACGACCCGCAACCCTTCCATCTTTCCCACGAGGCAGGCAAGGCCATGCACTTCGGTGGTTTGTGCGCCAGCGGTTGGCACACTTGTTCCATCGCGATGCGCATCACTGTAGATAACTTGCCGGAAGATTCCGCTTCGCTGGGATCCCCCGGCATCGATGAATTGCGTTGGACCAGGCCGGTGTTCCCGGGTGATAACTTGCGCATGAAAAGTACGGTAATGGACAAGAAGGAATCCCGCTCACGTTCAGACATGGGCACTGTGTTTCTGCACAATGAAATTTTCAATCAAAAGGACGAATTGGTGATGAGCTTCAAGCCCATTGTCATGTTTAAGAAGAATACGGGGCACTCATAACTTAACAACTTAAACTGCTACGGCAAGTTGTTAAGTTATGAATGTCCCCTATTTACAATCAATTCTGCCTATCCGTGGTACCAAGGTCATGTTAGACGTGGATCTGGCTAAGCTTTATGACGTGGAAACTAAAAATTTGAACCTGGCTGTAAAACGAAATATTGAACGTTTTCCCGGCGATTTTATGTTTCAACTCACGTCTAAGGAATTCGCAAACTTGAGGTTTCAATTTGAAACCTCAAGATGGGGTGGTCGCCGCTATCCTCCCTATGCTTTTACCGAACAAGGCATCGCCATGCTCTCCAGCGTGTTGCGTAGTAAACGTGCCGTGCAGGTCAATGTTGAAATCATGCGCAGCTTTGTCAAACTGCGAGAGCTGCTCACATCCAACTCAAAACTGGCACGTAAACTTGAGGCTCTTGAGAAGAAATACGACAAGCAATTCAAACTTGTATTTGATGCTATTCGGGCGTTAATGACCCCGGCAGAAACCAGGAAGAGACCAATCGGATTCAGGGAATGGGAAGAGGAATAGAGAAGGAACCACCGATCAATAGTAATAGGGGACGATTCAAGCATAATGTGCAAGAATAAAAACAAACCAACCAAAGCAGGTACCTGCCATGCGAACCTTTCTACTCTCTTCCCTATCCATTTTGTTTTCCTACGTTGCCTTTGTTGGTTCAAGCGCATTCGCTGCGGAGGGGCCATTGCTCGGTTTCGATGCAGCTGCCAGTGATAATCAACACGCTCTGGAAACCGAATTTGACAGCCACATCGACCGCGTGGAAATGGACCGGTGGATGCGGGACTTCTCCTCCGAAGCCCATCATGTGGGTTCGCCCAAGGGAAAGGAGAATGCCGATGCCATCGCGGCGCTGTTTCGTGGGTGGAATTATGAGGTGGAAATCGCTGAGTATCAGGTGCTTTTTCCCGAACCGTTAACCCGTGAACTGGAGTTGCTCTCCCCTGCCCGTTATACCGCTTCGCTGACCGAAGACTCGCTTGATGAAGATCCCAGCACCTCGGTTATAGATGATTTATTGCCGCCCTATAATGCCTTCTCTATCGATGGCGATGTAGAGGGCGAGCTGGTTTTCGTGAATTACGGTACGCCCGCCGATTATGAATTGCTTGACCGTTACGGCATCAGCGTGGCGGGTAAGATCGCCATTTCCAAATATGGTGGCTCCTGGCGTGGGATCAAACCCAAGCTGGCCGGTGAGAAAGGCGCCATCGCCACGCTTATCTATTCTGATCCTGCCGATGATGGCTATGGGCCGGGGGATGTGTATCCCACAGGCCCGTTCAAGAATGAGAGTGGCGTGCAGCGTGGCTCGGTCATGGATATGCCCACCTATCCGGGCGATGTACTGACACCGGGGATTGGCGCCACCGGCGATGCGCGACGTCTGCCGATTGCAGATGCGCCGACTATTACCCGGATTCCCGTATTGCCTATCTCCTACCGCGATGCCTTGCCCCTGCTCGAAGCCATGGGCGGTGAGGTGGTACCGCGGGAATGGCGCGGCGGATTGCCCATCACCTATCATCTGGGCCCCGGCCCGGCGCGGGTCCGCCTGCAGCTGGAATTTGACTGGAAGATGGTTACTGCCTATAACGTGATCGCCCGTCTGCCAGGTGCGTTATATCCTGATGAATGGGTGATTCGTGGCAATCATCACGATGGTTGGAATCATGGGGCGGCAGATCCGATTTCGGGTCTGGTGGCGCTGCTGGCCGAGGCCAAGGCTCTGGGTGCGCTGGCAGCCGCTGGCAACCCGCCCGCGCGCACTGTTATTTACGGAGCGTGGGATGCGGAGGAGCCGGGTCTGATCGGCTCGACCGAATGGGCCGAGCATCATGCCGCTGAACTACAGGAGCACGCGGTGGCCTATTTGAATACCGATGGTAATGGCAGAGGCTTTGTGAATGTGGGCGGCTCTCATGTGCTGGAAAGTTTCTTCAATGAAGTGATGCGCGATGTTGAGGATCCGCAGACCGGTGTTTCAGTGCAGCAGCGGCGGCGGGCCAATCTGCGCATTAATGCCGGTAGTGAGAAGGTGAGAACGGAGGCGAAGAATCGTGCGAATCTGCGCATCAGCCCACTCGGTTCCGGCTCGGATTATACGCCGTTCCTGCAGCATCTGGGCATTGCCTCGGCCAATATCAGTTTTGGTGGCGAGTCGGCCGGCGGCAGTTATCACACCATGTACGACACCTACGAACACTACAGCAACTGGATTGACCCGGGGCTCGTTTACGGCGAAGCACTCGCCCAGGTGGCGGGCCATGCCACGTTGCGGCTGGCGAATGCGCCGCGCCTGCCGTTTGAGTTCTCCGGCTTTAGCGATAATGTCTCCGGTTATATCGAAGAAATAGAAGAGCTGGCCGAGACGATGCGCAGTGAGACCGAGGCGGATAATCAGAATATCAGCGATGGCAGTTATGATCTGGTGCTGGATCCGAACAAGACATTTGGTCCACCGATTGCCAAAGAACCTGTGCCTTTTTTCAACTTCGCACCGCTGAAAAATGCGCTGGCTCGGCTCGAGCAGGCGGCAAGTAGTTATGATTCTGTAATTGCCGATGGCGCGGCGGCAAGTGCGCGGGAAAATTATCTTTTGTATACCAGTGAGCGGGAGTTGACTCGTCAGCAGGGCTTAAGTGGGCGGCCCTGGTACAAGCACCATATTTATGCCCCGGGTTTTTATACCGGCTACGGGGTTAAAACCATCCCCGGGGTAAGAGAGGCAATCGAGCAGCGGCAATATGATCAGGTGGCCGGACAGATCGATATTGCGGCCGAGGTGCTGAACGCGATGGCGAGCCGGGTTGAGTTGTTGGTTGAAGAATAAAGGGGTTATCAATGATCGCCGATCAACAGAAAATAGCCATCGTCACCGGAGCCAATACCGGGCTGGGATACGAAACAAGTTTGGGGCTGGCGAAAGAAAGCTATACCGTGGTACTGGCTTGCCGCAGTGAAGCGAAAGCGCAGGCCGCAATCGACAAAATTGCACCTCAAGCCCCCTCGGCGAGTCTGGACTTCATTCCCCTCGATTTGATCAATCGCGATAATATCAGGCAATTTGCAGCAACGTTTTCCGAGCGCTACAACCACCTGAATATCCTGGTCAATAACGCCGGGGTGATGGGCCCTCCCCATACGATCACCAAAAACAATCTGGAGCTGCAATTTGATGCCAATCATGTTGGGCATTTTTATCTTACGTCCCTGCTCATGGATAAGCTCGATCAGACTTTTGAAACCAGAATAGTCAATGTCTCCAGTTTGGCTGGCAAAAGAGAGCACGCGGATATTCACTTCGACAACCTCAACTTCGAAGGCAACTACGAAGAGGGGCCAAAATTTATGGGGGTGACCGGATTGGTGGCCTACAGCCAGAGCAAGCTGGCCAACATACTTTTTACCATGGAGTTGAAAGATCGCCTCGAGGCAGCGGGTAAAAATATTAAGTCGGTGGTAGTTCACCCTGGGGTGTCCAATACTGACCTAGCGCGCAATTTTCCTGTTGTTGTGAAAATTCTCGCTCCTGTTCTGTTGCTGTTCATGAACGTTTCAAAACCCGCCCAGGGTGCGGAGTCTTCACTCTACGGCGCACTAAATCCCGCTGTCAAAGCAGGTGATTTTATCGGCCCCACAGGCAAGGGAGAGCGCGCTGGTGCACCAGGACAAGTCGAGCTGCCAGCAAAAGCATCTGACAAAGCATTGTGCGAAAAGCTCTGGTCCGTATCAGAAGAGCTATTGGACATATCGTTTCTGTAAAAATAGAGGTGGAGCTAAAACACAAGGCCGGCCCTCCTTATCCAGACCGCATGGACTTTGGTGGAGATAGCTTCTATCCTGCCAACACACCATGATTGCCTGAATCTGCGCAAACCCATGCTTATTCAAAATCACTCCATGTGTTTCATGGCTGTGTATAGAAAACTTATTGTGTGAATGCCTATGAAAACTAAAAGAATATTAGTTCCAATACTCAACATAGTGGTCCCCGGGTTGCTGACTCTGGTCATTCTTCCTGCCGCTGCCCAGTCTCTGGTTGGAGACACCTTGACCCGTGCCCGGGCAGACGATGGCTCGTTCATCAGCTGGAAAGAGCACAGGATCGACGATCCGGCCATGTCTGGCGTCGATATAAGCGGAAGCGACGGCCTGGTTATGGCAGACCTGGACGGAGATGGTTTCGAAGACATCGTTTCTGTCCACGAATCGGACCATGCTTACGACTCTGCTCAGGAGTTACCCGGTTTTGTACCCGAGCCACGTGGACATATACGCGTGGCATTCGGCTCCGCTGATCCGGATAAGTGGACCAATATAACTCTAGCCGAGGGTCCCGAAGTCTCTGCGGTGGAAGACGCGGCGATTGGTGACGTGAATGGCGATGGCTACCCCGATGTAATGGCTGCGGTCGAGCTGTCTCACCTGATCTATCTGCAAAATCCTGGCCCCGGAATGCGCACCGGACCCTGGCCCAGACTCATTCTTCCTGTTTCCCAAAATCGGGGATCGTTTATTCGCGTCTATTTAGAAGACATCGATGGCGATGGCAAACCGGAAGCCACGGCGGCGAACAAAGGTGCCCAGAGGCCCGGCCCACAAGATTATGCGCGCTCCACACCAGTTTCAATCTTTAAGGTAACGGGCGATCCACTGGAAGGCGACAGTTGGGAGGAAATCGTACTGGGCAGATACAGCGTGCCACGCAACACAGAGCCTTTTGACCTTGACCAGGATGGCGATCTCGATGTGCTGGTGGGCAGTACCGGCGAACGTCGTATTGTATTTTTTGAAAACGTCGATGCGGCAAACCTGCAATTTAAGGAACATGCCATCGGAATCAACGGTCCCGCCATGCAGGGCTTTCGTATTCGCTATTTTGATCTCAGCGGTGACGGGCGTCTGGACATGGTAAGCCAGGTAAGCCGAGTAGGTCTGGCCTGGATCGAACAACCCGCCCGAATGGACGATGCCTGGAACTCTTACCCGATCGGGAGTTTCGGTACGGATACCATGACGGGAATTGAACTCGCTGACATCAACGGTGACGGCTATATGGACGTCATGGCCGGAAGCTACAGCGGTGGCGACAGGATGGAAGATACTGACGTCGGCATAAACGATGCACTCGGGCGGCTCGCCTGGTTTGAAAATCCCGGTGATGCCAAAAGCCAGTGGACGCGGCATGACATCTCACGCCGCAAGCGCGCTATGTTCGACAAGTTCATCGCACGAGATATAGATGGTGATGGCGACATGGACTTCGTCTCTACTCGAGGCAATAGCTATCCCTATGACGGTGTCTTCTGGCTGGAACAGGTAAGAACGCCGAACCCGGTAGCCGCATTCGAAAAAGCCCGTGCCGAAGACAGCCCTGAAATGCCATTGCCCACGAGGAATTAGCTTACTAATTCTCCGGCTGTAACATCAACCGATGGGACACCACTTCCTCGATCGCTTCACGGGTGAAGAGGAAGGGGAAGTACTCGCCGTTGCCTAAACGGTCAGCCAGGTCGCCGTAGAATGGGCTGCCGGGCTGGGCGCTCTGGCCGGGGGCGTTGGTGGCGACGGAGTTGTCCAGATTTGACAGGTCGATGATGCGGCGGAAGTTTGCCCCGGTCGCGTTGACACTGCCGAAGCCGCCCGGCCGCTCGACAGTAGGCAGGTCGAAGTCGGGAATGAACATATGTGGCAGCGCGCTCGGGTTACCTCTGCCGTAGGTCCACTCGGCCCAGTCATCGCCCCAGTCTTCTGTTAACTTTGCCAGTGTCTGCGCGAGACCGTCCTGGATGAGCGCGCGACGCTGATCCTGTGGTGTGGCGGCATCGCGTGCGCCAGCATCGGACTGTCGGGTCCACTCGACGTAGATCGCGGCTGCGGTGCTCTCCTTTGTGAGGTTGCCATCCCATTCAGCGATCAGGGCACGTGCACGGTCTACCTGTTGGGATTCAGCCGTCCAACCCTGGAACGCGGGGATGTCGCCTTCGGAGCGAAGTATGTACGCGTCGTGCTGGATTGCCTGATGATCCTCGACCGAGAACAACTGGTCCGTCCCCAGGATCTGATGCAGACGGGTGATCCGCGCAGTCTCCACACCGCGAGTTGAATGATAGAAAACCGGTCGCCCATCGTAGCCCGGTGGATGCACATTGTTATTCGCCGTGGTGATATAGCCGCGATCGGGATTGAATTCCCGTGGCAGATCTTCCCTGAAGCCCTGCCACTCGTATTGTCCATTGCCCGGAACCGGCAAGCGACCGTTCCAGCCGTCGCGGTCCGGTGTCAGCCCGGTGACCTGCAGCGCGATGTTGCCCAACACGTCACCACAGATCAGGCTGTGGGTGGGGATCATCCAGAACATCGCGCGCTCGAAGAAGTCTTCACAGCTCTCGGCCTGGGCCATCTTAAAGCTGCCTTTGTACGCTGCCGTGCCGGGGTCCTGCACTACCGAGCGCACGGAGTACGCCACGCTGTTCTGTGTATCCTCGAAGATGACTGGCCCGTGGCGGCTGAATTTGAGCTGCACTGTGCGGGGTGCCTCGCCCTTGATTTGGATTTGTTCTTCGATGACTCTCAGCGGCTCCCAACCATTTTGCCAGCGCACCTGATTGGCATTTTGCGGATTAACCTCCTCTACATACACATCGACCATGTCCGTGCCGGCAAAGGTGAAGCCCCAGGCCATACGTTCGTTGTGCCCGGCGTCCACGCCGACGAAGGGCGGTTCACCCCCACCCATCACATTCCAGCCCGGCGCATTCAGGTGGACGAAGTAACGCAGGGCAGGCATTTCGATGCGCCGGTGCGGATCGTTGGCGAGGATCGGAATACCGGTAGGCGAGCGTGCACCACTCATGACCCAGTTGTTGCTGCCCTCGGTGGCGATCTGCGGATTCNAAACCTGTGCCGTGCGCACGGCCGGTGTGAGGTGGCTATACTGCTCTACGATTTGCAGCGCTGGCAGCCTGTTACCGGAGAAAGGATCGCCGTCCCCGGCTCGCATCGCATCCAGCACTTGCTGGGTAATGATGTCGACGTTGAGGCCCTCGGGGATTTGCAGATCATCCCAGGGATCCGGGGCCATGCGGCGGTTCGCTTCTTCGGCGCCGAACTGGCTCACGTTGCGGGCCAGCAGGATCTCACTGATGGCATGACCCCTCACACTCGACAGGCCGACCTGGGCCCAACGCAGTACTACCGTTCGCGCAGTCCACGGATCCGGCACGACGCCTGTGAGCTGGAATTCTACCGGCAGGTTATCCCGATTCTGTTCGATGAAGGCATTCACCCCGTTGGCGTAGGCGGTGAAGATGCGCTCTCCCTCGGGGTGGTAACTNGTCCATTCGGACTCGTCCCAGGGCCCGCGGAACATCATCTGGCGGGTGCGCAAGTCATAGTCGAACGCGGCCGGTCCGAAAATCTCGGCCAGGCGCCCTTCATGCCAACGCCGCCACATCTCCATCTGCCAGANCCGGTCCTGGGCCATGATATAGCCCTGTGCCATGAACAGGTCGTCGGTGTTCTGGGCATAGATGTGGGGGATTCCCCATTCGTCGCGCAGCACCTCGACCGGTTCTCTCAGGCCGGGAATACTCAGCTCTCCACCGATCTGCGCCAGCGTGCTGCGTGCCAGTTCATCGAACGAATCAGGCTGGTTCACTACGGTCTGGGACACTGCCAGTTGGGTGTATCCGGCGAAGATGAGTAACGACAACAATACGCGGGCGAAACAAGTTTGGCCGAGGGACATTGATTCTCTCCTGATAGGTGGAAGGAGAAGTAAAACAAAGGGGTTGGACAGGGTCAAGTCTTGCGTGTTAGCGGGTTCGGATTCTCTTGGGATCAGGTCACTAGATAGGTAAAAAGGGGACGGAGGGCATAAATTTTAATCCCTCCGTCCCCTTTTTAGTCACCTTTTTAAAAATTTATTCCTTCCGTCCCCTTTTTCTGCCCTTTTTCTGTCCTCTTTTTCTCCCTTTTTCTAATCTCGGACGAACTTCTTAACTGACCGATCAAACACCTCGGACGCGTAAATGTTTCCGTAGGCATCCGTCGCCACACCTTCTGCATTGATGCCCTCCGTGATCTCGCCGAGAATGGTTCCATCCTTCGCATTTGCGATGGTGATCTTATTACCGCCGGTAAGGAACATTGTGTCGTCCGGGGTAATTGCGATGCCGGAAACTCTACCAAGATGTGGCCACTCTGTGATGAAACCACCATCCTGATCGAAAACCTGAATGCGACTATTACTCCGATCGGCTACCAGCACTCGGCCCTGAGAATCCAGCGCGAGCGCATGGGGTACATTGAATTCTCCTGGGGCTGAGCCCAATTTTCCCCATGATGTTATGAACTTTCCATCCTTCGAGTACTTAACGATACGCGCGTTAGTCTGGTCGTTGTGTCCATCCGATATGAAAATATCACCGTCTACAGGATCGACGACAACAGCAGTTGGCGCATTAAAGTGTGTCGAGTCAGTTCCAGCAACTCCCTTGGTACCCAAGGCCATCACGACCTCTCCGTCGGGTGTAAGCTTAAACACCTGATGACCACGACCAGCCTTCACGGCGATGGGGATAGGCCCCATCAAGCCGAGGCTGGGAGGATCGCCGACGGTTGCGTCCGCTGCCCAGATAAATCCCTCGTGATCCACGAAAATGCCATGCGGCCACGCCAGGAGTCCCGACCCAATTTCGTTGAGGATCTTCCCCGTTGCCCCATCGATCTCAATAATTGGCGGATCAAACCGACGGGTCGCGTAAACGCGTCGCCCTTCCCGGTCCGCCGCGGCCCCATTCATCTCCCAGTAGGGTGGTGAGACCTCTGGAATTGGAACCCAGGACTCGTCTCTGTGGTATTGGGCTGACTGTGCTCCTGCTATAACTGGGAGAACCAGAGTCAGTAAGGCGGTACAAGCGACTGTCATTCGAATGAAATAGTGCATGATTCCTCCGAGTAAAAAGAATAGTTGCATTGTTATGCTGATAGACAGGAAAAATATAAGCTATCTCTACTTGAGAGTCTATGATAAATAGGGATATACCACGTTTTTCGATTTCTAAGATAAGCTAAATCCGGCAAACCGGCAAATCCCCGATGAATGACACGAAGAGGGAAACATCATGAAGACCGCTCCAGCGACACTAAGCCGAATTCTTTTCGTGCTATCTGTGCTATTGAGCTGTTCGCTCAGTTCTGTAGCAATCGCCCAGCAAGGTGCCCTCAACGGTGAGTGGCCCGCCTACGGTGGCGATCTCGACCATAGCAAATATTCTCCGCTGGATCAGATCACTTCCGACAATGTGCAGCGTCTGCAGGTAGCCTGGACCTGGACCTCGGTGGATGAAGGCATTAGACAGCGGAATGAGGTAATTCGGGAGCGCGGATCGTTTCGCAGCTATGCCTATGAGGTCACACCGCTGATGGTCAACGGTGTACTCTACACCACGACTTCCCTCGGTCAGATTGCCGCGGTCAATCCAACCAGCGGCGAAACCCTGTGGAGTTATGATCCGGTACTGTATGTGGATGGCCGCCCGGCCGTGCACGGCTTCATGACTCGCGGCCTAGCTTACTGGACCGATGGTGATCAGGAGCGGCTGTTCTATGCCGCCGGGCGAACCTACCTGATGGCTATAGATGCCAAAACCGGAAGTCCTGATCCAAACTTTGGCAGAGCTGGGCGCATCGATCTGAAGCGTGGCCTCGGCCGCACCATCGACCCGGCCTTGTACGCCGTGAGCTCACCGCCCATGGTGATTGGCGATGTGGTTGTGGTGGGTTCCGCCATGACCGAGGGTACCGATATGAAGGAAGCCCCGCCGGGACACGTGCGCGGCTTCAATGTGCGTACCGGTGAGATGCAGTGGATATTCCACACCATCCCACAGCCGGACGAGTACGGCAACGACACCTGGCCTGCCGATGCCTGGCGCTTTAGCGGCGGCGCCAACGTATGGACCCTGATGAGTGCCGATGAGGAACTGGGTCTGGTCTATCTGCCAGTTGGAACAACGGTTCCGGATTACTATGGTGGCCACCGCCCCGGCAACAACCTGTTTGCCAATTCACTCGTCGCGCTGGATGCCAACACCGGGGAGCGGGTGTGGCACTTTCAGTTTGTGCATCACTCTGTGTGGGACTACGACCCGCCCGCCGCCCCAAACCTTATCGACATAGTGGTGGACGGTCGGCCGATTAAAGCAGTGGCTCAGATTACCAAACAGGTATTTACCTTTGTGTTCGACCGTGCCACTGGTGAACCGGTGTGGCCCATCGAGGAGCGTCCTGTACCGCAGTCAACAGTGCTCGGTGAACAGACATCACCGACCCAGCCCTATCCGACCAGGCCGCCACTGTTTCTGACTAATGGCGCCACCGAGGATGACCTCATCGACTTCACGCCACAGATAAAGGAAGAGGCGCTGGCAATCTTTCGTCAGTATAATAGTGGTCCGCTGTACACGCCGCCGGCTCCCGGCGACAATATTATTCGGCCCGGCTGGAGCGGTGGTGCAAACTGGTGGGGAGCCGCCTTCGATCCAGACAGTAGCAGTCTGTTTGTGCCCAGTTGGGCGCATTTTTCTACCGTTAACATAACGCCGCCGCAAAACCCGGCTTCGGACCTGCTGATTCGACCCCGCGTGCGAGATCTCAGTGGCCCCGACGGACTGCCCCTGTTCAAACCACCCTACTCACAACTGGTAGCCTTCGACATGAATGAGGGTGAGAAACTGTGGGGAATACCAGTGGGAGAAGGACCGCGTGACCACCCACTGCTGCAAGGCATGGAGCTGCCCCCGCTGGGTAATTTTGAAAAGCTGGGCGGACCACTACTGACCAAAACGCTGCTCTTCATCGGCCAGGGATTCGAAACCAATCGACTCGGAGTCTACGACAAGCAAACCGGCGAAGAACTGTGGTGGATGCAGCTGCCGGCTCGTTTCCATGCTGCACCGATTACTTACATGGTCGAAGGCAAACAGTATATTGTGCTGGCAGTGGGTGGCGGCGTGCGCGGGGAGGAAGAGCGACTGCTTGCGTTAACATTACCCTGAGGTAAAGATCAAAGAGGTCAGCCAACCACCGAAAGAGCAATGGAATTGACGAAGGTGACTACAATCAAGAAGGCTCCGACGAGTAGAATGAGGATGACCAGGGCGAAGATCACGCTCAGGGCGCGATTCTGGAACGGCGATGCCAGGCGGAGAGCGCTGAACTGGGAGGCGATCCGAACAGCGACGTAGATTACGACCAGCATAGCGACGATCTCGAGGGGCGGTGCGTCATCGATCCAGGCGGAGCCAGCCAGGATTGCGGTGAGGAAGACGCGCGGCAACCAGGTGAAGAAGATGTCTTCGGCAGGAGCCAGTCGGGCTTGGAATGAGGCGAGTGCTTCTTTCATGAGTTTGCTGTACTCCTGAGTGTCAGGCGATCGATTTTGGGCACGAATGCGGAAGTATTACGCACGGTGGTTTGTACTGTCAAGTACTTTATATTACAAAGTATATTCGATCTACTAGCTATTCTTTCCGGTAAGTCTGGNAGATCTTACGGGTCCACTGAAGACTCGGTCGCTGTTCCTATTCATTACAAGCAGCAGCGACTTTCGGGCTTATCTGGATATCACTGTAGGCAGGATGTTGTGCAGGTTGAACCAGCGGTGCCAGTAAACTGGCGGCGGTGATATCGGTCCGTGAGAATGAATTAGCGGAAAAAAAAAGATCGACCATCTGCCAACAGGTCGTCCAGTCAATCCAGTTCTGCATTTACCAATAGAATAAACAGGGACTGTCTCTATTTAATATGATTTGACTCGCCCTAGCCCTTTCCTGCGGCGTATGGGGAATATGCAGTAGCAATACTGGAATCCTGTGAGGGAATTTTTGTCGAATTGAGGTGTCAAATTATCGGCGCACTCGACAATGGTCAGTATGACACTGGTTTATTAGCCATCAAGCAGTCTGTATCTAAACACCTGCCAATCCATGCCGAGTACCGGATTTGGCGAGCCATTCTCACCAGTAAGGAATTCTGAAACTACTATTGACAACTCAATGAGACATGTTAAATTTGTAACACTATGCTAAATATATAACAGAAAATAAGTGGCTAATAACCATATGGCTTTTAAGATGCAGTCCCATTAATTATGTGGTATGGTCTCCCCGGGACGACTTGAGAATTGATTGAAAAACTCTTATCCCCAGGCCAGAAAGGATCTGGCAACCAAGCTATCTCCCATCTAACCCCGATTACATTGGACGATTAACAATGTTCAAGAACTATCTAAAGATCACCCTGCGAAATATCTATCGTCAAAAACTCTATGCGCTTATCAATATTTTCGGTTTGTCACTGGGGATTGGCTGTTGCTTGATTCTGAGCTTATATCTTATTGGTGAGCTTGGTTATGACCGGCATTATGAGAACCATGAGCGACTCTACCGTGTAGTAAATGAATACACATTCAACGGCAATGCTAACCAGGCTGCTGTCTCATCCCAAGCGTTGGGCCAGTTGCTGATAATGGACAATCCTGAACGGGTGGAAGCCTATACCCGATTTCAGCGACCTGGCGGTAGTCAGTCAGGTACGGTGTTTAGACGGGGAACGGATACCTACTACTGGGACGATGTCTACCTGGTCGATCTGAATGTCTTCGATGTATTTAACCACGATATACTCTACGGCGATCCGCAGGGAGCACTGGATGACGGTTTATCCATTGCGGTCAGTGAAACCTTTGCCCGAACCTACTTTGGCGATGAAAATCCTATTGGTGAAACGCTTTCAACAGATACGGCTGACTACCGGGTAACGCTGGTATTTGCTGATCTAGTCGAATCGAGTCACCTGAAGTATGACGTGCTCATATCTATGAACCGGGTGGGCTCACTTCCTGAAGACGAGGCAACCCTGCAGCGCATGTTGGGAAATATTGGTGTTTATACTTACATACTGATGAGTGAAGAATTCGAAGAACAGGAGTTCGGCAGAATATTCGACTCCTTTCATACCGACAGAGTTGAAGCCATGGCGCGACAGTTCGGCTTCACCGATAACTTTGACGCGCGTTTCTGGGCGCAAAATCTGACCGATATTCATCTGGATTCCACGCTTGAATTTGATTTGCCAACGGGCAATCTATTTTATATCTATGCTTTTGCCGGCGTAGCGATATTTATATTGTCGATAGCCTGTATTAACTATGTAAACCTGGCAACAGCGCGCTCTATGCAAAGAGCCAGAGAAGTTGGTATGCGCAAAGTTCTTGGCGCTCAGCGCAGCCAACTCATTGTGCAGTTTCTCGGTGAGTCTATCATTTTCGTCCTGCTTGCCGTCGGTATTGCGCTTGGAGTGGTCTATCTGTTGATTGACAATCAACTGTTAGGCAACCTGTTCGGAGAACAAATATACGCCATCGGGCTGTTCACGTTGCAATTACTGAGCTGGCTGCTTGGCTTAAGCCTGTTGGTAGGTGTGTTGTCCGGACTCTATCCTGCTTTCTATTTATCTTCAGTTGCACCAGTCACTGCCCTGTCTAGTGACTCTCAAGTGGGAGGCAGCACCAGTGGTCGGCTGCGCCAGGTGCTGGTGTTTTTTCAGTTCACAATTTCCATCGGCATTATCGCCAGTACATTATTGATGGCGAATCAGATGCGTTACGTCGCAAATCTGGGTTTGGGTTTCGAGAAGGAAAATAAGGTACTGGTTCCACTTCGCGGCGCCGACCTGATTGAATCACTACCGGCGCTGCGCATCGAGCTAGCCACTAATCCCGGTATTCTTGGCGTGTCCACTACACAGCAAATCCCCGGGGGGCAAATGGGGTTGATTGGCCTCAACGTAGAATCCCCAATCGGCACCATGGAGTTGCAGTCTTTTAATCTCATGGCTGTAGGTGAAGATATTTTGCCGGTACTGGGAATCGAGCTGGTTGAGGGACGGGATTTTTCGCAAAAGTTCTTGACCGATATCGGCCAGTCGATAATGGTGAATCAAACACTGGTAGACCAGATGGGCTGGGGCGATCAGGCCATAGGCAAATAAATGAAGTCGGCGGGTGGACCCGGCCTCGATGGGCGCGTGATCGGCGTTTTCGAGGATTTTCATTATGCGGCACTATACCAGGATGTGGGGCCGCTGATGATGATGGCGCCNCAGCAGGATTTCAGTAATGCCTCCGCTGAAAATCGTGCATTGGCAGCGCAAACCCTGGTGCTAAATGTTGCGGGGGAGGGCCTCTCGCAGACTCTCAGTTTTATTAGCGATCTCATGCAACAGTTTGATCCCAACCATCCTTTCGAATTTGAATTCCTGGATGATCAAATAGAACAGCTGTACTCCTCTGAGCAAAATGTTTTAGGTCTGATCTCGATATTTGCCAGCATCAGTATTTTTGTTAGCTGTCTTGGCCTGTTTGGACTGGCTTCCTTTACCACAGCTAGAAGAACCAAGGAAATAGGCATAAGGAAAGTGTTAGGGGCTTCAAGTGCCCAGATAATTCTGCTGCTATCTCGGAGTATTGTAGTTCTTATACTTTTAGGTGCCGTAGTCGCTTCCATCGCATCGTTTGCGGTGATTAGTCAATGGCTGAATACCTTCGCTTATCGCGATGTCATAAACCCGATGGTGTTCATAATTGCAGCGCTGCTGGCTGTTATCGTGGCTGTAGTTACTGTTGCGATTCAATCTTATCGAACGGTAAGCGTAAATCCCGTTATTGCATTGCGCTATGAATAACCAGGTGAAATACCAAATTAACAGAGGAACCAAGATGAAGAACTCTCTACGCTTTCTGGCTTTACTAACCTGGGTTATGGCAAGTACGGCAATTGCTCAAAGCGATCTGCTTGGGATTTGGGAAGGTGAGCTGTCAGTAGGTCCAGATCAGAGTATAACCGTGCAATTTACCATCGAGCAGGGAGCAGATGGTACTTATTCCGGTTTACTGAATGCCCCGGATCAGCCGAGCCTGACCGACGTCCCAATCGACACGGTCAGCATCGAGCAGAACAGTTTAAATATGGAGATCAGCGCAATCAGTGGCTCTTACGAGGGAACAATTGCCGACAGCGTAATTCAGGGAACCTGGAGTCAGCAAGGGACGACGTTTGAGTTGAATCTCGCGCCTTATCAGGAACCGGTACTTACTCAGGAGCAATTTGCAAGACTTGCCGGATCGTGGCTTGGCACACTGCGGCCGGTTCCCGGCGGCGATCTGGAATTCACCGTAATCGTAACGTTTGAGCAGAATGAAGAAGGAGAATCATCCGCAACTATGTCTGTCCCTGAACAGGGTAGAAATCGCATCCCGGTTGATTCTATTGAGCTGGATGGTGACGAATTGACTCTGGAAATAAGTCAGGCCAGGGTGGAAATTAAAGGCTCCTTAAATGGTGAAACTTTTGCCGGACAATGGAGTCAGGCTGGGCAGTCGCTCGCATTAAATTTAGCCAAGGGTGAGTATGAACAACCCGGACTGGAATTGTCTGCACTAGATTTTGCTCGACTACAGGGCCCGTGGAATGGTCAGGTGACTGGTTTAACCGTTGTCCTGCGAGTCGAAGAAATAGATGGCCAGTTTCTGGCTTTTCTCGACAGTCCAGACCAGGGGGCTTCGGATATCCCCATTGCAACACTTGACGTGCAAGGAGATGAGTTGACACTCTCGATAGCGGCACTACAGGTTTCTTATACAGCAGAGATAAGCGCCGACGAACTATCAGGTGAATGGAATCAGGGCGGGCAAACTCAGCCGCTGGTATTAGCGCGTGGACCTTATGTGCGAGCCGTGACTATTTCCGAACAGGCTCAGCAACAACTGTCAGGTACCTGGTAGGGAGAAGTTAACGACACCCAACTGATCTTTCGGTTTGAGGTCGACAACGACGGAAGTTTTGGGGCGTTTATTGATATTCCCAGCGCCGGAGCAAACGGATTGCCGCTGAACAATCTTAGCCTTGATGGGGAAAGTTTGAGCTTCAGTGTAGGGCCAATTGGGGCGCAATTTGTGGGAACTTTATCTGCAACCGAAGTCAACGGAGAGTGGACCCGGGCTGGGAATACCTTACCGCTTAATTTGCGCAAAGAGTAAATTAAATCGAAAGATTCAAAAATGGGTAACGGTTCTTTTTCGACAATTTTTAGTTGGCATGTGGATGAGTAGCGCTAACCGGTAGTGGCATATAGACACGTAGAGGGAAACAACAAATGATTTTGAAAACAGAAGGCCTGAGTAAATTATTCAGAACTGAAGAAGTAGAAACCACCGCATTAGATGAAATCAATTTGTCTGTCGCTGCGGGGGAATTTACTTCTATCATGGGACCTTCCGGCTGTGGGAAATCCACTTTGCTCCATATCCTGGGACTTATCGATAATCCCGATGGAGGCAAATACTGGTTTCTGGACGAGGAAGTGTCATCTTATTCTGAGCGACAAAGAGCTAACGCAAGAAAAGAGAATATCGGTTTCGTGTTTCAGAGTTTTGATCTCATCGACGAGCTTACTGTATACGAAAATGTTGAGCTCCCTCTTATATACACCAGGACTCCCGCCGCCGATCGCCAGTCCAAGGTTACCGCGGTGCTTGAAAAAATGGACATGGCACACCGCAGCAAGCATTTTCCACAACAATTGTCTGGCGGTCAGCAGCAGCGAGTAGCAGTAGCAAGAGCTATTGTGAATCAACCGAACCTGATTCTCGCGGATGAGCCCACTGGTAATCTTGATAGCGAGCACGGGAGTGAAGTGATGAAAATTTTGTCCGGGCTCAACGAAGAAGGCACGACCATAGTTATGGTGACGCACTCTGCAGAAGACGCCGCTGTAAGCAGACGCATTGTAAAAATGCTGGATGGTAATATCATTAATGGATCTGGCCAGTAGGTTTAAATAGCGTACACCGGGATCACTTCAACGCACGATACAAGAAAGGCAAGCTTACATCCATGCGGTAATCGATGCCGGAATGGTCGTCATTGAATTCCTCGTAGCGATGGGCGATGCCTGCATTGGTCAGCCGCTTAGACAGCTGCCGGCAGCCGTAATGAATGTGATATTGGTCGCGCCAGCCGCAGTCGATATAGATGCCCTTGAGCGACTTCAGTTCCTTCTTGTATTTCGTAACCAGGTGCACCGGATCATGTTCCAGCCACTTGCGCCAGCGTGCTTCAATCCGCTCGCCGGTTTCCAGATCAAATGGCAGCCTAAAACCATTGGGAGCTGAGGGTGACGGGTCGTAGGTGGCAGCCATGGCGAGATTCATCAGGCAATGCACTTCCCCTCCACTGAGCTTGGTCTTGCTCCAGATGTGTTCCAGAAAGCGACGGGCTCGCCCATCGTCATGACCCGGTTTCAGATTGGTCTTGGGTCGATACTTCCCTGCCGTGGGAATCGGATTGCGGTACCTGGCCAATTCGGTGAGCGTGTTGGGCCAGTCGTTTCCATAGACAAAGTCGAAGCAGGCATCGCCGGAATGATCGGCGATCGCTCCCCAGTATTTCGCATACTTCATACCGTGCACGATGGCACCGTAACCGCCAGAGGACTTGCCAAAGCAGCCTCGGTGATCGCGGTCAGCCAGTGTGCGAAATTCCCTGTCCACGAAAGCGATCAACTCGCGAGTGAGGTAGTCCGCATAGCGTCCTATAGCAGAGGAATTAATGTACTGGTTGCCTCCCAATGCGGTGAAGCAATCCGGGAAAACGAGAATGCATGGTCCCATCTTACGATTATGAATCAACCGGGCAGCGCGTTCCGGTAAGTTTTCCTCAAAGTTCTTCCATGCCACATGAGACCAGCCCGAGCCGGTATAGCCCACCAGGTCATACAGCACGGGGAAGTGTTTGGTGCCNCGACCTGTTGAATATTGCGGCGGCAACCAGACTGGTAATTTACGCACATGGGGATCGCCCAGGGCGTTGTTTCGAAGCACGCGAGACTCATGTTCGAGCACCACGAGTTCTCCGCTGTTTTTATTGATCAGTTTGCGCGCCATTATGAGCCTATTTAGCGAAACCGCAGCATCTCGCGATTCAGCTGCGAAACCCTGGTAACACCGAGTAACTTCATATCCCGCTCTATTTCAATCTTGAGATTCTGCAATGCCCGTTCGACACCTGGCTGGCCAGCCGCCGCCAGCGCATAGAGATACATGCGTCCACCCGAGCAGGCTTTCGCCCCGGCAGCGAGTGCCTTTAACACATGGGTGCCGCGTCGTATACCGCCGTCCAGAATGACATCGATCTTATCGCCCACTGCATCGCTGATTTCAGCGATCTGATCGAAGGGGGATCGTCCGCCGTCGAGCTGACGACCGCCATGGTTGGATACCATGATGGCATCGGCGCCAATGTCCACCGCTTTCAGTGCATCAGCAACACTCATGATGCCTTTCAGGCAGAACGGTCCACCCCATTTAACCCGTAGCGCTTCGGCGTCTGACCAGTTCATGGATTGATCCAGCATCGAAGAGAAATAGTCGCCAATGGAAACGGCCACATTGGAGCCTTTTTGCACGTGCTCCTTCAGTTCGGCAAGCTCGAAGGATTCACGCAGGAAATAGTTGAGTGCCCAGCCCGGGTGGGTGGCGAAGCTAAACAGGCTTTTCAGGGTCAAGCGCGGCGGTGAGGTAAAGCCGCTATACAGATCCCGTTCACGATTGCCTCCGGTAATGGTATCAACCGTCAGTGCCAGGGTGTCGAAGCCTGCTTCCTGTGCCCGCTCAACCATGGCATCGTTAAGGCCCCGGTCCTTGTGAAAGTAGAATTGAAATAGTTTGGGGGTGGCGATCATCGCGCCGATTTCGGCCAGGGGCACGGTACCCAGCGCCGAAACACCGAACATGGTGCCAAACTTCTCGGCCGCGCGGGCGACGGCGCGCTCGCCATCATGATGAAATAAGCGCTGCAAAGCGGTGGGCGAGCAGAAAATCGGCATGTCGAGTTTCTGCCCCATCACGGTCACAGACATATCTATCTCTTCAACTCCGGCCAGAACATTCGGCACCAGATCGCAATCCTCGAAGGCCGTAGTATTGCGCCGATAGGTCACTTCATCATCGGCGGCGCCATCGATGTAATTAAAGATCGGCGCGGGCAGGCGCTGTTTCGCCAGCAGGCGAAGATCGGCCACATTGTGGCAATTTTTAAGACGTCTAAACATAATACTTGCTGGCTCGCGATGTGACGCGGCCGCTGTCCTCCCGGTGAGGCTTGTTTTTGTAGAACAGGATTCTAGCAAGTTTTGCATTGGGGGACTAAAAAGGGGACGGAGGGATCAAATATTATTCCCTCCGTCCCCTTTTTTTACTATTCTAACCAGCGACAACTACCCAGGGGTAATCGAAATGACTAACATCACGCGCCGAGGCTTTTTCCAACAAGCTAGCCTGTTCACTGCCGGCGGTCTCGCCCTCTCCGGCGCCCTGCCAGGGCTCGTGACGAAGAGGGCGCACGCACAGCCCATACCCGACTGGCTCGCGCTGACCAACGAACCGGCGCTAGAGCCAGAGCTGCCTATCATCGACCCCCATCACCATCTGTGGGATCGACCTAATAATCGGTACATGCTTGAAGATCTGCTCGAAGATACCAGTACGCACAATGTGCGCCAGACGGTCTTTGTCGAATGCACGTCGATGTACCGCGCTGACGGTCCGGAAGAGCTAAGAGTGGTTGGCGAGACAGAGTTCGTGCAAGGCGTTGCCGCCAAGAGTGCCAGTGGTGGCTACGGTGAGATGCGGGCGGCGACGGGTATTGTCGGTTCCGCTAACCTCCGCCTGGGTGACCGGGTCGCAGCGGTGCTCGAAGCGCAGATTGCAGCCAGTCCGCAGCGTTTTCGTGGCATCCGCCACCGCGCGGCGTGGGCAGATCGGTCCGTGCTTCCAAACCAGCGCGCCGACTCTCCAGAACATATTCTGCTGGATCCGGACTTTCGCAAAGGCTATGCGCACCTGCGTACCTACGGCTTGTCATTCGAGGGCTGGCTCTATCACACGCACATTGCCGATCTGACCGACCTGGCGAAAGCGTTCCCGGATACGATCATCATCTTCAATCACCTGGGCGGACCGATCGGGGTGGGTAACTACGCGGGGCGCAGAGATGAGGTGTTTGCCGCCTGGAAGCCGGCTGTGGCCGAGCTGGCGAGTTGCCCGAATGTTGTCGCCAAGGTCGGTGGAATCCAGATGGTCGTTAATGGCTACGGCTGGCACGAGCAGGACCGGCCACCAACGTCGGATGAACTACTGGCAGCGAATCGAGACTGGTACAACTACACCATAGATCAGTTTGGACCCGACCGCTGCATGTTCGAGAGCAATTTCCCAGTAGACAAGCTGTCGTGCTCATACACGGTGTTGTGGAATCAGTTCAAGAAGCTGACGCGGGGATTCTCGGCCGACGAGCGGGCAGCGATGTTTCATGATACGGCGAAGCGCGTTTATCGGCTGCCCTTGGTGTAGGAAATAGGGACAGATTTATTTTTTGCTGGTGTAGAAAATAGAGACAGTAAATAGAGTATTTGCAAAAAATAAATCTGTCCCTATTACTCAACCGGTTCAAACTCTATCTCGACCCCTTCGGTGTCAGTGGTCAGTATCATGTGACCTGCGCGGAATTCATGGCCGACCACATTACTCAGGTTCAAGACCAGATTGTTATGTAGCGAGCCCGGCTGGCATAGTGAGCGACCCGCATCAAAAGGCTCAAAACGCAAAACCGTTTCTTCCTGTTGCCAGGAGCCCCCTATTCGATTGCAATCGGAAGTTCCAGTGAGTCGATTTTCACTGCGAAAATTCAGTACATACTTGCCGGGGTCATCCGGAGTAAACTCGTAGCCGCCCATCACTGTTAACTGTACCAGTTGCCAGTTGCTGCCTTCCAGAGGAGTGATCTCTACCACCGGGCTTGCCGCTGCTTCCTCTACCCCTGCCCTTTGTTCTGCAGGGCCACAGGCCGCCAGAACTGGAAGCAAGCTGAACAAAAATAATTTGCTTGGTTTAACTATGCNCATAAGACCTGTTCTTTCCAAATAATATCGTTACAGTAACCGATAATCAGGCGAAATAATATTGTCCGAGTGCTCCATTTGCATTTGATCGCGATAATCAGACGGTGGTCGGGCATCATCTCCAAAAGAAAAAGAAAAAACACCCTTGATAAGCTTCCCCTCACCATCCAATACCGCCCACTCTGCTGTATAGTAGTCCGCGGCTGCCAACACCGGCAAGGATTCCACAAAGTGTACCCCGTTCCCAAACTTTAGATATAAAAAACCAGGGGAAGAAGCTCCTTCCCCTGGTTCTGATTGTAAACTAAATCAATGTATCGCGATTTCTGCTAAGGCGTCACATTCACAGTCAGATACTGATCATGATAAAGCCCGCCATCATCTGCACGGCCCCAGAGCAGATAAGTGCCTGGCTCATCGAAGCTGACACTTACTTCGTGAATTCCGTCCTCAGGTAGCTCTGGTGGTATCCACAACCAACTCCAGGGTGAATTTGCCGATGGGCGCGTGTCCTCCCAGGGTTTAATCTGCGGCGGATCGAAATGGACAACATCTTGCGTCGCTGTTACGGATTCGGGGGCACGGTAAACGTTCCAGGATAGGAACAAGCCATTATTTTTAGCCACAGTAGGCTTCTGCGGAGGCGTCATCATCATCCTGGTGCGAACCAATTCAGGCGTTGCGAAAGCCGCAGCTGCGCCCCCGAAAGCCCTAATGCGCCCGATGGGATCGAAGGGTTCAGGAACGCCATCATCGTTCACCCGAGTCTGGAAAGTCAGTGACTGACCTACGCTGACAGTGCGGATTTCGTCTCCGATTAATTCCGCAACCGGTGGTATATTAGCCCTGATTTCCGGATTGGATGTGCCAGCCCCCAGTCCACCAGTTTCAGACATAATAGTTATATTGTTTATTTTGTAGTCGGCCCGGAGGGTGCCATAGGCAGTTCGGGTCACGCCGTTTGGAGAAGTCACTTCCCAGGCCAGTTCATCATCTCCCCCAAAGTCTGCAGGCATAATTACATCAAAGGTAAACCGATTGCGGCGCGGCAGGAAATGAGTAGGCTGACCACGATCCGGCTCACCTGTTGTGAAGCGGTTATTTTCTCCGATCGGGATATCCAGCTCTTCTTGCCAATTGTGGTTAAAGTAACCGAACGTAAGTGTAACCGTGCCGACGTCATTTTCTCGCCAACCTTCATACGCAACTTCGGTGTGTTGACCACTGCTATAGCTATGCTTGGTGTATTCGTAATCCTGCTGTGCCGTCGCCATAGTGGACACGAGTGCCAGGCTGCTAGCGAGGAGCACAAGGACGGACTTTAACAACTTATTGGATTCTAATTTCATATCTAGCCTCTTACCTTCTCAGGAAGATCTTCATCTGTAATAGTTCGTTGTTGGAAAATGGTAAGTGGTAAATGGCGAAGCTCATTTCTGAGCCTCGCCACTCAGTTACCTGGATCGTGTTGACACTAAAGAAAAAGCTTCGTCTCCCTCAGCGCCACCACTTCATTGTTGTTTATTCACTGTCCCCAGCGGTTTCTGCAATCGGCCATACCAGAGGAGCCAGACACAGTGGGCAACCAATCACATGGTCGTTAGGACCAAGATTCAATTTGTTGCGCCGATTCTCCATCTCCTCAATAAACTGCTCATCGGTCATGGTCACCCTGCTTCCCAGGTCGATGAACATATTCGTTACCGAGCGGTTGCCAGAGCCCTGCCAGTTACGTGCATCCGGCACGTTATAATTTTCCGTGGTATTGTTAAAGTAACCGGTGATGTGCAGCACAGTGCCCTTGGGCAGCAGCGGTGTATAGTCATCAGCAAAGGGATAGCCTCTCACCCAATTGTGGTCATAGCCCACACAGGATAGTGTCTCGACTGAGTAACCCCAGATAGCCTCAAGGCACATGCGCTCACCAGGAGCATGCAGATGCGGCTCGAAGGTGATGACCTTGGTGTTTTCAGTCAGCACAGAATAGGCATGTAACTCCTGATCCTTGCCATCACCCTCGACGCTGATATCAACGCCATTTCCCACGATACTGATTCCAGTCCTGTACTTCGGCTTATAATCTTCCGGGTGGAAAGTGAAGCCTAGCTGCAGATGGCCAGTGGTATCACGCCCGTTGGCGTGCATATGTACCGAATCGGAAAAGAAGGCAGAATTGGCTCTTAGTAGGGGGCCTGCGTCCGGGTCAAAGACATCCCCATTACGACCCACTTCGTGTACCGGCCAGCTGGTGGCTTGACCCTGAACCACATTGCCATCCTCGTCTAATACCTCAGTACGCCAGATCATGTGGTGGAAAATAAACAGGCCACCCACGGTTTCGTTGGCTTCAGAACCAGCGGAACCTACATCGTTCACTTCCACTATTTCTATAGACTTCACATAACGATCTTCTGTCAGACTAGTTGGAACGCTGGGAATCTCGCCCCACCAGTCAGGCCTGTCGCCAGCCATGAAGAAATCTTCGGTATTGACAATCAGATCAGGCTCGCCCAGTTTCCACTTGGTAGTGTCATCGAAAGCCAGGGGTTCAGGGGCGTCGGCAGGATTTCCTTGTTGGGCACCACTACGGGCCCAGGAGGAAATCGCGGCAATTTCTTCATCATTAAGAGACGGATCATACTTGAGCTGCTGGATACCGATATCTTTCTCGACATACCAGGGTGGCATGGCGCCGGCACGGTCACGCAGGCCAGTCTTGTACTCAATTAGCCCGGCAAAGGGGGCTACCTGATCGTAGGTAATCAATGGCATGGGGGCCACACCACCGGGCCGATGGCAATTCTGGCAGCTGCGCTGCAGGATTGGCTCGATATCCTTGTGAAAAGTAATTTCCTGGGCCAGCGTGGCTGGGGCAAACAGCATACCCGAGAAAGCCAGCAACAAACCTTTATTCATTATTTTTGAAATTCGCATGTAAATCTCCTATATATCTCAGCAGGGTGTATTCCAACAGCGCCAAATGGTACGGAAGTCAGAATACTTTAAAAATCCAGGAGCTAATTAAACGCTATTGAATATTGAATTTCCTCCTAAAAATTAAAAACACAACCCCATTCCCAGTTTTTGCAGAAAACTGGAAGGGATTCCGAAGTTCCCCATTATAGAGAACCTAAAAACAAATATCTCAAAAAAAGAGGACAGACCACGTTTTTCTGGCGATACTACGAGATAGTTCCTCTCAAACTAAGAAATACGTGGTCTGTCCCCTTTGATCCTTTGATCTTTACTCTGTCCTCACTTATCCTGACGAATAGAAACCCAAGGAGTTACAAAATGACATTTCTACTGGAGCATATCGCCCGAATCGTGTCCTTGCTGGTCTGCACCGCTCTGGCCTGCTCTGGCGCAGTGGCACAAAAGGCCGGACGGCCCGACCTGGAAGGCATCTACACCAACGCATCGTTAACCAATCTCACACGACCGAGAGGGGTGGAAACCCTTGTCGTGTCGCCACAGGAAGCCCGGGTTATTTCCGCCAGGACGCCGATCGCGGGTTTAGAGGGTGGCCTGGACGAAGGCGATGGTGTCAATGACCTGCCCGACGCAGCCGGCGATGACTTCGGCACCAGGGCCTATAATAATTTCTGGGTCGATCCCGGCTCTAACCTGGCACTGGTCAAGGGCGAGTACCGCAGTTCTTACGTCGTCAATCCGGAGAATGGGCGAGTACCTCGACTGGAAAACCCACAGTATGATTTCGAGCGACGCAATTTCGGCTCGCGCTATGCTACCGGCTTCGGCGACGCACGCGGCCCCGAAGCAATACCCAATGCGGAGCGCTGTCTGCTGGGATTTGGCAACAAAGCCGGGCCGGGAATGATGGGTGCTCTGTACAACAATACTTACCAATTCGTGCAGACCGAGAACTACGTCATGATCCTTGTGGAGATGGTGCACGATGCCCGCATCATTCCGATCTTTGATTCACCTGAGCAGGCCCGGGCTCACCGACGGCCGGTCGAACTCGAACAATGGTTTGGCGATTCTGTGGGCTGGTATGAGGGTGATGAACTGGTGGTGGAAACCGTCAACATCCACCCCCTGCAGCTGAGTCAGAGTTCCGTACCCATCACCAAAGCGGGCCGCATTATGGAGCGCTTCAGCCGCTACTCCGAGAATGAAGTCTTCTACCAATTCACAGTTGAGGACAGCAACATCTACAGCCAGCCCTGGACTGCAGAGCTGAGCTTCATTGCCACCGACGCAGGCTTGTTCGAATACGCCTGCCATGAGGGAAATTATGCGATGCCGGGCATACTGGCCGGCGCACGCAGGCTGGAAAAGGAAGAACAGGAAAAAGCGAACCAGTAGGTATTCAGGAAAAGAAAAAGGGGGCAGACCCCGTGGTTTCTCTATTTAGTAGCTTTGCAACGAGGCAAGCAGTAATGCGATTACTATTTTTCCTGTTATTGATATCTACCACCAGCTCACTGGCTGATGAAGGGATGTGGCAACCACATCAATTGCCCGCCTTGAGCTCCCGGCTTGAGCAACTCGGCCTGGAGATCGATCCGGAAAATCTCAGTAGCCTGGACAAGTTTCCGATGAACGCCGTTGTCAGTCTGGGCGGCTGCAGTGCCTCGTTCGTTTCACCACAGGGGTTGGTAGTTACCAATCATCACTGTATTTATGGCTCTATCCAATACAACAGCTCGCCGCAAAACAATTTGCTGGTGGATGGGTTTTTAGCCCAGCAACTTGATGAAGAGATTCCAGCTGCTCCCGGAACCCGGGTTTATGTCACAGAAGAGATGACTGATGTCACCGACAGGGCGCTTGCCGGAGTAAACGAATCCACTTCAGGAATAGACCGTTACAAGTTAATTGAAGCGAACCGCAAGGCATTGATTGCCGAATGTGAAGCGTCGGGGATCCATCGCTGCGGCGTGTCATCTTTTCATCAGGGACTGGAATATTTCCTGATCAAGCGCCTGGAAATTCGCGACATAAGACTGGTCTATGCCCCGGCCACCAGCATCGGCAAATACGGCGGTGACATCGATAACTGGCAATGGCCGCGACACACCGGAGACTTCGGATTTTATCGCGCCTATGTTGGTGTCGATGGCAGGCCGGCGGAATACAGCGAAGACAATGTTCCCTACCGCTCCAACAGCTTCCTGGAAGTCAGTGCCAAAGGTGTGGAAGACGGTGATTTTGTCATGGGAGTGGGTTACCCCGGAGGCACCAATCGGTATCGTACTGTTGGTGAGGTGGAGAATCAGTTCACCTGGTTTTATCCCGAGGCGCGTCAGTTTCGAGAGGACCTGATAAGCATCATTAATGAAAATTCTGCCGCAGGCAGTCAGGCTCGAATCGCCTATCAGGGAACCCTGGCTGGCCTGAACAACTACGCCAAAAACTTCCAGTCGATGGTGGAGAGTTATCAGCACAGTGACTTCATCGATCGACGCCGTCAGACCGAAGCAGGTCTGGCAGACTGGATAGACAGCAACGAAGCACGCCGCCGGCAATATGCTCCGGCGGTAAGGCAACTGCAGTCGCTGATCGATACGGATCAGGCAGCGCGGGATCGAGATCTGGTGCGCAGCTACATGAGTTATGCCACGCTGCCGAGTACCGCACAGCGGCTCTATCGCCTGGCGGTGGAAAAACAAAAACCGGACGCCGAGCGTGAGCCAGGCTATCAGCAGCGTGATCTCAGGCGGTTTCGTCAATCCATGCAGGCTATCTCCCGGCGTTACGATGAGACGGTAGACAAAGCCATACTCAGCTACCTGCTGGGCCGTTATGCCCAATTGCCGGAGCAATTCCGTTCGCGAGCGCTGGACTCTTTTTATCAAATAGGCGCACAGATCGATCAAGGCCAGGTCGACCAGATTATCCAGGACTCCTATGCCCAATCCTCACTGAGCGATGACAGCGAGAGACTGGCCTGGCTGGATAGATCGGTGGAGGAATTTCGCCGCAGTGATGATCCGCTAATTCAATATGCCGTGGCATCCCATGAAGAGCGTATGGCGCTGGAGCAGGCGAGCAAGGAACTGCGCGGTCAATTTCAGCGTTGGCGTCCGCAGTACATGGAAGCAGTAATCGCCTACAACCGTAGCCTGGGCCAGCCGATCTATGCCGATGCCAACAGCTCGCTGCGGGTAACCATCGGACAGGTGCAGGGTAATCAACCCAGGGACGGTTTGGTCAATCAACCCTTCACCAGCCTCGAAGGAATCCTGGGCAAGGATACCGGGACAGAACCATTCAATGCACCAGCGCGGCAGCTCGATTTGATACGGGCAAAGCAGTACGGGGACTACGCCCTGCCTTCGTTGGGCACGGTACCGGTAAATTTCCTGAGCACGCTGGATATCACCGGCGGTAACTCTGGAACGGCTGCCATGAACAGCAAGGCACAACTGGTTGGTCTGTTGTTCGACGGCGTCTATGAAAGCATCATCGGTGATTGGGATTTCGATGAGCAGAAGAACCGAGCCATTTCGGTGGATGCGCGCTACATGCTGTGGGTTATGGAGAACATGGATGGGGCGACCAATCTTTTAGAAGAAATGACGATCGTCAACTAAAAGGATCAAAGGAGGATCAAAGGGGTCAGATTTATTTATCGTCCTCTATCTCCTCCGGCTACTAATCTACACCGATAAATAAATCTGTCCCCTTTTTTGTTCTCCTTTATTCCTATGCCTCGTACATCGTTGTCCCGCCCACCACAGTGCGTACGATCTCGATGTCCTTGATAGTTTCTTCGTCGATCGTGTGCGGGTCTTCCGCCAGCACAACATAATCGGCCAGCTTGCCTGCGGTGATCGATCCCTTGATGTTCTCTTCTCCTGATGCCCAGGCGCCATTATAGGTATTCACGGCAATGGCCTCGGCCACGCTGATGCGCTGGTTTGCGCCCCAGATCTTGCCGTCCCATCCCCTGCGCGTGACCATCCCCTGGATGCCCATGAGCGGAGCGAATGGACCCGGGCTAAAGTCCGACCCGGCTGCCGCCATGACGCCGGCATCAAGCATGCTGCGGTAAGCCATGGCACGCTGCATTAACTCTTCACCGTAGTAAACAAACTTGTCGGGATTGTAGTACGCGTAAGTGGTGAACATGGCTGGCACACAACCCAGCGCCTTCATGCGCCGCACCAGATCGTCTGTGATCAGTGTACAGTGGGTAATCTTCGGACGCGAGTCAACCCGTGGATAGAGCTGCTGCGCACGTTCCATCGCCGTAAGGAAACTGTCGATGGCGACGTCGCCATTGGCGTGCACATTCACCTGAATGTCCGCACGATGTACGCGCTCGACCCAGGCATTCAACACCTCCTGGGTTTCGGTCACATTGCCTCTGTACGGCGGGGTCACGTTGGGATAGTCCACACTCAGCGCCATCGTGCGCTCAGAGAACGATCCGTCCACCACATGTTCCGAAGTGGCACCTAACTTGATCCACTCATCGCCGAAGCCAGTCTTGATGCCCGAAGTAATCATGGATTCCAGCACGTTGCCCCTGGCTTCGTAGCTCACCCGGTGCCGCAGGTCGCCGCGCGCACGCACGTCCTGCAGAGCGGCCAGGTCACCGCCTTCGTGGTGCACACTGGTGAGACCGTAGCGGGTGAACTGTTCTGAGATATAGGCGAGACCATCGCGGCCACGTGTTGCCAGCTCGGCTGCGGAGAAACTGGGGCGTGTTCCGATCGCGCGCAGCGGCGCCGTGGCACGGTCGGTCACGCGGCCATTAAGCCCGCCTTCCGGATCTTTATCGAAGGTACCGCCCATCGGATTCGGCGTGTCCTCCGTGATACTCGCCATTTCAAACGCTTTGCTGTTGTAAAATGAGGTGTGGCCGCCGCGATGTCGCACCACCACCGGATGGTCGCTTGACACCTGGTCGAGGTCGCGCCGGTGCAGCCCACGCGCGTCGGATAATTTGGTGTCGTCGAAGAAATAACCTTCCACCCACGTACCCGGGGCCAGTGTCTGGGCCTTCGCTCGCAATTTTTCCACGATGCTGTCGATGGTCACGAACTCCACCTCGAACGGATTGCCCACGAGTACATCGTAAAGCAGAGTCTCGCCGCGGGCATGGTTGTGGCAGTCGATGAAGCCTGGCACGACAGTCATGCCCTGGGCGTCAAAGGTCTGGGTGTTTGATCCAGCGAGATTCTGGATATCGGCAGTGCTACCCACCGCGCTGAACTTGTCCGCAGTGATGGCAAACGCCTCGGCGCGTGGGGCGTTTGTGTCCACGGTGTAGACGTTCGCGTTGATTACTATAAGGTCAGGATCTTGCGCACCGGCCACGGCCGCTCGCAGAGTTTGCGCGTTTGCGGTCGTGCTGAGCAGCGGCACACCCATCAGGCCGGCCATGCCGACGCCGGTTAAGTTCATGAAATCTCTTCGACTGCGGCGAAAATTTGTCATAGCGGATTCCCCTGTTTTAAGGTCGTAAAGATCTGCCGGTCCAAATAACGAACGCGCAGTCCTGTCAATCTTACGAGTCTGGGGACCGGGATTCAAGCTGGGAGTTAATAGGATCACCCAGAATTACACAGCAACAGCAATCACAATACAAACCGCACCATATAGGGGATACTCACAACTTCACAACACAATAGTCGATTGGGTACTCTCGTCAATCAGAGGTGCCTTAAGTTGTTAAGTTTTGAGTGTCCCCTCCACAATTGTTGATAAATTTCCCCAGCAGGCGTAGTTTTGAACAATTGTGCTCCAGCTAAACTCACACAGGCTCGGCGAAAAGGAGAATAAAATGATTACTATAAATACTCGCTTGAAAGCAGCAGGATTATTGGTGTTACTGGGGATCTTCGTTACCCCATTTATTATTAATGCACAGTCTGCATCGGACGACATCCCGCGCCTTGTCGATGGGCATCCTGATCTCCAGGGTACCTGGGACTTTCGCACTATCACTCCCATGCAACGCCCCCAGAGCCTGGCCGATGTTGAAGTGCTGAACGAAACCGATGCGGCGGCTTTCGAGGCAGCAGAGAACGTGCGCCGGGATCGGGATAATTTTACCGATACTACCACCACCGGAGATTACAACCAGTTCTGGTACGATCGCGGCACCGAACTTCTGGAGGATGGCAGGACTTCATTGATTACCGATCCAGCAAACGGCCGTATCCCGGCATTAACCGACGCCGCCCAGGCAAGAAATCGTTTGAGAAGAGAAGCCTCCCGACTGGCTGAGGGCGTCGAAGTAAGACCTCTGGCAGAGCGCTGCATCATGGGTTTTAATTCCGGGCCACCCATGACCCCCAGTGCCTATAATAATAATGTACAACTGGTACAGGCCGGGGACTATGTTCTTATTCACAACGAGATGGTACACAACATCCGCCCAGTGAAGATGGATGCAACTGCGCATCTTGAAGTACCCCGCAAGTGGGAAGGTGATTCCATCGGCCGTTGGGATGACGATGTGCTCGTTGTCGAAACCAATAACTTCGCCCGGGCCACATCCTTTGGTAACTCCAGCGACAATATGCATCTGCTGGAGAAATTCTGGCTGATCGATGCCGACACCCTGGGATATGAGTTCACCATTACCGATCCCACAACCTGGGAAGCGCCCTGGACGGCAATGTTCCCAATGCACCGCGCTGAGCTGCCTATTTATGAATACGCCTGCCACGAAGGCAACTATGCCATGGCAGGCATATTAGGCGGTTGGCGTCGGTTGGAAGCGTTGGGTCAGTCAGGACAGCAATAGAATTTGGAGAAAAGAAAAAGGAGAAAAAGGGGACAGATTTATTTATCGGTGTAGATTAGTAACCGGGGGAGATAGAGGACGATAAATAAATCTGTCCCCTTTTTCTTGTCCCCTTCTCACCTTTTACCCCCGCAAATAATCATCAGTCCCATCCAGCCAGTCATCCCGGCGTGGCGCCCACATGTCGATTTGCTCAACCTCGCCGATACAGGTTGCCTGGTGAGGTACATGGGGCGGGATCACAACCACATCGCCTGAACTGAGCACCATCTCCTTCGGCTCATCGCCGCCAAACACGAAATGCATCTGGCCCTTGAGCACCTGGGTGACCTGTTCGTTATGATGGCTGTGCATGGGCACGGTAAAGCCATCGGCGAAATAAATACGCGCTACGGTCATCTTTTCACCGGTCACGATGCGGCGCCGCATGCCCTCGTTTACGGTTTCGAGTTCGATTGCTTCCCAGTTGATAGCTTGCAGGGTTTCGCTGGTCATGCGTGACTCCTTCATTGTCCAGATGCAGAATACAACAAAAGGGGACACGTATTGTGATGAATGTAAAAGCTAGAGGCCAGTTGAGTCACCTGACTGCATTTCTCTTGTGTATATGTGGTCTTGTGCCGGTTACGTTTGCACAAACCGCTGAGGATGAATCGCAGAACGTACGGATGATCGGTTACCATCCCTTGCAGGGCTGCCAGGCGCTGCAAGTGACTACCAAGTCCGATGTCGATAACGGCGACTGGCTCTACATTGGCCATGTGCCGAACACACGCACGGGCGATGCCACACTCAATCCCATCACAGGGGCGAATGAATGGAATGGTACTTCGCTGGTGGACATATCCGATCCTGCCAACCCCGAACTGATATGGCATATCCCCAACGCGTTACGGGCTAATTCCCGCTCGGTCTCGGTGGTCTATGACTATGGATTCGACTCCGAGCCCACCGGACGTGACTACCTGATTCGCAATTCAGAAGCCGGGGATGATTTAAAGTTTCAGATTTTCGATATTATCTCGCGCAGCACCAATCCTGAACAGGTCTCCCTGGTCGCAGAAATTACCGCCACGCCGGAGAATTCATGTGGACCAGGATGTGGTGGCAAGCTGAGCAGCCGTGCACACAAAGGCTGGTGGTCACCTGAGACTGGATTGTTCTACAGTTCATCCGGAGAACCGGGATTTCGCACGGCATTGATGCATATCTGGGATCTGCGGGAACCAGCCAATCCTCAGTTCGTAGGCAGATGCTGGCTGCCCGGGCAGAAGGATGACGAGGCCGGTTTCGAAGAGCAGTACGTGCACCATCCTGTGGTCGATGAGGAGAATAACAGGATCTACGCCGGCTTCCGCGAGGGCAGTGGGCATATCGCTGCATGGGATATCGAAGACCCGGCACAACCGGTGCTGGTCTGGTCCTACGATACCTCCCCACCCGGTCGCGGACCGCACACGGTTTCGCCAATCATCTATGATCAGGTGCCAAACATCACCGCCGCCGGAGGCGAATTGCCGCGAACCTATGCGCTGGTCACTGACGAATACGGGCCGGAGTGCTCGCGGGGAGTGAAGAGTCGCGTGTATATGTTCGATATCACGCATGAGAGTAATCCAATGCCGCTGACCACCTGGCAGGTACCCGTCGGCGACTTTTGTGAGATCGGCGGTAACTTCGGTCCGCACCAGCATGCCGAAACTGTCAACGGTGACCTCAACCGCTTCGAAGACAAACTGGTCTGGCTTGCTTACCTGAATGCAGGCGTGCGGGTACTCGACATTTCCGATCCGCAGAATTTGAGGGAAGTCGGATACTATATTCCCAAAACGAATGCACCAGCGCGCGTTGCCGGTGAGCGAGCAGCGGTTATCGAACTGACCGATGTGGATATCGACCATCGTGGCCTGGTCTACGCATCGGACCGTTCTGGGGAATCTTGCATGGGTCAGGATGAATCCTGTGTGGGGACGGGCTTGTTTGTGTTTGGATTATAGGTGTCTCTGATGCGTAAACCTTTTTGTTTTTTTGCTTTTACCTACGCCATACTGCTATCCAGTTGCGGCGAACAAACTAATACTGTAGCCCGAGTCGATCAAGAGGAGTTCGGCAGTTCACCGAATAGTGAGCGAGCCGAAATCTCAGCTCGCCTTGCGCTGGATCAACTCAGCCAGGCTGAAGCCATCGCGCGAAAGGCACGTGTATCGGATATCTCATACGTGCTCGGTATTGATCTGATCAGCCTGGCCGATGCCTATCAGGGTTCCGTCGAGTTGCAATTCGAGTTGCGCGATAACGATTCGCCTCTGGATGTGGATTTCACCGGTGGTGAAGTCTCAGAAATCATTGCTAATGGCCAACCCATCGAGGTTGATTACAACGGCTTTTTTATCACGCTACCAACTACTGCGCTGCTTGCCGGTCGCAATGAGTTACTCATTACCTACACGCACACCTATAACCAGGACGGTGCGGGCCTGCATCGCTTTGTCGACCCGGAAGATGGCAACACCTATCTGTACACTTATCTGTGGCCCTATTATTCCAACCGACTGTTTCCAAATTTTGATCAGCCCAATTTAAAAGCGCGTTACGAACTGACTGTACGGGCCGCCAGCGATTGGCAGGTGGTCTCTGCAACTATGGAAGACTCGGTAACCGATGACGGCGACAGTCGGCTGTGGCATTTCCCACAATCTGAACTATTCTCCAGCTACATCTTTTCTCTCCATGCGGGCCCCTATCACATTTGGGAGGATATGGCCAGCGAAATACCGATCCGTCTGTTAGCCCGAGAATCGCTGGCCTCCTATGTCGCGGTGGAGGAATGGATGACCTACACCAAAGCAGGTCTTGCACACTACCGCGATTATTTCGATATTCCTTATCCGTTTGGCAAGTATGATCAGGTCATCGTGCCGGATTTTCTGATCGGCGCCATGGAAAACGTCGCCGCCGTGACATTTTCAGAAAGCTTCGTCGACCGTGGTTCTTCCACTCGCTTCAATAGCCAACGGCGCGCGAACACGATCCTGCACGAAATGGCTCATATGTGGTTCGGCGATCTGGTCACTATGAACTGGTGGAATGGTCTGTGGTTGAATGAAAGCTTTGCCACCTTGATGGCAGCGATTGCAGTGGCTGAGGAAACCGAGTTTGAAGATTTATGGCACGACTTCTATCTCGCGGATAACCTGACCGCAATCGCGGCTGACCAGGCGGTATCAACCCACCCCATAGAGATGCCCGTGGCCAGCACCAACGATTTCTTCAATGTGTTCGACGCGATCACTTACGAAAAAGGCGCCTCGGTTCTGAACCAGTTGTCCCATTATATTGGCCCAGAAGATTTTCGCCTGGGTGTTTCGAATTACCTGAAGGAACATTCTGGAGATAACACCGAGCTGGATGATTTTATCGGGGCACTGTCTTCTCAATCGGGATTGAACCTCAGACCCTGGGCCCAGGACTGGATGTATCAGGCCGGGGTGAACACGTTGGAGGCGCGCTTTAGTTGTGAGGCAGGTAGCATCTCAAGCTTTGCCATTTTGCAGACTGCGCCAGAGGAGCATCCAACCCTGCGCAATCAACGCCTGCAGTTGGGTCTGTTCGCAACGAATGACAACGATCAGATTGAGGCCTATGCCACTATCTCGATTGAAGTCATCGGTGCAGAGACCCAGGTGCCCGCTGCGTTTGGTCTGGCTTGCCCGCAGTTGTCCCTACCCAATTATGAAGGCTGGGGGTACACGGAAGTCACGCTCGACAGTGTCAGCATGGACACCATCATTAATGACGATGCGCTGAGCCGGATCGATGATCCGTTGCTGCGATCGATGATCTGGACTGCCCTGTTCGATGCCCCCGAGAATGAACTGATGGAAAACGCAACTCTGCTGGGAATGCTCATCGACAGTCTGGCGCGTGAGACCAATGACCGGATTATGCGGCAAACTCTGGGCGAACTGATTGGCAATCTGAACCTGCTCGAGCGCCTCGGCACGGCCCATGCGGACGAACTCGCTACCTATGGGCCGATGGCTGAACAGCAGCTATGGGATTTGATCACGGCCGGCGTGGAAGCTGATGGTCAGTCCGGTAGCACACTGAACCTGCGACTCTCGAATTACATCAACCTGGCCCGGAGCGACAGCGCCCTGAATAAGCTGATTGGATTATTGGAAAGCAACATTGAGATCAACGGCCTGAACTTGGGACAGAACCTGCGCTGGACGATTATTCGCCGGCTCAGTTCACGGGATCATGAAGATGCACGGCAGTGGCTTGCTAGCGAACAACTGAGCGACCCATCCGATGCTGGTCGCCGAGCGGCGATTTCCGCCGAAGCGGCGTTGCCGGATTTAACCATCAAGCAAGCCTGGGCAAATCGTTTACTCGATACCGACGATCCCCTACCATTGTCCCAATTGCGGGCGGCATCGAGCGCCCTGTTTCCGAGCGGGCAGGAACAACTGCAATTGGCACTGTTACCCCAATTAACCAGCGGCCTGAATGAACTGGCAGCCAAGCGAGATAATTATTACTTGCAATCTTACGGGCGTGATTTGTTCAGGGGCATTTGCGATGAACGGGGGCTGGAGATTATCTCCGCCGCCATTGCCGATAGCGATTCGATTGGCGCAACTCTGTACAAGTTCATGAGCGTGAATGCACAACGAGCCGCCACGTGCGTAGCTGGGAAGTAAATGAAAAAGTGAAAAAGGGGTCAGAGCCCTTTTTCCCAAAGTGAGAAAAAAGGGACGGAGGGAATAAATTTTATTCCCTCCATCCCTTTTTTTGTTCAAATAAACTAACGGGTGCCAGCGTTGCGCTCGGCTACCATTCTTTCGTATTCCTCCTGATCCAGATAGGTGACATCAACCCAGTTGTGAGCCATCTCATCCACTGTGCGGTCACCCCAGCCGACCCACTAGTTCGGATCCGGGTTATAGGGGTTGTCCTCGGTATTGTCGTGCCAGGCGGTGGTCACAATCATCGTGCCCTTGGGTACCAGCGGTGCGACATTTTCATCGAACACGTAGTTGATCTGCCAGTTCCACTGGAAGTTATCCACGAAAGAAAGCACTTCGCGGTTGCCGTTAGGATAAATAGCCTCCATGGACATGGCCTTGCCGCGCATGTGCATATGGGGCTGAAAATTTTCCAGTCGCGCTGGCGCTGGCAGGACGAAGGTACCCTGCGTGACGGCTATTTCGCCTGGAGGAATGTCCAGGGAATTGGGCCCTTGGGCATCGAACATGCTCAGGATGGTGCGGTGCTCCGGGGGTTCGTCGTGAAACCAGACGGCCAACTCAACCTGAGTTTCCGGCACCCGCGTACCGCTGGCATGCAGGTGTATTTCCCACTGAATTTGCGAACCCGGCAACATCAGTTTGCCGGTGTCGGGACGAAAAATTTGACCCGCTTTACCTACCGCCCATTCCATAAACAGGCTCGGACCGAACGGTATATCAACATCATCCGGCAGCCCGGCAGTGCCATCTTCCTGCTGCACCAGAAAAGCCAGCGAATGATGTACCACGGTGCGACTCTCCGGAGTCTTGGGTCGAATCTCAATGGCCTTAACCCATTTCGCCTCGGTCAATCCCGTAGGCGAGCTGGGACGAAACCATTTGTCCTGGGTTACTGGCGCCAGATCATAGGCCTCGGACTCAACAACCAGATCCGGTGTGCCACCCATCTGTTCTTCAAGGCGCCAGATCAAGGCATCGTTGAATTCCCGCGGTGCAGGTGCCCGGCTCGCATCACCCTCAGGTGCACCCTGGTCTGCCCAGGCAATAATGGTTTGTCGCTCTTCTTCGGTCAGTCCGCGATCATTAGTGAAATTCTGAATTCCCACATTTGGATTTACATGCCACGGTGGCATTACTCGATTTTCCACTCGGTACTTAATTACCGGTGCGAAGTTTTTGACCTCGTCGTACGTCAGCAAGGACATCGGCGCGATGGAGTTTGGCCGATGGCAGTCCTGGCATTTTTCCTGAAATATAGCTGCTACGTCACCAGACCAGGTAACCTCGTGTTGCGCTGTATTCGAGCCATCCTGTGCCAACGACAGCATGGGAAAAATCAGCACGATAAGCGCCAGCAAAAAGCGCCTGATAAATAGTTCGCCGCTAACGGCATAATCCATTCGTGTTCTTGCAATCATTTATTCTTACCCCCAGGAGACTGTGTCGCCTCCTCGTCATTCATTCTCAAGCATTTAGATACGTCTATTTACTTACGTTTACTTTGATAAAACTATTGGTCCAGCAACACTGTGAGTGGCCTGACATGACAGGGCCAGTAAATTCGTTGACCCGCAAACGCAGCATGTAATCTCCGGCTTCGCTGAAAGTGGCTTCGGTGCTTGCCTGTCCACCCTCCACGGGAACCTTGACATTAGGCTCGCTGAATTCAACTTCACCCGGTCCCTGGTGTTTGAACCAGGTCAGATCTGTCGGTGGTGTAAAACCACTACCTGCCATAAACATCGCAGCTATACCGCTAGCTTTACCGTCATCGTTGACCCAAACATCTATCGACAGCGGCTCGCCTGTTGTTGCCTGCACCGGTCCTGCCGTAATGCCACCCGGTCCATGACCCATCGGCCCTCCTTCACTGAATCGCACTTCCGGTGGAAAGTTGTCATTGGCATCGCCCACAATCGCATCGATTACATAATCGTTGCTCCGGTTGGCTGGCACATGAAAAGTCTTGCCCTGATTCTCCAGGTGCCAGACCACCTGATCTTCCGAGTCGGCAGGTATATTCACCGTGAATACGCCCCAGTGACGACCCGTTTCGAAGTGTGTGGGCTGATTGGTCTGGCCCTCCGGCACGCCCATAAAGTGATTGGCATGACTGAGCGGAATATCGAGTACTTCCTCGGTGTTACGGTTGTAGTAGCCGAATGAAAGCGCGATCGTGCCGTCTTCATTTTCATACCAGCCTTCATAGGCCGGTGTTACCGTCTGACCCTGGGTAAGACCAATGTCTTTGCCTAGTGGCAATAATTCAACGGGCAGCGGTGTACCCTGGGCCTGGACCGTGGCTGCTACCACCAAGCCGGAAAATGCCACGGTAAGGCTGCAGAATGTAGAAATTAATTTTTGCATACGACCTCCTGAGAGCATGGCCGTCTGCATGTGGCCTGCCCGGGATAACTTCTATAAATTAATACCAACGCAACTTCGAGGCCCCGCGCCAATCCATCCTGGAGTGATGCGTTCGCTCATATGCTTACTACCATTATTCTTATTATTTTGAACTTGAGGTGCCGCAAAACGGCGAAGCAGAGAAAAGTTGCAACCGGAAGGCTAAGAAATTTCTGCAACGGAGGGAATGGAAAAGGGGACGGAGGGATTAATTTTTCTTCCCTCCATCCCCATTAACCCCATTAATTAACCCATACGATGCACGACACAAAGCTTGTTGCCGTCGGGATCGCGTAAATAGGCGAGGTAAATATCGCCGTTATTTCCCGCTCGCATACCTGGAGGATCTTCACAAGACGTGCCGCCATTCGCGATCCCTGCAGCGTGCCAGGCATCGGCTGCTTCTGGACTTTCTGCGGAAAATCCGATGGTACCGCCATTCGCAGGCGAGGCAGGCTCATCATTAATCGGTTTGGTGATGGAGAATACGCCGCTTTTGGTAATGTAAAAGCACCGGCCTTTGTCATCAATTATTGCTGGCTCATGGCCCAGAGTACCGAGAATCGCGTCGTAGAATACTTTCGCTTGTTGCACATCGTTTGCGCCAACCATGATATGACTGAACATACTTGTTTCCTTATTCGTTGAAATTGAAATGCCTGGACTCTCAGTTCGGCCCGAGGTGTCCAATTGCACGTCCAGATGATATAGCAAAAAGGAACTGACTTTTATATAGGAGGTTTGATCTGGCCCACATTGCCACTTCGTGCCAAAATAGCACCGAAAATCCATTCGTCCCCATTGAAAGAGGAATCGCGATGCACCCTGCCCGACTCAAGCAAAATCTGACCGCCATGACGGTGCTCTTAGTTTTCAGCCTCCCGTCATTTGAAATCACGGCACAATCGCCCATTGCGAACTACACTCCAGTAACAGACGCGCGACTGCAGAACCCGGAAGATCAGAACTGGCTCTCCTACCGGGGCACACAAAATGGCTGGGGCTACAGCCCTCTGGATCAGGTCGATGCGGACAACGTACAGGAATTAGAGCCGGTATGGACATTATCAACCGGTGTGACTGGGGGTCATGAGTCCCCGCCGATCGTCAATGATGGGGTTATGTTTGTCACCACCCCCGGCAATCTTGTCTATGCGGTGAATGCCGCGACCGGCGATATGTTGTGGCGTTACCAGCACGATCTGCCTAATGATCTGATTGCCTTCCACAGAACCAACCGTGGGGTAGCACTGTTTGGTGACAAGGTGTACATGGCAACGGAGGACGCACGCGTGGTGGCGCTGGATGCGGAAACCGGCGAGAAGGTTTGGGATACACCAGTTGCGGATAACAGCAGCGGCTACTACATCACCATGGCCCCACTGGCCGCTGACGGTAAGATCATGGTGGGCTCATCTGGCGGTGAACTTGGCATTCGTGGTTTCGTGGTGGCGCTGGATGCGGAAACCGGTATCGAGGTGTGGCGCACTTACACAGTGCCCGGACCCGGCGAACCGGGTAACGAATCCTGGCCGGGGGATAGCTGGCGCACCGGCGGTGCCGCGGTGTGGGTACCCGGGCACTACGACCCGGAGCTCGGACTTACTTATTGGGGCACCGGCAACCCGGGACCATGGATTGGCGACCAGCGCCCAGGTGACAACCTCTATAGCAACTCAGTTCTCGCGATGGACGTGACGACCGGTGCAATTCGCGCCCACCATCAATATCACTGGAACGGCTCCTGGGACTGGGACGAAGTTTCCACACCGATCCTAATGCCGGTGGAACGTAGCGGCCGGCAAATTAATGCACTGGTACACCCGGGCCGCAACGGCTATCTATGGTTGTTGGAGCGCTCGGCCGACGCCATCAGCTACGTCGATGCCCAACCCTATGTTTTCCAGAATGCCTTCGCCAGCCTCGACCCAGAGAGCGGCCGGCCCGCATACGATCCTGCACACAAGCCAGTGACGGGCTCACCCACAGAGTTCTGCCCCTCACTGTGGGGTGGCAAGGACTGGCCACCGGCGGCGTATAACCCGGAGACAGGCCTGCTTTATATTCCATCCAATGAAAATACCTGCGGCCGTATTGAAGGGCGCGAGGTCGAATACGAGCCTGGCAGTTCTTTTACCGGAGCCCGTTCAGATTTTATGCTGCAGGAAGGCGCCGACCATATCGGTGAAATCCAGGCCTGGGACATGAACACGGGCGAAGAGGTATGGACCCGCGAATTCGAGTCACACAACTGGGGCGGCATCCTCACCACCAGTGGTAACCTGGTGTTCAGCGGTGGCACCACCGACCGCTACTTCCGCGCGCACGACGCCACTACCGGCGAAGAACTGTGGCGGTTTCGCACCAACTCGGGAATTATCGGCGTGCCTTCAACGTTCGCTGTCGACGGCAAACAGTACGTGGCCGTGCAGTCGGGATGGGGCGTCGACGCGGCAGGCATGACCGGGCGCATTGATCGAGTGCGTGGTACACGAACCATCGTTCCCCAGGGCGGTGTGATCTGGGTGTTCGCGTTGCCGTAAAATTTTTCTGACGACAGTGGCTAAAACAACCTCCAGCAAACCCGATGCGGGGNCAGACTCCTTGATCCCGCACTGAAAAAGACAGCTTAACCAGCCCATCAGATCAAGGGCTCTGACCCCCTCGAAGCGCCTCGATCCAGAAACGAGAGGCTTATGAGCTCCACTGCACTTAATCATCGCTTATCCCTATTCGTAATTTATCGTGAAATCCCAGCAAACAATGGATTTAGGTCTATACTTTTGAGGTCATAAATTGATACCTCAAGTTTGTCGTTTTCTATGGCCCGCATAACTGACCAGACGCCTCATATTGCAGTTTTCAAATTCAACACTTGTAATCCCATAGCGCAGGTTTACTTGACGCACTGTATCCATTCGGATACAGTTTGAATGGTTCAGTTAACGCAAACTGAGCACTTTTCCCGGTGGTTATCCCGGTTAAAAGATATCCGCGCAAAAGCACGCATTTTAACGCGTCTGGAAGATGTCCGCCTGGGACACTTCGGTGATTACAAGTCACTAAAAGGTGGACTTTTTGAACTGCGTACTCATGTTGGAAAAGGGTATCGGGTTTATTTCACACGCAAAAGGAAGCTCGTTATCTTACTCTTATTTGCTGGAACTAAATCGAGTCAATCGAGAGATATCCAGCATGCCCGATCTCTACTGTCTGAATTGAGGTTGTAATGGTGGTGAACATAAGCGATTTCGATGCGAGTGCATATCTGGATAACGAAGAACTTATCGCAGAATATCTCACCGCAGCACTGGAGGAGGGAAATCCCGATATATTTCTGGCTGCATTAGGTCATGTTGCTAAAGCAAGAGGAATGTCTGAAGTAGCTAGCAAAACCGGGATGGGCCGGGAAAGTCTTTACAAAGCCTTCGTCCCCGGAGCCAAACCGCGCTTTGAAACTGTACAGAAGGTGTTAGCGGGGCTTGGGGTAAAATTGCAGGTATCCGAGTAAGAAATAATAATTCAACCATTGCCATCTCGGTGCGGGGTCAGCCCCCTTGATCCCACACCGGATAAGACAGTTTAACTAGACCATCAGATCAAGGGCTCTGACCCCCTCGAAGCGTCTCAATCTAAAAAGAGGCCAAAACCGCCAATCAAATAGCCCCAGAAGTCATCCATCTGGCCAAAGCCCGGCCAATCGCATCAGGTGATATCTCCTGCACAAAGTGACTGCCGAATACCGTCGCTTCCGTTTGGTTTTTGAAACCACGAACATAATCCAGCAGCGGCCCTGCTCTTAGAATTGCACCAGGATTTACGCGAACAAACAACTTGGGCACATCGCTTTCGGCTAACCAGTCAGAATAACTGGTGACCAGGTCCACTGTGTCCGCCGGATTACCGCCTCGGGGCAGCTCTCGCGGCCAGGTCAACGTAGGCCGGCGAGCCTCGCCTGCCTGCATATAAGGACGGCGATACTCCATTTTATCGGCTTCGCTGAGATAGTATCCCAGACCGCCAATCAGAATCTGTTCCACAAAAATATTGTTTTGTAGCACTGCCTCTTCACCGGCTGGCGAACGGAAGGTGACAAACGCCCCCTGGGCTGGTTCCGGGATGGGCGGCAAGGCGGTCGGATTCAATATCGCTTCCATATAGGCGATGCCGCGCACGCGGTTGGGATAGCGCTGGGCATAACTCAGCCCAATACCGGAGCCCCAGTCGTGAATCACCAGTGTCACCCGCTCTGTTGCCCCGATCTCTTCCAACAGCTCGAATATATAGTCACGGTGCACGCTGAATTTATACGCCCCAAGCCCGCTATTCGGCAGCGGGTCGGAATCACCCATGCCGACCAGATCCGGCGCGATGCAACGCCCGAGATGTTGAACATGGGGAATAATATTGCGCCACAGGTAGGACGAGGTGGGATTACCATGCAGGAACACAATGGGATCGCCAGTACCTACCTCGTAATAGGCCATATTCAGGCCACGAACACGAGCTTTCTTTTTTTTCTCCGCCCATGACGAGCTTTGAGCCTGGGCGGTCTGCGGCCCCAGGGCCAGCGGCAGAGTTGCCGCACCACCGGCTAGCACGGCTGCCTGCATCAGGTTTCTTCGATTTATTTTTAACATGAAAAGCCTCCCAAGCTTTTAAATTGAATCCGCAGGTTAGCATGACTTGCCATCCATTGCGGAGTGAACAAAGGGTCAGAGGAGTCAGGAAAAGGACCAACGGGAGCCAGTCGACTTTGAAATAGGCAATTCATTACCTAAGCTAAATTACTCCTGCCCCTTTTGATTTCAAATTATTCTGACTACTTTGGTCCCAGTCGGGTTAGACTGCGCAGCACCCTACTTCGATCGAACACTATAATGACCGGTCTGGAGTTTTTTTGTATTTCAGGGAATTCCTGGGACATTACCTAGTTGTTGGAAATACCTGAAATTCCTGCAATCGGATACAGAATCCTGGATTAGCGTTGCATGTTCAAAAACAAACGATTCCGCTTCGTGTTATTCACCCTGCTCTACTTTATTGTGGGAGCAGGTATTGGAATAACTATCATACTGCGTCCCTACTTTGTGGCGCCAGAACGCAGCAATGTGCTGACCGTCGACGACCAGCCTGGTCTCTACTCCGTTGAAGTTGGGCCTGCCGCAACTGCCTTTACTACAAGCAATGGCCCGCCTGAGCTCGTAGTTATGGATTTCTCCAATCCCATTTCCCTTGATCCCGTGCCCGAGGGCTGGCGCCATCGGCGCTTTCTGACTCGCGCGCCTATGGACATTTCCTTCACCAGGAAAAATAGCCGGCGAGCAATCCGTCTCGCTACAGATAATAGTGCCTCGATGCTGTTCCGTCATGTTGAAGTGGATCTTGACCGATACCCCTTGCTGGCCTGGGAGTGGTTGGTAGAGTAGCCAATCGATAGTGAAGCGGATGAACTAACGCGGGAAGGCGATGATCACCCGGCACGCCTATTCGTCAGCTTTCGCACCGCAGCGGGCGAGCGCCGCGCCATGGAGATAATCTGGGGCAACCGCTTGCGCGCTGGCGAGTACAAGTACATTGGTAGCTTTCCTCATTATGTGGCCAATGGTGGCGATGAAAACGTGGGCAGCTGGCAGGATGAAGAAATCGATCTGCTGGCCATTTACAGCGAAATCTGGGAAGAGGAAACTGGTGTCACCATCACCGACATAGGCCTGCTCTGTGACACTGATGAAACCAACACCAGCAGTGTCGCTTACTTCGCCTCTGTCAGCTTGAAACAACAATTGGATCTGGGTGAACTCTGAAACACTTCGGAATCAGGTCTTGCCAGTTGGCGAATATCCATGTACTAATAAGAGAGACTTGACTCCTTTTATATTCTTATATGATTGCTCAAGGTTTAGGATCCAAACGCACAAAATAACGCGGAGGGAAGCCGGTCATGAATTTAAACAAAAATGGCACCGAAAAATCGATCTGGCCCTGTTCGTGCTCTGCACCTGTTAGCACTACAGCGGTATAATCCCGGGTTACCCCTTCGTAGGTCATCGTTATATCCGGATTTCTTCTTATCCGATTAGCCCAAGCCCGGGGCCAGTGATTGACGGCAACGAAAATTTCACTGTCTCTGTCCAGTCTTGCCACAACCCGCTCATTAGCCTCACCGTCATCCTCGAAAGTGGTAATGACCATGGTGTTACCTTGCTGGGGTTGATAGAACCCCAGCAGACTCTCAAATAACACAACCTGCGCCAAGTAGATAAACAGGAGTATCAGCAGAATCTTGATCACTCTTTTTCGATTTAAAGCCACCATCGTCTGTCTCCGGTATTGGGAATTGTGGTCAGTGACAATATACAGCAGTTCGCACACAGGAATACAAATCAGTCTCCTTTTTCACTTGACTGCAGCCCTGTATCCTCATTATTCTCTTTTGCAGTGAGCTGTAAATCAATAAAAAAGCAACTCTCGACGCCCCGTCCCTGCTTGAGACCCTCCACGTCGAAGAGATGCGGGAGGTTGTCCAGTGTTTATTCCCAGCAGCAATGGCTTTGCAAATCAGCCGTGGCACCAGGTTTTAGGTGTGTTCGGCGTCCTATTCATCCTGATGACAATGACGTCATCTGTTTTCGGCCAACAGGTGAGTAGTACGCTGACCTTCGCCGATCACGTCGCCCCCATCATTTATGACAAGTGCGTGGAGTGCCATCGCCCGGGCTCTATCGCACCCATGTCGCTGATCGATTACGACACGGTCAAAACCTGGGCGCCGGTTATCAAGGACAGAGTGGTAAATCGCAAGATGCCACCCTATTTCATTGATAAAACCGTGGGTGTCCAGGGATTTAAAGATGATCGTTCTCTAAGCGATGAAGAGATCGCCACGATAGTCGCCTGGGTGGATAACGGTGCGCCGGAAGGTGATTCGCGCAATATGCCCACTGCCCCGACCTTCGATGACAATATTTCCTGGACGCTTGAGGATGAGATGGGCCGGCCACCGGATTTGATCATCCCAATCCCGGAGCCGTTTACCGTGCCTCCTGGCAGTCCTAACTGGTGGATGACGTTCTACAGTGACACGGGATTGACCGAAGATCGCTGGATAATGGCCTTCGAGACCAAACCCACCGCAGAGGGATACCCGGTAGTGCACCATGCGGTAACCCAAATGGAGTTTCCAGAAGGTGGAGGAGGATTTCTCAGCGAGTACGCCCTGGGAAAAACAGCCGATATCAACCCACCGGGTACAGGTCAGTTGATCAAGGCAGGGACTCGACTGCGCTGGAACGTACATTATGCAAGTAGTCCTGACGGCCTGGCCCATACCGATCAGACCCGACTGGCGCTGTGGTTACTGCCCGTGGGCGAAGAGCCGGAACACCAACTGGTCCGCTCCCACATGGGAGACAACGAGGACCTGGATCTTCCCGGTGGAGAGGCCAACGTCCGTACTGATGGCTATGAATTCATCAACCGAAACATCCGCATTACCGCCTTCCAACCCCATCTTCACAACCTTGGCATCCAGCAGTGTCTCGAGGTGATCTATCAGGACAATCGCCGGCAGACTCTGAGTTGCGCGTTTTGGGATTTTGGCTGGCACATCGCCTATAACTATCTGGAGGAAGTGCAGCCGCTGATTCCCAAGGGATCGATGCTGCATGTGACCAGTTGGTACAACAACTCGACCAGTAATCCCTGGGCGGGAGACTCACGTAACTGGGTCGGTTTTGGCCAGCGCTCCACGGATGAAATGGCATTCTCGTGGATCAGTTGGTACGAACTGACCGACGAAGAATTTGAGGTGGCTGTCAATGAGCGCCAGACCGGATTGAGTTCAGGTAGCGATTAGAATTGAGTGATAGGTGAAAAAGAATTAGAGGAGCCAATCAGCAATGGTGATTCGATATAAACATGTAATTCACAACGCGTTGTTGACGCTGTTGTTAGCGAGTGTCAGCGGGATTGCGACTGGGCAGATCCTGCACCGGTTTGGTCAGAGCATTCAACCGGTCTACGAAGGATATGAGCAGAATACCGATGGTAGCTATATGATGTGGTTCGGCTATCTGAATCTTAACTTCGATGAAGCACCTGACGTTGAATTGGGTGCCAGCAATTCTTTTCAGGTGGCAGATGGCGTTACTGTCGCCGGGCCGGTTGACCCGGAACTGATCCTGGTCAACGCCAGCCCGATCGACAGAGGGCAGCCCACACACTTCTACCCCAGGCGACAGCAGTTCGTGTTTTCAGTTCAGGTCCCGGAAGACTTTGTCGGCAAGGAACTGGTCTGGACCGTCAGGCACAATGAGGAAACCCGCACCGCGGTGGGATCGCTTGAGAAAGGCAATATCTGGGGAGTTGACGAAGGCGTGTGGAGTGCCAACCGCGGCCGGGGCACTGGTGGACGCACCGACATCGCCTATGCCAATCAACCGCCGGCCGTGCGATTGGTAGGTGTTGAGGGTCAGCTATCAGCGACAGTGGGTAGCCCGGTTACGCTGCGAACTTTCGCCAGCGACGACGGCATCCCCGGACCCCGGGAAGGGGGGCGGCGCAGGGTGCAGTCTGCACTGCCAAACAATCTTCCGGTAGTGGGTGGCGGTATCGGCCGCAATTCACCCAAGTCCCAGAGCATCATCAACTATATCGACGCAGATGAAACTGGCCTGGCTATTACCTGGATCAAATACCGGGGACCGGGTCAGGTCCAGTTTGAATCGGCGGTGACGCCCCTGCCTGCTACGGGTNAAGAAACCGTGGCATCGGCCAGCTTCAGCCAGAGCGGCACCTACGTGCTTATGCGGATGATGGAACCTACACCAGATCTTCCGATGTGACTGTGGTGGTCAGGTAATGATCGGTAAAGGGGACGAATTAACAAGATAAGCAGCCGATGAATGCGCCCAAACCTGACGCGCCGCTGGACTCTGATTGCCTGGCTAAACCCCTTCCAGTGTGAAAGGATACTTGATTAGTGTCACTCTATTTGATTAGTCTTTTGATACAATCAAGGAGCAGCAAAAATTCTGAAAATAAAACAAGGGTCAGGCTTTAATGCCCGAGTCCACTGAACATCTCTCTCTGGTTCCGGATCTCGTCTCCGGGATTATGTGGCTAATGCTCTTTGCTGCATTGACCGCTATGGTTGGCAGTAAGCTGCGCAGATTGCCATTTACCATTGCGCTGGTCTTAGTCGGTATTGGACTTGCCCGACTGGCTGAATTGACGCCTCTGCTGGAAATGCTTACCAGCTTCCAACTGACACCTGAGCTGGTTCTGTTCGTTTTTATTCCCACACTTATCTATGAGTCGGCCCATGGACTGGAGGCCAGTGAGCTTCAACGCAATCTTATGCCGGTACTCGTGCTGGCGGTACCTGGACTGTTGTTATCCACCGCAATAATTGGCGGAATCTTTTTTTATTTGACCTCATTCAGTCTGGTGATCTCTTTGTTGCTGGGCGCAATTTTAAGTGCAACTGATCCTGTGGCAGTGATTGCCATATTCAAACAACTCGGTGTACCGGAACGGCTGACGGTACTGGTTGAAGGGGAAAGCCTGTTCAACGACGCGACCTCCCTGGTGCTTGCCGGTTTACTCATTGCTATTGCTATTTCGGGCGATGTATCCCTGGGGACCTTATTAACAGGTGGGGTAGATTTTTTTAAGGTGTTTTTTGGTGGCGTTCTGGTCGGCTGGATATTTGCTCTGTTGATTTGTCAGTTGCTCGGTATGGTAGAGGCTAACCCACCGGTAGAGATTACCCTGACCACCATACTGGCCTATCTGTCATTCATCATCGCCGAGGAGATCTTTCATGTCAGCGGCATAATGGCGGTGGTGGCTGCGGGTTTGACCGTAAGTGGTTACGGGCGTTCCAAGATAACGCCCTCTACCAAGGAATATATAGAAAATTTCTGGGAGTATGCTGCCTGGCTGGCTAATGCACTGATTTTTATTATGGTAGGTATGTCGGTGGATTTCGTAACGCTACTGGATTCAGCAAGTCTAATTGGAGCGGTGGTTATTGCTATGCTGATTTCCCGCGCAATAGTTGTATACGGATTGGTGCCACTGATCGGCCATCTGCCTAGGATCGAGTCCGTAAACAGAGGTTATCAGGCGGTCATGTACTGGGGTGGTCTGCGCGGAGCTGTGGCGCTGGCCATCGTGTTGTCCCTGCCTGATGAACCCTATCGTGACACCTTAATCGCAGTTGTAACCGGAGCAGTGCTGTTCACCTTACTGGTGCAAGGTCTAACCATCGAAGCTTTGGTCAAGTATCTGAAGCTGGACACACCCGACCCGGCAGACCTGATTGCACAGCGTGAAGCTGAACTGCAGGCTAAACAGGGCAGTATGGCGCTAGTTGAAAGGCTGGTGGCTGGTGGATTTTTTTCCAAAAGGATAGCGCAGCGAATCAATGGTGAAATGCAAGCCGAAGTCGCAACCCGCGAAAAGGAAATTGCCAAGTATGGAGATGTGTTAGATGGCACTGAAGAGCTGCGAATCCTTGCAATGCGCGTGTTGGTGCGCGAAAAGTCCCGGTTTGACGAATTGTTTCGACAGGGCCTGATTGATGAATTTGCCTATAGGGAATTGAGCCAAAATGTGGAACATCAGTTGGATAGTGCCAAGTATTACCAGCACCTGCCGACTGGAGATTTACAAGTGTCGTTGGGTCGTCGCTTGTCACGCTTGCTTTTGAGCTTGCTGAGAGTCCTGCCGTTGATGTATGGTTGGGTAGAGGGACAACAGCACAGACAGATTTTATATGATTATGAAATGGTCTGGGCACGCTACCGATCGGCTAACAGTGTACTCAAGAATCTTGATGAGATTGCCAGGGATAGTGGAATCAAGGGCGAAGCTATCTACACAATCAAGGATCTATATCAAGACTTCAGGAATGCCAGAGAGGAGGAGTTGGAAGAATTTGCTACCCTTTATCCAGAATTTGTAGAAGCGATTCAGGAACGGCTTGGACACAAAATGCTTTTGATAGCTGAACAAGAGGAGATAGAGCGCACCGCACGCCTGGGTATTTTACCCAAGGGAATTAGTGATGACATTCTTAATATTCAGCGTCGGCGCTTGATTGAATTAAAACAGGGAGACCTGGCGCGTTTTCTTGACATTGAACCGCTCGAGTTGCTCACCAAAGTGCCCTTGTTCCGAGGTCTCAGTAAACCGCAGTTTCAAACAATTGCGAAACACTTGAACGAACGCAGTTTTCCCAAGGGGGAGCGGATCATTCGACAGGGTGGCAAGGGAGATTCTCTGTTTATGATTGCACGGGGTATTGCCGACGTAGTCGATGAAGAAGGGAAGGAACCAAAACTTCTTTCACACCTGTTCGCTGGCGATTTCTTTGGCGAGGTTGCTCTGCTGAAAGGAACCCCGAGAAATGCAACCGTCAGGGCAAACACACCCTGCACATTATATGAATTGCATAGAGATGAATGGGAAGAAGTCTGCGTCTTTCATCCAGATATCCACAATTCGGTTGAGCTGGTCGCTGAACAGCGCATCCGGAACACCGACTGATCCTGAAATTTCAAGCCAGCTAATTGCGATGCTCAGGAAACCGAATATTGAACCAGGTGATTGCACTCGCCTCCTTTATACCATGGGGTAATCCGGCCGGGATATAAACCATGTCACCTACACTGATAAAGCGTTCTACGCCACCCTGGTGGACATCACCAACCACTTCTCCGCCTGTTATCAAAACACCGGAGCCTTCCTGCACAATCCATACATCGATAATATCAGCGTGAGTGAGCAGCCTCATGTTTTCTGGCGTGATATTCTCCAGATGCCGAATATTCACATTGAATTCGCCGCCCTCCAGCATGCGAATGGTAGCAATGTCTTCAGCATTCATCCGGCGAAATGCCGTAACCAGAGCTTCCCGGGAAATATTCACGGCTCTGTTAAGCGGTGCTTCCTGATCGGTGTCGGGAAGCGAGGGTAATTGTGCAAACGTGGTTTGAAATTGGGAACAGCTAACAAGTATTAACAACAATAGTTTAATTCTATTCATGGTGAAAATACTCCTGTAAAGCGGTTAAATGGGCTTCTTGCGTGATTCGTAGCAATCCATCATCTCACAATATGCAGATTCCGGGGCGGATTTAAATTACTCTGACCCCTTTGATTTGATCCGCTTAACTTAGCAGTGTCCCCCTTGGTATGTGCCCCTGAAATTAGCTGAGTTTTACAATGCCGACGTGTTGTAATAACCTGTCTGTCAGTTTGGTTAATTCCGGAGGAAAGCTATCTTGCGCCACTCACTTTCAATGCTCCTGCTAGCCCTGTTGCCGGGCTTGTCGTACGTTTCCAGCGTAGCCTTTGCTCAAGAATCCCAGCAACCAAATTTTATTGTGGTGATGGCGGATGATTTGGGTTATGGCGACCTGGGCATCTATGGCTCCACCCTCATCGACACACCCAATCTGGACCTGATGGCATTGCAGGGTATTCGCCTGAATTCCTTCTATTCCAGCGCCAATGTCTGTACTGCCGCAAGAGGTGGTTTGCTGACCGGTCGTTATCCCATCCGTCTGGCGCTGGTAAACGATGTTGCCAGACCTACCAATGAGATTCATATTGCCGAGGATGAAATTACCATCGCCGAAGCGCTCAAGGATCTGGGTTACGCTACTGCCCTGTTTGGAAAATGGCATCTGGGCAGCCGCCTGGAGTGGGCACCCATCCATCATGGCTTCGATGAGTTTTATGGTGTGCTGCATAGCAACGACATGACACCGCTTGAGTTGTATCGTGGCCAACAGGTAATCGAAGATCCGGTGGATCAAACCACGCTGACGCAAAGATACACAGCGGAAGCGGTGCGATTTATTGAAGAGAACCAGGATAATCCATTCTTCCTGTACCTGCCCCATAGTTTTCCTCACGTACCCCTTTTCGTTTCCGATCAATTCAGTGGCGTTTCCGATGCCGGACTCTATGGCGACGTGGTTGAAACGATTGACTGGAGCATGGGGCAGATTTTAGAGAAGCTGCAAGAGCTGGAACTGGACAACAATACCCTGGTGATTTTTACCTCCGACAACGGTCCCTGGTTTGAAGGCAGCCCAGGCCCCTTCCGTGACCGCAAGGGCAGCTCATGGGAAGGCGGATTGCGGGTCCCGTTTATTGCACGCTGGCCTACCGTAATAGCACCGGGTGCTGTGAGTCAGGAAGCAGCGATGGGAATTGATGTATTTCCGACGTTGCTTGAATTGGCTGGTGGCACCCTACCAGGCGATCGCGACATAGATGGGAAGAATATTCTGCCCTTGCTTAGCCAAAATGCAGTCAGCCCCCATGACGCGCTGTATCTCTTTAATGATGACCGAATCGCCGGCGTGCGCAGCGGACAGTGGAAACTGGTGGTGGAGTCATTCTACCGCACCGCGTTACCGAGCTTTGATAACCCCGACTCCTATTACGGACCCAGTGGATTGCTATTCGATCTGGAGCGCGACCCATCAGAGACCTATAGCTACACCAGGGAAAATCCTGAAGTCGTGGCGCGACTGCGTGAGTATCTTGAGGCGGGCCAGCAATCTCTGAATGCCACAGTGTTGCCGCAGATGTGGAATCGGGCTAACTAGGGTGCCAGTCAAAGGTGGAGGCCTGCAACTTGGATCAAAGTGGTTAGAGTAATTTGATCGGGCCCAAGCGACGGCGTAAAAGGGGATAGAGAATCAAATTACTCTAACCCCTTTGATATATCTAGTACTCGTCGTAGCCCTCAGTGAATTCGATTCGAACTCCTCGGGGATCGATGATGTAGGCAATATTCAGGTCAATCGCAGGAACCTCACGGTAAGGCACCTGAAACTCAATACCCATAGCTTCCAATCTACGGCAGAACTCCTCCAGCCCATCGATTTCGAAACCGATGTGGTCAATGGCGGTACCCTGAGTCGCTGCACGTTCTCCAGCGCTACCACCAAAACTCAGGTTCATGCCGGGAACATTAGTAGTGGTGCCAATCGAGCCGCGCGGCCTGATCTCTAAACCAAAGGTTTCGGTATACCAGGCGAGCAGTTCTTCGTGACCCGCGGTATTGAAGTGGATATGGTAACCGGTTACTTCCTCTTGCAATCCCTGGTCTTCCTGCAGTTCTACTCGCGCGCCTCCCGGCAGATCCACGAATGCATTAATCTGGCCTTCAGCACCGAGGAAGGTCCGCCCGCCGAAGCCCGCCGCTTCAGTTGTTACCGGGAGTCCATCCGCTTCCCATTTGGCAAGAAACGTATCCATGTTGCGAACTTTGAAACCGAAGTGATCCATAACTGTCTCATTCGACGGCATGCTTGGATCCCTGGGAGTCAGTGCGACCAGCATGTTGTTGAGGACAACGGCGGTCAGTATCGGATTGCCCTGGGCGTTCTGGCCTTTCTCAACTACCCTGCCGCCAAAATGATTGACCCAAATATCTTTGTGTCGATCCATGTCGGAAACATTAAGGTGCACGTGGCCATAGGTAAGACCATCAGAGTTGAATGATGCCAGCTGCTGGCCACTAGATGGTGCTGCCAGCAGACAGAGTAAGACTAGCGCGGAGAAAAATCGCATGGGAGAAACCTCCATTATTGTTGCCGTTATTTGAAATCAGGCCCAGCATATAGCCATTGAGAGCAGGAGTCTATTCGGCTGAGCCAANATNNCNCTGGCCTTCTCAGCGATCCTGGCTCTAAATCTCGGTAAATTCTGCTTGAAGCGCGCAGGATTTGAACTATCCCCAGCGGTCAAACGATTGCCGCCAACTGAGCCACAGTAAGTGACCCTTTTATACCCTGGAAGCCCAAGTTCAATAATTAATTCATGATCCCAAACTGAAGGTCTGCATTGAAAAGCCATAGCGGACGGACAAGACTACACGCAAATCTACGCGGAAAAATAAGGAGGGGGTCTCGATATATTTACAATTTACGCCCCCTTTGCAGAGTCCAGGAACAAGAAAAGGTCGGCTATTCAGAGAGATAGCAGCAGACCAGTTGTATATACAGGGAAACCCTTTATTGGGTATACCGGGGGACCCGGTATCCTGGATACTCGGGACCCTCGGTATCTCCATTGGCGTAATCATGGGCTTTAGAACTTACTCTTTAAATTGAAGGGATTAGAGAATAAACTTGAGGCCGTGTTCAGCGTAATACCGAGCTGACTACATATACAAATGTTATGTGTGCTAACTGAGTGCAATACGTGGGAATATAAATGACAGAACGTGAGCTTATTGAGACATTTTTTGATGCGTTGAATATGGTAAACAGCAATTTTGAGTTCTGGTTAACGGCCACATTCGCTTTCATAATGGCGATTCATTTTGCAGGATCTCAGCTATCAATAATGGTTAAGCGATTTCTACAAGGTTTGTATCTTTTAGCGGCAGTAATTTTTTTTAGTCGTTTCGTTGCCGCAGCAACCTTACTTATGAGTGTTGTAGAGTTGATCGCTGAGGTAGGGACTGAGGTGTTGATTCAAGGACCCATTCCTTCTAACCTAATAGGTATTCTAAACTTAGTCGTAATGATTACCGGGACTATAGGTGCAGTTGTCTATTCTCATAAGACAAGCTTAGAACCGGACAAAAACCGAAGTTAATTTATAGTAAAAGTAGCATGTAATTTGGAGATATACTCGACACATAACAATAAAATCAAGGAGATGCCGCAAGCGGCACTCATTATTAAGAGCGTTATGTGCCTAGGAATATCACTGCATGACTGAATATGAACTAATTTCTTTATTGAGAGAATCTGCTTCAGGAATTTCTCAAGATTTTGAGTTTTTTATTACGGCCACATTTGCAGTCATATTTGTAAGTTATGTGGTTGGTGACAAATTGAAGAGAGGGCCCAGAATTATTATTTCATTGCTTTATTTGGGTTCCGTGGCGATGATTCTATTTAGATATCAGAATTTGATAGATCAGATTCCCTTCATAGTAGCCAGCCTGAATGAAATGGGAAGTGATTTTCCCGCTACATCGAACATTCCTTCTGTATCAGTTTTGAGGCGTATAATTATTGTTCTAGGCTCTATTGCAGCTGTATATACCATCTTTCAACCAGTAATTTTCGTGGATAAAGAAAAAGCCAAAGATAGTTAGGTGAAAGCGGCACATAACACATCAAATCAAGGAGATGCCGCAAGCGGAAGTTCATAAAGGGTTGAAAAATCGGGTTTAAAGAGATTGTGGTGCTGGGACTCCTGCCGACCCCACCCCCGTCTGGGTTTTGATCGGGGGGGTACTTGGTGATGACTTGTATTGGGTCAACTATTCAATGCGAAAATCGTCGAAAGTGCGTCAATCGAGCATGCAAATTAACAGTTTGTAGCTATTGTTGATCTACCAGCTCCGCCTTTGAGTTGCACTATTCCTATTATTTTTGTCATTCGGATTTATCCCAAGGAAAGAGAACCTTTGACCCAGTCAAAATAAATCTGATGATCCATCCTAACGAGGATATTAATATGGCACTGAGTAAAGATGCTAAGAAAACCCCCCTATTCAATTGCAGTTTTTCTCTTCCCTGATTATTAGCCATGAAGTTATTCAAGTCCTGTTCTGAAAGAAGGCTTAAATCAGCAGAGTCAGGGTTTTCTAATATAGCCAATCCTTGAGAACTTATTTCTAATGGTGGTGGATATTCAGTAATCCATTCAGAAGAAACAAAAGTGGGATATGTAAATATCACCAAGGCCGATAGGAAACTTATCCAATGAATTACTAATGCAAATCTATTTGGCATTAACAGTTATCCCCTTTGATGTTGAGGCAAATACAGGCCCGTTCTTAATAAAGGAATTAGTAGATACAGGTATAAATACAGGAGCATCTCTGTAGCCCACGCTCTTATTGACCTGCAACCCATAAGGCGGGACTGTTTATGCGTGGATAACTTCACCAATTCAAAGGCATCTGTGGATAAACAGCCTGTTGATTTGCACCGAATATTGATCCAGCGATTGCATTTAACTTTGATCCACTATTATAGACAGCTACACCACGCAATCAATAGCATGTAGTGGGTCAAGAATTCAGTGCAAAAATCATCAGAAGCGGGTCAATCGAACATGCAAATTAGCACTATTTCTTTAATGTAAGTGACGCATTCACTTTTGCCAACAGCCTGACTGCTCCCATACCGCGTTGCGAGTTATAAAGGACAATCCGTTTGTAAGAACAATACCCTTCATATCGATGGTAGATCTCGCTACATCCGATATTTTGTATAAGAATCTTTGATTGCTCCGGGCCTTGCCTGGCACTGATGTTATACTGCCGCTCGAACGAATGATGCAGACGGATTTACCATGGGCACTTATGTAATCGGTGACATACAGGGTTGTTATAAACCACTNAGAAGCTTGTTGAAGAAAGCCCGGTTTAATCCGAACAAGGATAAATTATGGTGTGTCGGCGACCTNGTCAACCGCGGCCCGCGGTCGCTGGATACGCTACGCTATCTACAAGATATGGACTCGGCTACTGAGATTGTACTGGGCAATCACGACCTGCACTTCATTGCCATTCACGAGGGCTGTGCTCCGGCCCGTACCAAAGGCACACTGGGAAAATTACTTCGCGCTCGCGACTGTCAGCAGCTCAGCGATTGGCTGCGCAGCAAGAAATTGGCCCACTACGACAGTATTGAAACCAACTCCGGGGTAAGGAAATTTCTCATGGTGCACGCGGGATTCGCTCCCCAGTGGACATTGCAGAAGACTCTAAACTACGCGGCAGAAGTTGAACTTGCCCTGCACGGCTCAAACTACAAGGCGCTGCTAAAGCACATGTATGGTGATACGCCGGATCGCTGGCATGACAAACTGATCGGGCTGGATCGTTTGCGAGTGATTACCAATTATCTCTCCCGAATTCGCTTTTGCGATGAAATCGGCACGCTGAATCTGAGCATTAAAGAAGGACTGAACTCAGCACCTGTTGGATTCAAACCCTGGTATGAATATGAAAGAATCAGTCCGAAAGTGAGTATTGTTTTTGGACACTGGGCCGCACTTGAAGGCAGGACGAGTAAAAAACAGATCTATGCACTGGATACCGGCTGTGTGTGGGGGCGGGAGCTCACTATGATGAGACTGGAAAATTCCAGGTATTTTTCCGTCAACGGCTAAACTATGCAATCATGCTTTATTTATTGAACGAGTTGTCATGAAAAATTATCTGGTAGGCGGCGCGGTTCGCGACAAGCTTCTTAGATTACCAGTCACAGACCAGGACTGGGTAGTAGTTGGTGGCAATCTGTCACAGATGGAAGCTCTGGGATTCATCCAGATCGGCAAGGGCTTCCCGGTTTTTCTGCACCCGGAAACCAAAGACGAGTACGCCCTGGCGCGCACCGAAGTAAAAACTGAACCGGGTTATACCGGATTCGATTTTGATGCCTCCAATTCAGTCACACTTGAAGAGGACCTGTTACGCAGAGATCTGACCATCAACGCCATGGCTGAAACCGAAGCTGGTGCCATAATCGATCCCTATGGCGGCCAGGAAGATCTTGACAAACGCGTCTTACGCCATGTCTCCCCTGCCTTCAGCGAAGACCCATTACGGGTTTTAAGAGTAGCCCGATTTGCCGCACGCTTTGCTCACCTGGGATTTACCATAGCCACTGAGACCATACAGCTGATGCAGGAAATAGCAGACTCAGGCGAGCTGGATTACCTGGTTAAGGAAAGGATCTGGCAGGAAATCGAGAGAGCTCTTGGCGAAAAGGACCCATCGGTGTTTATTAGTACTCTGAGAGATTGTTCTGCACTGAAAGTAATATTACCTGAAGTGGATAATCTTTTCGGCGTACCGCAGCCGGAAAAATACCATCCTGAAATCGACACGGGTGTACATATTCTTTTATGCATGGAGATCATCGCCAGGATATCAGATGATCCGGTAGTGCGTTATGCAACACTGGTGCACGATGTTGGCAAAGTGGCAACGCCCAGATCAAATTGGCCACATCATTATAACCACGAAAAATTAGGCCTGAAGTTGCAGACTGCCATTACAGAGCGGCTGCACATACCAAAGGAGTTCAGTGCAATAGCCCGGCTCGTATGCGAACACCACACCAAGTTACATCGCCTGAAGGAGTTGCGCGCCAGTACCGTGCTCTCTCTGCTAGAAGCACTGGATGCCTTTCGTCGCCCCCAACGCACTGAAAAATTTCTTCTGGCTTGCGAAGCAGATGCCAGAGGCAGAACCGGCTGCGAAGAGATCGACTACCCGCAGAAAAATTGGTTGAATGCGGTTTTCGATGCGGCCAATGCCATCGATGCCGGCACACTGATCAAGCAGGAAGCATCTAAACACATCAAGCCGGCTGAACTGATCAGACAACACCGCCAGGCTGCCATCGAGAAAATGCTGGTCGAAATCAAAAACGATGACTGACAATACCGCAGACACTCCTGTTGTGCTTGTAACCGGCTCAGCCAGACGAATTGGTGCTGCCATTGTGCAGAAATTTCACCAGGAGGGATGCAATGTAATCATTCACTGCAATCACTCCCGGCAGGAAGCGGAGGCCTTGCAGAAACAACTGTGCTCACTCAGATCTGACTCCGCTGCACTCATAGCAGCCGACCTGTTGCTCGATGCAGACAGAAACAGACTGGCAAGTGAAACTCTGGAGTGCTTCGGCAGACTCGATGTACTCGTTAACAATGCTTCTGTGTTTTATCCAACAGAATTCGGGACAGTCGAAGAAGAACAATGGAATGAGTTAATGGACAGTAATCTACGCGCTGCCTACTTTCTTTGCCAACAGCTCAAAAACGAATTGCAATTGAGAAATGGCTCTATTGTAAATATCGTGGACACGCACGCGGACAACCCATTAGCGAATCACTCGGTGTATAACATAGCCAAGGCGGGGCTCAAGGCGATGACAAAGTCGCTCGCCAAAGATCTGGCACCAGGTATAAGAGTAAATGGCGTGTCACCTGGCGCTATATTATGGCCAGCAAGGCTGGAGGAGAAAAAAGACTCGACAACCGATGCGATAAAGGCAGGTATATTGCGGCAAATACCGCTGGGTCATCTGGGAACAGTCGAGGACATAGCCGCTGCGGTCTATTTTCTTGGTCACAGTGCAAGCTATGTGACCGGGCAGGTAATCAGGGTTGACGGTGGTCGTGCCTTATCCTGATCAGTCCTGTTATTCGAGGACACCGCACCAGTCAAAATCAATGCGCCACAGTTTTTGATCTTCCTGATATGCCTGCCATAGCTCGCCATAAGTTTTACCGGACACAGGGTCCATAGCAGATGCAGCCAGTTCCGCCAATGGACACAGCACAAAAGCATTTTCAGTGATCTCCGGTCTTGGTAGTTCAATACCCGCCACCTGCCCTTTTGCATTACCAAAGGTGAGAATATCAATATCCAATGTTCTCGCCGAAAATTTCGGGTCTGTACGCACTCGACCCTGGCAGTCCTCCAGGTTTTTGATAGTAAGTATGATTCCAGGCAGTGCTTCGTTGGTTTCTATGATGACAACCAGATTAAGAAAATTATCACCAGCAAATCCCACCGCTTCACTTTCGTAGACAGACGAACAGGAAATAGTGCCGAAATGCTGTTGCAGAGCAGTCACTGCTTGACGAATATTATTTGCAGCATTGATGTTGCTGCCCAGACTGAGTGCCAAAGTAGTCATGGTGTGCTTGCGATTAATCATTAAGGAAACTCGTATCAGGCCTGTGTTTTCCCGAATGATCAACTGCTCCCGAATTTAACACCTCGCTCGATCACGACCCCGACATCTTTCGCACCTGTCACCGCGCCTGGTTTCCCGATGCGTAGTTTAAGCCAGGGTACAGAGAATTCCTGGATAACAATCCCGGCGATTTTCTCTGCCAGCGTTTCGATCAACTGGTACTCGCTTCCCTCGATGAATTCGATGAGTCGCTTTGCCACCGCTTTGTAGTCCAGGGTATTTTCTATGTCATCGCTGGCGGCGCCGGCACTTATATCTGCGGCCATCTCAAGATCGAGACTGACAATTTGTTTCTGTTTTCTTTCCCAGTCGTAAATACCGATGATGGTTTCGATTTCCAGCTCGCGAATGTAGACGATATCCATTGGTAAGAGTGTCCCTGGTAAAAAGTTAAAGCGCTGGCAGACTTTCCAGCGACCAACGAGGTTTGGCAATGATGCTCAGATCATCCTTCTGCCCTGCCATCAGGCGTTGGCATCCAGCATAGGCAATCATCGCACCATTGTCAGTGCAGTATTTTGCCTGTGCATAAAACAGCTCACCCTGTGCCTTACTTACCGCTTCCTGCAAACGGGCGCGCAGTCTCGAGTTAGCGCTGACCCCACCAGCAATTACCAGGGTCTTCAGCCCGGTTTGCTCGAGTGCCCGTCGGCACTTGATAATCAATGTGGCAACAACCGCCTCTTCAAATGCCCTGGCGATATCGGCGCGGGTCTGATCATCGAGATTGCCGTTGCCATCACTCTGCTCACTAATGGTGTTGCGCACGAAAGTTTTCAATCCACTGAAACTAAAGTCCAGGCCAGGCCGATTGGTCATAGGACGGGGGAAATGGAAGCGGTCAGCATCACCAAGTTCTGCCTCTGTGGCTACATTTGGCCCCCCCGGATAGGGCAGACCCAGCATCTTACCCACCTTGTCAAAGGCTTCCCCCGCCGCGTCATCCAACGACTCCCCCAGCAAGGTATAATCGCCAATTGTTTTTACCTGAACCAGTTGCGTGTGCCCACCGGAGACCAACAAAGCAACAAAGGGAAATTCCGGAGGGGAAGATTCAAGCATGGGCGCCAACAGATGACCTTCCATATGATGGACACCGATGGTCGGGACGTTCCAGCCCATACCAAGCGATCGCCCCACCGAGGCACCAACCAGCAGAGCGCCGATTAGTCCCGGACCAGCGGTATAGGCAACGCCGCCGATGTCCCCGGCCTGCAGCTTCGCCTTTTCAATCACTTCCTTAACCAGAGGCAGGGTCTTGCGAATATGATCGCGGGATGCCAGCTCCGGTATAACCCCCCCATATTGTGCATGGATATCGACCTGGCTGTAGAGACAATCTGCCAGCAGACCCTGTTCACTGTCGTAGATGGCGACACCAGTCTCATCGCAGGAAGTTTCTATACCAAGTACTCTCATTTATTTACTCGTTTTATTACTGCCGATTGCCCTGTCAGCCACACGCTCTGTGCCAATCACGTCGGGCAGATGAGGCACATCATGCCAAAAATGTGTAACCAACCCAAATTCTTGCCCCTTCATGGCATTTTAGGGCCTGAATTCTTTGCATTTCAAGCGGCAGGGCATTATTATGTGCGCCCTTGAGTTTCCGGGCAGGTTGGGCGGAAACACAGCAAGGATATTTAAGCGAACAAGTAAGGTATTAATTGCCCATGCCAATGGTAAAGTTAAAGGAAAATGAGCCATTTGACGTAGCACTACGTCGGTTTAAGCGCTCGTGCGAGAAAGCCGGTATTCTGGCTGAAGTACGCCGTAGAGAGTTCTACGAAAAGCCCACGTCTGTCCGCAAGCGCAAGGCTGCGGCGGCTGTTAAACGTCATCTTAAAAAACTGCAACGGGAAAGCAGAAAAAGGCAGCGTTTATATTAATCGCCCGACTCTGTCAGAACGTGGTCCATATCGACTTCCATCCCATGGACCTCTGGAATAAAAATGCCTGAAAGCCCACTGAAGCAACAAATCACTGCTGCGATGAAAGACGCCATGCGTGCCCGAGACAAGGCTCGGCTGGGCGCTATTCGCCTCGCACTTTCCGAGATCAAGCGGGTGGAAGTCGATGAACGCATCGATCCAGATGATACACGCGTCACCACCATCCTGGATAAAATGGTCAAACAGCGCCGTGAGTCCATCCGACAGTTCGAAGCCGCCAACAGGCAGGAACTGGCTGACCTGGAACAACAGGAAATCGAAGTGTTGCAGGAGTTCCTGCCCCAGGCCCTTGACGAATCCGAGCTGGACGAACTGATCAAGGCCGCTGTCACCGAAACGGGCGCAGCAAGCCTGAAGGACATGGGCAAAGTCATGGGAATGATCAAGCCTCAGGTAGTTGGCCGGGCAGACATGTCAGCGGTCGGTGCCAAGATCAAATCCTTGCTGGGCTAGTGCCTGCCTGGGTGGGCGTGCGCCTTTTTTATACTCTGGAGATCCTCTTCTTTTACCACTTCATCCGCTTGCCGTGAGGGTGGCATGTTACACTCTGAAATTGTACAGCCTCTGATTAGTAGCCCGGAGACTGCTGAGGTTTTGTTTGCACTCATTCTTCGGGTACAGCGAATTTAATTTCCGTTTTCTGTTTTGAGCAGCTTCACTTTATGGCCGGATTAATTCCACAATCATTCATCGACGACCTGTTAAACCGGGTTAATATCGTCGATGTGGTGGACAACCGGGTTCACTTAAAGAAAGCCGGTAAAAACTACACCGCCTGTTGTCCCTTCCACCAGGAGAAGACACCGTCGTTCAGTGTACAGCCAGATAAGCAATTCTATTACTGCTTCGGATGTGGGGCGGGTGGCAACGCCCTCGGATTCGTGATGAATTTTGAGCATCTGGATTTTCCCCAGGCAGTTGAAATGCTGGCGAAGGAAAATGGGCTGGACGTTCCCCGGGAGGAGAGCAAGGCGGCTACACGGCGCAAATCCGAAAACGCAAAGCTCTCCGAGACGCTTGAAAGAAGCAGTCAATTTTATCAATACCAGATTCGGCATCATGGCGAGCGGCAAGCGGCGGTAGATTATCTCAAGGCAAGAGGGGTCAGTGGAGAAATAGCCAGGGAATTTTGTCTTGGCTATGCCCCCGACGGGTGGGACAACCTGCTCTCGGCCGTAGGTACCGACGGTAACCAGCAACAGCTCCTGCTCAAGGCAGGGTTGATAATTGAAAAGGAGAAATTCAAAGGCGATGGGATTGAAAGTGAAACCAAGGGCAGTACAACTCGCCGCTACTATGATCGCTTTCGCCACCGCATCATGTTTCCTATCAGAGACAGCCGGGGCCGCACAATCGCCTTCGGCGGCCGCGTACTTGGAGATGACAAACCGAAATATCTGAATTCACCGGAAACGGCAGTGTTCCATAAGGGCTCGGAGTTATACGGACTGTATGAGTGCCGCAAAGCCGACAATAAAGCCCAGCGTATCCTCATCGTTGAGGGCTATATGGACGTCATTGCCCTGGCTCAGATGGGCATTCGTAACGCTGTTGCCACTCTGGGAACTGCCACTAGTTCGAATCATCTACGCCGGATATTTCGCTGGTTTCCCGAGATAGTATTTTGCTTCGATGGTGACGATGCTGGTCGCACCGCTGCATGGCGCGCACTACAGGCAACCCTTCCATTCATGGAAGATGGCCGGCAGGTGCGATTTCTATTACTGCCCGACGGCGAAGATCCGGATACCCTGGTGCGGAGAATTGGTAGGGAGGAATTCAGCGTCAAAGTTGACCAGGCAAAGCCACTGGAGGACTATTTTTTCGAGAATTTATCCCGTGATCTGGATATCACCTCCATCGAAGGCAAGGCCCGGCTCAGTAATCTTGCCAAACCACTGATCAAGCAGTTCCCAAAAGGAATCTACGGGCAACTGATGCTGGACAGATTGTCAGAAACATTGGGTATGTCGAGCCAGTCTCTCACCGAATTGCTGGCTTCCAAGCCAGATTCCACAGCTCCGGTCATGGATCAGGCCGATTTGGAGCAAATTCCGCCAGCTTATATGCAAAGTGAACCACGCCCCTTCAAGCAACGAGCCAGCAATGCCTCGCAATTGGATAAATACAGAAAACCCGCCAGCCTGAAAGCGATCGAGTTATTGCTGCATAATCCAGAGCTTGCCCTGTCAATCAAGCAGGATTTAGTGCCCCTGCACTCGGCGGAGGATGAGAACAGAAAATTGTTGCTATCACTTATTGAAATGATTCAAAAAGACCCCACAACAGATACCTACACCATGCTCGGTTATTGCTATGGCACGGCGCTGGGTCATCAGCTTCCACAATTGCTACAGAGTGAGAAAATTACGCCGACAGAAGGTATGGAGCAGGAGTTTTTGCATATTATTGACAGCATATTGTCAGATATTGCCAAAAAACTGGATCTGTTGCAGTTAAAGGATCAATTGAAATCACGAGTAAAAACAGCGAAAGAACAGGCCTAGTCTGGGTATATCAGATAATCCGATCCCTGCGTGAATTCACCAGGCAATTGACCGCTATCCTGGCTCGAAAGAAGTGAAATCCGGGTTATTAACCGATGCATGTCTGCTAATAACCCTATATAATGCCCGGCTCGCTTTTATTTGCGCACNGCTTGGCCGCACAACCAGGCAAGATGGAGTCCTATGGCAGAAATCATTGCACCACAATTAAGCCTCAAATCATTAATCGCGAAAGGAAAGGAGCAATCCTACCTGACCTACGCGGAAGTTAACGATCATTTGCCTGAGTCAATCTCTGATCCGGATCAGGTTGAAGATATTATTCAGATGATCAACGACATGGGTATAAAGGTGTTCGAGACGGCACCCGATGCAGATGCCCTGTTGTTAACTGAGGAAAATGATACCGGTGCTGACGAGGTAGCAGCTGCCGAAGCCGCGGCTGCGCTGGCTGCTGTGGAGAATGAGGCAGGCCGAACCACAGACCCCGTGCGGATGTACATGCGGGAAATGGGTACGGTCGAGCTATTGACTCGGGAAGGCGAGATCGTCATTGCCAAGCGTATCGAGGAAGGATTACGCGAATTAATGAAGGCAATGGCCTGCTTTCCGGGCACTGTGGAGCATGTGTTGAATGAATATGTGCTCATCGATTCCGAAGAGCGCCGCCTGGACGAACTGATAACCGGCTATCTGGATNCTCCTGACGATGCACTGATTCAACCTCCGGTTCCAGTCCAACCAGTTGTTACAAGTGAATCCTCTGCCAAAGATGGCGCCAGCGATAATTTCGATGACAGTGATGACGATGACGATTTAAACACCGGCCCTGATTCGGAAGAGGCACGGATTCGTTTTACCGAATTAAGAGAACAATACGAAATCACCAGTGCCGTTGTCAGCAAGTATGATCGGGCTGACAAGCGCTCCAAAACGGAACTGGAAAAGCTCGGCGAAATATTCAATTGTTTCAAATTGACGCCGCGCCAGTTCGATCCCTTGCTGGCACATATTCGGGCTGTACTAGCCCGTGTGCGCCGCCACGAGAAGACCATCATGAGTCTGTCAGTGCGCAGCGCCAAGATGCCCAGAAAGATTTTCATTGGCAGTTTCCCCGGCAATGAAATCAACGACAAGTGGATAGATAAGCACATTAAGGAGAAGGAAGCTTATTCAGAGCTGCTGGTTAATGTAAAGAATGAAGTACTGCGCGCGCAGAAGAAACTACGCCTGCTCGAACAGGAAAATGGCCTGACCATTTCCGAGATCAAGGACATCAATCGGCAGATGTCTATCGGTGAAGCGAAATCCCGTCGCGCCAAGAAAGAGATGGTCGAAGCCAACCTGCGATTGGTTATCTCAATCGCCAAGAAGTATACAAACCGTGGCCTGCAGTTCCTCGACCTGATTCAGGAAGGCAATATCGGTCTGATGAAAGCAGTTGATAAATTTGAATATCGGCGCGGCTACAAGTTCTCCACCTATGCAACCTGGTGGATTCGCCAGGCAATTACACGCTCCATCGCCGACCAGGCCCGGACTATTCGTATTCCAGTGCATATGATTGAGACCATCAACAAGCTCAATCGAATTTCCAGGCAGATGGTCCACGAGAAAGGCCGCGAGCCAACGCCGGATGAACTGGGCGAGCGTATGGAAATGTCCGAAGACAAGGTGCGCCGGGTTCTCAAGATTGCCAAAGAACCGATTTCAATGGAAACACCCATCGGGGATGATGAAGATTCCCACCTGGGCGATTTTATCGAAGATGCAACCGTGGATTCCCCGGTTGATTCCTCTATCGATGAAGGCCTGCGCGAAGCAACCAAAGACGTGCTTGGCAGCCTGACCGCAAGAGAAGCAAAAGTACTGAGGATGCGTTTTGGNATCGACATGAATACCGACCACACCCTCGAAGAAGTGGGCAAACAGTTCGATGTGACACGGGAACGTATCCGGCAGATAGAGGCCAAGGCGCTGCGCAAACTGCGCCACCCAACACGGTCAGATCATCTGAGAAGTTTCCTGGACGAGTAATTAAAAGGGCCTATAACTCAGTTGGTTAGAGTAGCGGACTCATAATCCGTTTGTCCAAGGTTCGAGTCCTTGTAGGCCCACCATTTTCTTATATTTCAATGGGTTACAACCCCTGGACCAACGGACTATATTTCAGGATCAACGGACCATAAATCCCCGGAGTCCGTCGGCCGTGGCCCATGGTCCGCCTGACTTCCGTTTTATCTGATTAGCAGGTGTCTAGTAGCTTGAGATTGATGCATGTTGAATTGCACTGAAAACTGACCCAGAGTTTGCAGCGATACTTGACCCGGACAGATCGAGTATTTTCAGGGTTCTCAGGCATTATTCATGGGTCAAATTTCGATGCAAATATTCGGGGATAATGGGTCAAATTTGGATGCAATTTAACAG
>PBTO01000001.1 GCA_002726595.1 Gammaproteobacteria bacterium | reverse complement strand
CAACGCGGAGTGCGGAACAGCCTGTAGGCCCCGAAGGGCGTGTCCTGAAGCGCACAGTTGCGGCGTTGCACTTCTTGCCAAGGGCTACAGCCATTACCGGCGAAGCGCGTCTTGCACCTGTACGCTTCAGATCACGCAGAGAGCATATGCAATTAATCAGAGGTGCCTTAAATTGTTATGTACAGCTGAAAGCAAGTCAGAACAGTATCGTTGGTGTTTTCAACGGCCAGCTTAAGATTCGTATAACTGCAGCCCCAACCGATGGCAAGGCGAATAAACAGCTGATCAAGTTTTTATCCAGTGAGTTCAAAGTTGCTCAGCGCCAGGTGAATATCATAAAAGGTCATAACAGCCGACATAAGAAAGTATGTATCGAAGATCCAGATTATTTGCCAGAATTTATGGCATCGCTACCAAATCAACCGGGATAAGCTGACAACTCCGATTACAAAATGACTGACTCCAACTCTTCAGATTCTGTTGGCCTGGTAACACCACAGGTACTGCACTTCGACGAACCACTTACGCTGCGAAGCGGTAAAGTGCTGCCTGCTTACGACCTAATTGTGGAAACCTACGGTGAGTTAAATGCCGATAAAAGCAATGCCGTCCTGATCTGTCATGCGCTAAGTGGAGATCATCACGCCGCCGGATATCATACTACCGAAGACCAGAAACCAGGGTGGTGGGATCAATGCATAGGACCAGGCAAGGCCATAGATACAAACCTGTTTCATGTTGTGAGCCTGAATAATTTAGGCGGTTGCGCAGGAAGTACCGGCCCGGCTTCGATCAATCCGGAAACTGAAAAGTATTACGGCCCTGATTTTCCAGTAGTAACCGTAAGGGACTGGGTTAAAAGCCAGGTGGCCCTTTCAGATCGTTTGGGAATCGACAGATGGCTAGCGGTTGTTGGCGGTAGCCTCGGTGGAATGCAGGTGTTGCGCTGGGCTATCAGCTATCCCGAGCGGTTACACCATGCTATCGCCATTGCCGCAGCACCAAAATTGTCTGCCCAGAATATTGCGTTCAACGAAGTTGCCCGACATTCAATTACTAGCGATCCCAATTTCTACGAAGGCCACTATCTGGAAAAGGGAACCTATCCGAAACAGGGTTTGATGTTGGCGAGAATGGTAGGACATATAACCTACCTCTCTGACAGCGCCATGCGAGCAAAGTTTGGCAAGACAGTTGCAGATTTCGAGGGCCAGGGAAACAACTTTGGCAGAGATCTGCGTTCCGGAAAATTAAGCTTCGGATTCAATGTGGATTTTCAAGTCGAGAGTTATCTGCACTACCAGGGTGAACGCTTTTCCGAGAACTTTGATGCCAATACTTATTTGTTGATGACCAAGGCACTGGATTACTTCGATCCTTCAGTTGACTACCAGGGCGACCTGTCCAGGGCCTTTGCAAAAAGCGACTGCAAATTTCTTCTTTTATCATTCAGCACTGACTGGCGCTTCCCACCAGAGAGAAGCAGGGAAATTGTAAACAGCTTACTTAAAGCAGAGAAAGATGTGAGCTATTTGGAAATCGAAGCAGATCAAGGACATGATGCGTTCCTTCTGCCAATTCCGCGATACATAGATGCTTTCTCTATTTACTTGAATCGCGCACACAAAGAGATCATAGCTAATGCGTCCTGATCTGGAAATAATTCAGAACTGGATAGAACCGGGCAGCCGCGTGTTGGACCTAGGGTGCGGCGATGGCAGCTTATTGGATTTCTTGAAGACGAGTAGAAGCATCCGCGATGTGGGGCTGGAAATCGATCCATTAAATATTTCACGATGCCTCGAATTTGGTGTCAACGTCATAGAACAAAACCTGGATAACGGACTCGCCAATTTTCAATCCAATAGCTTCGATACAGTCCTGTTAACTCAAACCCTGCAGGCATTAAGTAATCCGGATTTACTGATAGAAGAAATGCTTCGTGTCGGCAAAAACGGCATCGTGACTTTTCCAAATTTTGGCAACTGGAAAAGCAGATTTTACCTTTCTACAAAAGGTCGTATGCCCGTTTCGAAATTCATGCCGTATGAATGGTATGACACACCAAATATTCATTTTTGTACGGTAAAAGACTTCGATGCACTTTGTGTTGGGAAAAACATCAAGGTCTTAACCCGTACAGTAGTGGATTCCCAACATCAGGGAAACTGGTACATGAAAGCCTGGCCAAATTTCCTTGGTGAAATAGCCATCTATCACATCACCAGAACCTGAACAGTAACTACTATGGAGCGTATCGTTTTAGCGAGTGGTAATAATGGCAAACTGATTGAACTAGGCACTATGCTGGCAAAAAAAAATGTAGAGCTGGTGCCACAATCAAAATATCAGGTAAGCGAAGTGGAGGAAAGCGGATTAAGCTTCGTTGAAAATGCACTCATTAAAGCACGACATGCCAGCATCGAGACCAGTCTGTCAGCCATCGCGGACGACTCTGGCATCGAAGTGGACTACCTCAATGGAGAGCCAGGCATTTATTCAGCACGATATGCCGGTGACTCCGGGCCGGGAGCCGATCTGGCAAACAATGAGAAATTACTGGCTGAACTCGACGATGTACCTGATGAAAAGCGTACCGCGCGCTTTCAGTGCGTCATTGTCTATATGCGGCATGCGAAAGATCCGATGCCGCTGATATGTCAGGGCACATGGGAAGGTAGTATCCTGCGGCAAGAAAAAGGGAGTAATGGCTTTGGTTATGACCCGTTGTTTTTTGTCCCAACCCATGATTGTGCTTCTGCCGAACTGGCACCCGAGATAAAAAACTCCCTGAGCCATCGAGGTCAGGCCTTAAGAAAACTATTGCAATGTTGGAACTCCCCCCACTAAGTCTCTACATACACATTCCATGGTGTGTAAGAAAATGCCCCTACTGTGATTTTAATTCCCATGAGTCGCCCGGCGCGATTCCTGAACTGGACTATGTGGCTGCATTGCTCAAGGATTTTCATCAAGAATTACCGCAAATACAAAATCGGACATTGCATTCTGTCTTCATAGGTGGCGGCACACCGAGCCTGTTATCTGGCAAATCTATTGCTGCACTATTAGACGGTATTGAGAAGTCGGTCGGTTTTTCAGACCACATTGAAATTACTCTGGAAGCAAATCCGGGAACCGCCGAAGCAAAAAAATTTGCTGAATTTCATAGTGCCGGCATCAACCGATTGTCGCTGGGCATCCAGAGTTTTGATGATCGGCATTTGCTGGCGTTAGGAAGAATACACAATGCTGTGGAAGCCCGGCTGGCAATAGATTTTGCCAGAGCAGCCGGTTTTGATAATTTGAATCTGGATATCATGTACGGCCTGCCCCGACAAAGCCCTGATCAGGCTGTTGACGACCTGCAGACGGCTTGTGAGCTCGAGCCATCTCATCTGTCTTGGTATCAACTAACACTAGAGCCAAATACTTTGTTCTTTCGAAGGCCTCCAGCCTTGCCAGCAGAGGACTCCCTGGAGCAGATTCGAATACACGGCATGGCTGCCCTAGCGAACAAGAATTTCCAACAATATGAGGTATCGGCTTTTTCCAGACCATCCAGGCTATCTGCCCATAACGTAAATTACTGGCAGTTCGGTGATTACCTGGGTATCGGCGCCGGGGCCCACGGAAAACAAACCGATCCGGGAAATGGTCAGATTCGACGAACGAGGAAAATCAGACAGCCCGCTCATTATCTTCAAAGTGATGTCAGTTATATGGCAGAAGCAGTGGCGGTTGATCCAGATCAAAGGCCGCTTGAATTTCTAATGAATACTTTGCGGCTGAAGCGAGGATTTACCACACAACTCTTCGAATCCCGAACCGGGCTCCCTTTTAGCACTATTGAAAAAAAGGTAGAATACCTGATCTCGAAAAACTTTTTAGTCAAGAACGGTGACAATATTGTCGCTTCAGACCGCGGTTATTTACTGCTAAATAGCCTGCTAGAGGAGTTCCTCTAAGTGGAAGCCTTGCATCAGAAGCACTGTGAAACCTGCCAGTTGGGAGCGCCTGTTGTTACCGAAGAAGAAGCCAACAAATTAATTCTTGCCATTCCAGCCTGGAAGAAAGAATTTCACGATGGTGTTGAAAAGCTCACGCGCGAATTTCACTTTGTAGAATTTAGGGATGCATTCAGATTCAGCTATAAAATTGCCGCCTTGGCAGAGCGAGAAAACCAACACCCTACTATTACAACTGCGTGGGGCAAGGTTACCGTTTACTGGTGAACCAGCAAAATCAATGGTCTTCACATTAATGATTTCATTATGGCGGCAAAAACCGACATGATTGTAAAACTTTCAGCCACCGCCTGATCTGAGCAGCGCTCAATAAGCGATCAATTTTTATGCCAAACAGTTATCCCAATTTACTTCAGCAACTCAATAACGTTGTAAGCCTGCCCAGCGTTAGCTCAGCGAATTTCGACATCGATATGAGTAACGAGATTGTTATCAATTATCTAGCCACACAATTTGAGGAATTAGGCTTTTCATGTGAGGTTGTTCCCAGCCCGTCGATTAGTGGCAAAGAGAAATTTAATTTGATAGCCACGCTGGGAAAGGGACCAGGGGGATTAGTTTTGGCGGGCCACACGGATACGGTACCAATAGATGATGCATTATGGTCGGTTAATCCTTTTTCTATTACCGAAAAAGACAATCGTCTCTACGGCCTCGGCAGCACAGACATGAAAGGATTTTTCCCAATCATTATGGAGGCGGCTAAAACTTTGAAGGATGAACGGCTTAGTGAGCCTCTTATCGTATTGGCTACAGCCGACGAGGAAACCTCCATGCTAGGCGCGCAAACACTGGCCAGGTTGGGTAAACCAAAAGCCCGGTCAGCAGTAATAGGGGAGCCTACTGGTTTACGGCCGGCGCGCACTCACAAAGGCATGATGATGGAATCACTTCAACTACGCGGTCAGAGTGGTCATTCATCGGACCCGGCTCTTGGAAATAGCGCGCTTGATGCCATGCACCTGGTGCTATCGGAACTCATTGAATTTCGCCAGGAACTAAAAGTCCGATACCAGAATGAGTTATTTGAAATTCCCTATCCCACGCTCAACCTCGGTTGTATTCATGGCGGTGACAATCCAAATAGGATTTGTGGCCATTGCGAGCTGGCGTTTGATATCAGGCTCATGCCAGGAATGCATATTGATGAAGTCAGGGCGGAAATAAAATCCCGGGTATTGCGCATAACAGAGCCTTTAGGGATTGAGTTTAATCTAACACCACTGTTTACGGGAATTCCTGCCTTTTTTGCAGATGAAAACAGTGCCTTATTAAAGTCTGCAGAATCCCTAACGGGTCATAAAAGCATAAGTGTTGCATTTGGCACCGAGGCGCCCTACCTGCAGAGCCTGGGGATTGACACCATAATCCTTGGCCCAGGAAACATTGATCAGGCTCACCAACCAGATGAATATATGTCACTGGAAATGGTCCAGCCGTGTATTGAAATACTCCAAAAGCTGATAATTCGACATTGCATTAGCGGAGCCGCCTAATAAAATGACCGAATCGACATTCTCTTTCATTGACTGGTTTAGGTCTTCAACTTCCTATATCAATTTGCACCGCGACAAAATATTTGTTGTACTGCTGGGCGGTGATGCCCTGGCTAATGAAAATTTCCCCAATATAGTACACGACCTTAGCCTGCTACATAGCCTTGGAGTCAAGCTGGTTTTGGTTCATGGTGCAAGACCGCAAATTACCGATGCGCTAGAGAAAGTCGGCAAGACATCTGAATATCACAACAACTTACGCGTCACCGAAGCGAGTTGTATGGAGGTGGTTAAACAGACCGTTGGTAGCCTCGGCACAGATGTTGAAGCACTTTTTTCCATGGGATTAGCCGGCTCACCCATGCACGGTTCCGATATCAGAATTTGTAGAGGAAATTTCGTCACCGCCATGCCTGTTGGCGTTCATAACGGCATTGATTTTCAGTACACCGGAGCAATACGGAAAATTGACGCAAATGCCATAGAACAGCAACTTGAACAAAACAATGTCGTCCTGCTGTCAAACCTGGGTTTTTCTTTTACCGGAGAAGTATTCAATCTTTCTGTGGAAGAAGTGGCGACGGAAACTGCAATTGCATTAAAAGCAGATAAATTGATTCTTTTCATCCCTGACGATGGAATTACCAACAGTGATGGAGATTTGATTCCCTCCTTGACTGAACAAGATGCAGAGTATTTCCTGAATAGTTACTCCGAGTCATCTGGGCCAGAGAAATTGATTATATCCAGTGCACTATCTGCAGCACTGAAGGCTTATCAAAAAAATGTTCACCGATCACACCTGATCAGCTTCAAACAAAATGGCGCACTTCTGCAGGAGCTCTTTACCCGGGAAGGAAATGGTACGCTGTTAAGCAGCGATAATTTTGAAAAACTGAGGCAGGCATCAGTAAATGACGTGGCTGGAATAGTGAATCTGATCAAACCACTTGAACAGGCAGGTACCTTGGTGGAGCGCTCCAGAGAGCTGTTAGAGACTGAAATCGAAAATTTTAAGGTTGTAGAGTTTGAGGGATTGATAATTGCCTGTGCTGCCCTGTATCCGATGGAGAACAAATCTGGTGAAGTTGCCTGTATAGCAAGTCATCCGGCTTATCAAAATAATGGCTACGGCGTCCGCCTTCTGGCCAGTCTGGAGTCAGAGGCTAGAAATGCTGGCCTGGAAAAATTATTTGTTCTGACAACCACGGCTGCACATTGGTTCCTGGAGAAGGGCTTTAAGGAAAGCAAGATAGCCGATTTGCCCGAGCAAAAACAACTGCTTTACAATTTTCAAAGAAATTCAAAAGTGTTCGTGAAAATTCTCTAGCCCGCTAACTCGACGGTCAACAAACCATGCACCGATCAACGTAAATAATGATCGCTATTCTTATAGACAAGAAAATCGGCGAATAGCAGTAACGCGAGCACTATAATCGATATAATCAATCCTGAACGCCCTTCCCCCAGGAGCCCAAAAGGAAGAACCTGAAAACCCTCTTCTGTGCCAATAATGCCTATGGACATATCCAGCTGTACCGCCACTGCCATTAAAAATAACAGACCACCAATATACATCCATCGTACATAGGCAGGTTTGAATGCCCAAAGATCAATCGCTATCCCTATCAGTGTCACAAAGCTGGCGATACCCATCGCGGCAGATACGATTTCCGCTACCTGCAGGATCGAGAATTGCGGATCGAAGACAACACCATAAAGCAACCAGAAACACACATGCATTACCAACCAGAAATGAATATGGATCCAGGTTGCCAGAAACACTTCGGTTACCGTTACGGGCAATTGGGTATAAAGCCGTAGCCGCTTCTGTTCGCTACTCCAGACACCACTGATCAATAGTAAAAACAAATATACGTTTAATGAACCAGCCATGAAACTCTTAACGGAGCTTTCTCTAAGCCCCAAAAAAATAAAAAACAGAATATTTCCAACAAGAGCCAAAATCAGAAAAAGCTTATTCGCATCGAATTCGGTTATTAGCAATTTTCTAAACATCGCCATTCTCCATTGCCGAGTTTTTCAATATTTGCACAGCAATTTTTTCGATCGAGAGCCGACTTGATTCGATGTCAGCCACCCCTTTATTATTTAGATACTGGATGCTTGCATTGGCGTTATCTGAAATCAGATCGTATTGGTGATGCTCTGATCGCTTTTCCATAACATGGGGAATCTGTCCCAGATCGTTTTCGCATCGGAAGCTAAGCCGGCGCCAATTTTCAGACAGGTCTTCCTTTACCTCGTTACGAATTATCTGGCCACCGCTCACGAAGACCAGCCGGTCAGCCAGTTGCTCAATTTCAGAAATATGGTGGGTCGCATAGAGCATTGAAACTTGTTCCGAGCCCACCTGCTCGAACAACAGATCCATAAAGGCTTCGCGTGATACCGGATCGAGTCCCGTGCTCGGTTCATCCAGCAGCAGAAGATGAGGACTGTGGGCAAGGGCAATGACAATGGCCAGCTTGGTCCGCTGACCGGTAGAGTAGTTTTTCGCAGATTGCTTAAGGTCCAGATTCAACCGGTTAGCTAGATCTGTCGCGCGCTGTTTCGACCAATTTGGATAAAATCGGCTAAACGCTGCCAGATTCCTGGCTCCGCTCCAATGGTTGAATAGTGGCGTGAAATCCCCTATGTAACCAATCTGCTGCCGCCAGACGCCACTGACAGCGCTGGCTTCTAACCCATTGACCCGTACCGTTCCCTGGTTACGCCGCAGGGTTCCGATCAAACTACGAAAAAGCGTGGTCTTGCCGGCACCATTAGCACCGACAAGACCCATGGCGCAGCCATTTTCCAGGGAAAGATTTACCGGGCCTAATGAAAAATGTCGAAAGTTTTTCACCAGCCCATTAACTTCAAGCATTGTCATCGTAGTCTCCCGATTGCAGAGTCCTGTTAAAGATCTGCCTGACTTCCTGATCATTCAGGCCATCACGCCGGGCCGTCCCGATCAGGTTTACCAGCTGTTGTGAAAATCTCTGTTGTGCTAGGACGGACTTATCGTTCTGCCCCAGCGGTGCGACAAAATAGCCCTTACCGCGCCGCGAATAGATGATCTCTTCGTTAAGCAGGTGCTCATAGGCTCGCTGCACCGTAATCACACTAACCCTGAGGTTCTTTGCCAGTGTCCGAATCGACGGTAGCGCGTAGTCCGGCTCCAGAGTGCCATTCAAGATTCTGGCTCTAATCTGGCCAATGATCTGTTCCTGAAGCGTTTCCGCTGATTGTTCTGAAATATGTAGTAACATAAGCTCTATCTCTACTGTATATATACAATATATACAGTAAACAAAAACTGCAAGCTCTTTTTTGACTAATTGGTAAGCGACTGAAAATACGGGGATTATTTAAAGTGTTTGTGAAAATTCTCTAAAGCCACTGTTAATAGATCAGTGCTGTGTCTGATCTGGGGGGATAACTAAACCATTTCACCTCGTTTGAGTACACATATGCTGTAGTCGTAGGGATTGGACTCATCCGCGCGAAATTCCTCTCTTTCCACCTCCTTCCATTTGGTCACATCAAAATCAGTGAAGTAGGTATCGCCTTCCACCTCCGCATGTACACAGGTTAGATGAATAGTGTCGGCGAGTGGTAGTGCCGCCTGATAGAGCGCAGCCCCACCAATGACGAAGGCTTCGTCGATACCATCTATCAGGGAAATGCTTTCCGCCAGTCTAATAGCTGCTTCCAGCGAGGTGACGACTTTCGCTCCCTCTGCCATATAGTCTGTGTTGTGAGTAACTACGATATTGGTTCTGCCCGGCAGCGGTCTGCCAATTGATTCCCAGGTTTTCCTGCCCATTATGATGCTTTTACCCATGGTGGTGCGTTTGAAGTATTTCAGATCCTCAGACAGGTGCCAGGGCAGATTATTATTGATACCGATGACTCCGTTTTCGGCCATCGCACAAATTAGTGATAAGTTCATCGCGGAAGTCTCAGGCAAGATTGAATCTCAAACCGAAAAGGGGTAGTTGATTGGCTCATGATGCTCGTAATCGACAACATCAAAATCACTCAGAGTTACCCAGGTTTCGATGTCTTCCAGAGACTTGATATCCGGATTGATATGCAATTGGGGAGGATCATAAGGATCCCGCTTGAGCTGTACACTGCGCATTAGATCCAGCTGATCTTCATAAATATGGGCATTGACAATCTTGTGATACGCAATCCCGGCATCCTTTCCGGTAATCTGGGCAACCAGGGCAAGCAGCGTGAAAGCTTGTATCTGATTGAAATTGAGACCAAGTGGCACATCGCAGGAGCGTTGATAACTGGTGAGATAAAGCGTGTCCCCCAGCAGAGAGAAAGTGTGGGTATGCATGCACGGGCGTAAACAACCTAATTCAAATTCACCGGGATTATAAAAGGTCAGTATTTCACCCCGGTCGTCTATTCCCTGAGCCAGGTTAGCAACAATTTTTTTGAGTTGATCAAGTGTTTCACCATTGGGCTTGCGCCAGCTACGGCCCTGCACTCCGTAAACCCTGCCCATGTCATCCTCACCCTTACGGACCGGGTTATTTAGCCAGGCCTCGTTTACATTGGCATTGGCATCCCAGGTTTTGGTTCCCAGTTCCCGAAAATCAGCCGCACTATTGTAACCCCGCAGATAGCCAAGCAATTCAGCAATCGCCGCCTTCCAGAAACTCTTCCTGGTGGTAATAATTGGAAATTGATTGCCAGCGACGTCGTAGGAAAGATCGGCGTTAATCACCGTGAGGCATTTTTTGCCGGTTCGCTGATTTTCGACCCACACGCCCTGATCGATAATTTGCTGACATAGACTCAAATATTGCTGCATTGCTGAACTGGCTCAAGGATTCATTATGACTTTGCGCTCACTGTTTGCTAGGACCAGCAAATAGATTCCGACCACAACCATTGGTATGGATAACAATTGTCCCATCGTCAACCAATCAAAAGCAATAAAGCCAATACCGAAATCGGGCTCACGAAAGAACTCAATGAATATGCGAAATACGCCATAGCCAAGGGCAAAGGCACCGGACACAGCAAATCGTGGTCGGGGGCTGGAGGAGTACCACCATATAATGGCAAAGAGCACGACTCCCTCCAACGCAAATTCATATAATTGCGATGCATGTCGGGCCTGCTGATCCACGTGCGGGAATACCATCCCCCATGCGACATCGGTGGGCCTGCCCCAAAGCTCACCACCAATAAAATTACCCAGCCGACCCGCGCCCAACCCAAAGGGTACCAGTGGAGCCACAAAATCAATTACGTCGAAATAAGCTTTCCCGATATGCCGGGAATAGAGATAGAAAGCCGTCATGACTCCCAGGAAACCACCATGAAACGACATGCCTCCTTCCCAAACTCGAAATAACCACACTGGGTCATCCAGAAATCGATCGAAATTATAAAAAAATACCGAACCCATGCGCCCACCAATGACCGCACCAAGTGCACCGTAAAAAACCAGATCTGAAATTTGCTCGGCAGTCCATGATCCAGGCTCTTGTTTCATCCGGTGTAGAGCCAACAGCCAGGCACCACCGAATGCGACAATATACATAATCCCGTACCAATGAATGCTCAGCGGGCCGATAGAAAGGGCTACAGGATCGATTTGAGGATAAGTAAACATAAACGTTAGAGGCTTGCTCCGATTCCAACCACTTCTCAACATCTGCCAGTTCCCTACCGGAATGCGGCGCAGCAACCGTTGAGCAGGGATAATGGATCTGGATAGTCAGTCATGATACCACTGCTGTCAAGCCGCAATTAATTTGGATCAGAAACTAATACGGGATAAAATCGGGTCGATGTGTCTAATCGTAATCGCCCACCAGGCAAGCATTAAATATCCATTCGTTTTAGCAGCCAACCGAGACGAGTTCTTTTCCCGTCCTTCAGCGGAAGCAAACTTCTGGACGAATGAATCAGTTGCTGGAGCTGTAATTCTCGGAGGCCGGGACTTGGTCCAGGGTGGAACCTGGCTCGGAGTTACCCGAGACGGGCGATTTGCCGCAGTAACTAACATTCGAAATCCATCTGCACCACAAACCATGCCCAGATCCCGGGGAGAGCTTACCCGGGGTTTCCTCGAAGGGAGCCATTCACCCGGGGAGTATCTGCATACTCTAAGTTCTTCAGTCGAGGAATTTGCGGGTTTTAACTTATTACTTGGTGATGCCAGGCAAGTTTTTTATATGAATAATATCGAGGGCATGGTCAGGCAACTTGAACCAGGGATTTATGGCTTGTCAAATGGCCTGCTGGATTCGGCCTGGCCAAAAGTGCAACGCGCCAAGGATGATATGGAAAATGCACTGGCGGTTGGCGCTGAACTGCAAACGGACGCACTGCTGGACTTGATGAATAATCGAGACCGCGCCGAAGATGGAAAACTGCCAGACACCGGAGTTCCTCTTGAACTTGAACGAGCCTTGTCCTCCGTTTTCATTCACAATCCTGAGCGCAAATACGGCACACGTTGCTCAACTGCGATTATTTATAACGCCAAGAACAACATCCGGTTTAGTGAGCAAAACTATGATGAGGAAGGGCAGGAAACTGGCAGGCATTTTTTTGAATTGAATTAGTCTAGGGGCTAATTAGCCCGTGAAGAGCGCAATAGTCTATCAACTCCTGCATTATAAAGCGCTAAATCTACTGCACTGCGAATCATCTGTGCATCGTCCATATTCATGACTTGATCCAGCAAGTCCTGGGCGGCCTTAAGAGTCANACTGCGAATTACCGATTTTACTTTTAATAAGGCCGCCGCATTCATGGACAACACATCAAAACCCATAGCCACAAGCAAGACTGCAGCACCCGGATCTCCCGCCATCTCGCCACAGATACTAACAGGTTTGGACTCCAGCTGAGCCTGACTTACCACCTGCTGCAAGGCGATAAGTACTGCCGGATGAAAGGCCGAATACAGGCTAGCCACGCGGGGATTGTTACGATCAACGGCGAGCAGATACTGGGTTAAATCGTTGCTTCCCACAGAAATAAAATCAACCAATTTGGCCAGGGCCCGCGTTTGGTACACGGCGGCTGGCAATTCAATCATTACGCCAATAGGTGGGAACTTTACTTCAAGCCCTTCTTGCAAAAGTTCCCGGAACGCTTTTTTAATAACCTGCATTGCTGAATTGACTTCATTGATATTGCTTATCATTGGCAACATAATCTGCAAATTTTCCAGGCCCAGGCTTGCCCGTAACATGGCACGAATCTGGGCTGTGAAAATTTCTGGATGATCCAGGGTAACTCTGATGCCGCGCCAACCCAAAAATGGATTGGCTTCATCTATCGGAAAATAAGGTAGGGATTTGTCCCCTCCCACATCCAGCGTACGCATCGTAACGAGCTTGGGAGCGAAGGCTTCGAGCTGCTCTCGATATATTTGAGCCTGCTCTTGCTCGCTAGGGAAACGCTCACTTAGCAGGAATGGTACTTCCGTCCTGAATAAACCGATTCCCTCCGCACCCTGGTCCAGAGACTGCATCACATCAGACATGAGCCCCGTATTCACCCATAGGTGAACCCGGTGCTTATCCGCCGTCTCACAAGGCAGGTCCTTAAGGCCCGACAAGCCCTTTATTAACTGCTCCTGCTCTTTTATAGTTTCCAGATATCGGTTGAGTAACTGTTTGGAAGGGTTGCTTATAACCTGCCCATTGTAACCGTCAAGAATGACTTCCTTGCCATCCAGTTGATTGATGGGTAAGTCAACCGCTCCCATTACAGTTGGAATTCCCATAGTACGTGCCAAAATTGCTACGTGTGAGTTACCTGACCCCTTTACTGAAATCAGGCCCTTCAGTTTTCGTTTAGGGACCTCGGCCAACATCGCAGGTGTCAGCTCTTCACTAACGAGTATCGTATTATTACTGTATCTGGTAGTAATAGCCTCCTTGTTTTGAAGATAAAAAAGTATACGGCTACAGAGATCCTTAATATCAACGGCACGCTCACTCAAATAGGGGTCGTCTATCATCTCAAAATTGTGAACGTGCTCGTTAGCCACATAGGCTAATGCACCCTGGGCCCAGCTTCCCAATTTTATTCTCTCAACAACCTCATGACCCAAAGCTTTGTCATCCAGCATCCTCACATACACGTCGAATAGCTGACGCTCCTCCTCCTGCACCCGCCCAGCCAACTTTTCGTGCAGAGCACGCATGTCATCACGAACCGAATTTATTGCCGTATTAAAAAGCTTTATTTCCTTCTCGATGTTCTTCGCTGATCGATCGGGAATCATGCTGAGGTCGGCCGGAGGAAAGACTACTAACGTTTTGCCAATTCCTACACCAGATGATCCTGACACGCCGCTGAAAGTTGTATCGAATGTCTTATGTCCTGATGGGCTTAACCCTTCGATTGCTCCGGTAGCCTCGGCATGAGCTATTACTCCTGCTAATTGCGCGGACAATGTTATAAGAAATGCTTCCTCCCCTTCGTCAAAACTACGTCGCTCCCTGTGCTGCACTACAAGCACACCGAGAACAGACCGATGGTGAATAATTGGAACGCCAAGAAACGCGTGAAATTCTTCTTCACCTGTTTCTTCCAAATAATGAAAACTGGGGTGGAGCGGAGCATCTTCCAGGTTCAGCGGCTCGGCATGTTTTGCAACCAAACCAACCAGGCCTTCACCTATTTCCAGACTTACCTGTCCCACTGATGCCTTATTCAAACCATCAGAGGCCATCAAGACATGGCAACTGATATCATTATCAAGTAAAAACACCGAGCACACCTGGGTGTTCAGTACTTCCCTCACCCGAGACACGATGATATCCAGCGCCGACTGCAAGTCTTTAGCTGCATTAACCTGTTGCACTATACCGCGCAGTTGTTCGAGCATAAATTCTTCCAACAATTCCTGATTGAGTCTCAGGAAATACCAATCACTCTTCAGAATTGCATTTCTGAGGATGATTCGATCACAAAACTTATAGCGACACCGGAATTATTCTCAGGCGATCACAGCGAATCAAATTTCTTTATATGATCATGTAGAGGGGGCATCAGCTCATTCAATGCTTGCCTGTACACATCTTTTTTGAAATCAATTACCTGCTCCAGCGGATACCAGTAGCTCACCCAACGCCAGTCGTCGAACTCCGGTTTTTCATTCCGGTTAAGTTCAACACTGCTATCTTCGCTTTCCAGACTTAGCAGAAACCATTTTTGCTTCTGACCAATACAAACTGGGTCATTGTTATATCGAATAAAATTTTCCGGCAGTCTGTATCTAAGCCAATCGCCGGTCTGGTGAATAACCTTCACATCTTCTTTCATCAAACCTACTTCTTCGGCCAGTTCCCTGTATAAAGCCTGCTCAAGGGTTTCTGCCTGTTTTATGCCTCCCTGGGGAAACTGCCAGGCATCCTGACCTATGCGCTTGGCCCACAACAATTGCCCCAAGCGGTTTGAAATGACTATCCCTATATTTGAGCGGAAGCCCTCCGAATCAATCACTTTCTCGATCCTTTGATTCGACTGAAGCTGCATTGTTTCATACATGCCTTGACAGGATCAATGCCAATGGAAGCTGGACAATTATAATTTATCCAATATATCAACAAGATAGACGCTATCGCCATCTATATGTGGTCCACGTATTCGTGGTACTACTCCTGCGCACTCGTGGCAACTGCAGGTATAATGTGGCGTTTTTACTGCGCGGAGAAGCAAATGCAACGCCGATTGGCACTTTTTGACCTGGACAATACTCTGCTGGGTGGAGACAGCGACCATGCCTGGGGCGAATTCCTGATCAGCAAGGAATTGGTGGATGCGGAATCTCACCGGGATAGAAATGACCAGTTCTACCGGCAATACCGGAAAGGAACTCTGGATATACACGACTACGTGCGGTTTACGCTCGGCCCAATCCTGCATTCAAACCAGGAGGAATTAAGAGCCCTGCACGATGAATTCATGGACCAGTTTATTAGCCCGATGATGCTTAAAAAGGCTGAAAACCTGGTAGAACAACATCGGCGGGCGAATGATATTTGTGTCATTATTACTGCTACCAACGAATATATTACTGCACCTATCGCTAATTTATTCAGTGTTGATGCATTAATAGCAACAGAATTGGAAGTTGAAAATGGCCACTATACGGGCAACATAACAGGCACTCCCTGTTTCCAGGCAGGTAAAGTCGACAAGCTCAAACAATGGCTAGCTCTGCAGGAAGAAGATTTCAGGCTGGAAGCTGGCTGCTTTTATAGCGATTCAATAAATGATCTTCCACTGCTCAATCTGGTAGAGAAACCTGTTGCAGTAGATCCGGACCCACAACTTCTGGAAGTGGCTGAGAGCAAAGGCTGGGAATTGATAAGTTTACGCTAGGAATTTAGAGAAGTCCTAAGCTATCTGCAGGAGGATACACTCCCATGCAAGAGTTAAAAGAACAAGATTAACAGCTGTTTTTTATCGATCTTCATAGATTACCTTCAGCAATCGCGTTTACAAACTCGAAACATTCGAAGCACATAACACTTGTGTATGATGCATTCGTCCTTTGTTTTGGGATACGAGAATCCGTAATCCAAATTTGTACTCTGTTTGATTACTGCTGTATTTGTGATTCCGTGCCACTAAGTGAGCCTTGCCTCGAAGTCGGTGGAAAACTATCACCGCGTAGTTGATTCATCGTCATCTTGTTGGCCCGATCAAGCGCTGCCGCAAAGGCTCGAGTGCTGCGCTCCAAACCTGTGGCTGGAACCAGTTCCGGCACATCCAGTGAAGTGTGGTAGATCACATGATCGATGATGTGAAAAGATGGAGCATAGTTGCCATTCTTGGGGCCATCCTCCAGTGCATAGACGGACACGCCGAACTCACGCAGTGTATCGAACACCATCTGTTCAAACTCCGGGCTGCCGAGCGCATTCCAACGGAACGCACCCACTGCGTTGGTCGGAGCGATAGCATCGTTGTACATATAGAAGAGCGTCTGTGATGGATGTTCCATCGTCAACTTAACGGCAACATTTTCCCACGGGTAGGAGTCGTTAATTCCCACTCCCTCGCGACCGCGAGCGACCTCGCCATGATGATGATCAGAGAACTGTATGAATCGCATGGTTCGCGGACGTTCACTGAGTGGTTTCCGGGCATAGAATCGTGCAATTTCCAGTGCGCTGGCCATTCCCGCGGCGTTATCCGTCGCGGCCTGAAAATAGCCATCGGTATGGGTCATAATGACAATTTCCTCAGGAGACATGCCTGGAAGCGTCGCGACGGTATATTCCGTCTCGAGGTTCTGCACCACGTCTACCTAGAGACGAAAGCTGAGTCGCACAGACTCCCCGCGGTCCAGCCGTTCTCTGAGTGCAAATCCTTCATCCATACTCAGAGTAAACTGCGGCACCTCGGCCAGACCACCTTCAGGTTGAAACTGGCCATTGCCGGGAACTCCCATCACATTAACAACCATTGCAGCACCCAATTCGACTGCCCTGCTGTTGGCATTGAACAGACCGGCGCGATCACTGGCAGAATGACTGCGCCCTCCTAGTACGAACACGCTATAGATCACCACGGCTTTGCCCACAACATCCCGGCCAATGAAGTCGGCGCCGGCGCCAACACCCACCCACACTGCCTCAGCTTCGACAGGAAGCGACCCTGTGGCTTTAGTCCCTGAGACTGGAAATGCGGTAACCAGTTCGATAGGGGTTCCGTCTGCCGCCGTGTAGCTGGCAGCCCAATCGGTTGGCCTCCAGTCGGAGGGAAGAGTGTAGGGGTAATGCTCTACTGTCAATCCCAGGTCTTCGAATGCTGCGGTCATGTACCCCATGCCTTCACGATCAGCGGAGGTGCCCGGCAAGCGTCCCCACCACTTATTGCCTGCATCGCGATAGCGTATGGCGATTTGGCCGAGGTCCACAACTTGTTGCTTCATGCGCTCGCCANTAATGCTCGCATAGGCCTGCTGTTCTTGAGTCAGGGGCCAAACCGGGTACTGATCATCAGTGAAAACGAGAATTTCTCGGTCTCTTGGCAATCCCTCACCAAAGGTTTTTTCAACCAGTGGACCTCGATCGATCTGCCCATATATGGCTGCTGGACTCAAAAACATGGCAGCAACTAGTACGGTTAATACACCTGGGAATTGGCATTTGAACATATTCGTTCTCCTTTGGAGTCGCCAGAAACAACAAGCTGAGATTTGTCGGTTTTTTCGTACTATCCATACCAGTATTCCTCCTCCGGCCAATGAATACGGCTCGATGGCCCGATGCTAACACGCCCCGTGTGAGGGACAAACTGATTGATTCTGTTTGCCCGGCAAGGCTGAAACTCCTGATCTGTAGCTCTGGTTACACTGCAACTCGACCATCGAGCTAAGCGAATTAGTCAAAAAGAGAGGCGCATCACTCATCTGGCCGGGTGTTCAGAGACAAACTGCTGGAAAATTCAAAATACGAGGGCGTGGACATAAGTGATGATAGCTTTTATTCTTCATCTGCTATGGTATCAAAGTGGTCACCACACTTTGCTCTACAGCTGCTGACAGTAATAAATGTAAAGACTGGTTATTCAGTGGTTGTTCCAAGCATCAACTGCGGGTGTAACATGAGCGCACTGGGACAATTCTTCCGATACAAGCCTTTACTTCTGCCCCTTGTCGCTGCGGCTATATTATTTGCTTGTGATAGTGATGAGAGGGACACCCCAACTGATGAAACAGTTTCAAGCGAGCTGAATTCACCAGCAATAAACTCCGCTGTCTACCAGATATCAAAAGAATCAACGCAAGAGCTAATAACAAACTATCTGCACCTAGTCGACTTTGGCCTGGCGGAAACGATTTCGCAAGCCATCGATTTAGAAGAAACTATTTCTGCTTTCTTATTATCGCCGACCGTGGCTGGCATGGAAAAAGTAAGAGATGCCTGGCTACTTTCACATAATACTTACGAAGCTGCAGAGCTGCATCGTTACGTTTTTAAAAGCCTTACCAAAAGTGCGCAAGATTCAGTGCCAGATTTATTGATGGATCAATTGGACTATCAGATCGATCATTGGCCTGTTCTTCCTGGCTATATCGATTATGTTGAAGGCTATCCGGAAAGCGGAGTGGTTAGTGATATTAATGTATCAATCGACAAGGACAATATTCGAGAACAACATGGCTACTTTGATCTGGCAGAGGCAGCCACTGGATATCATGTGTTGGAGTTCTTAATCTGGGGTGAAAATATTTCCGGCATTGGCATGAGATCTTTTACCGATTACGAAGCAGCGCTTGAACTCACACAGGAACAAATTGAAGCTGGTCTGGAAGTCTCCCAATTAAGCAAGAACAGAAGAAGATTGCTATTACCGGTAGTGGCAGAAATCTTGACCGACGACTTGCAGGAAATGCAAAAACTTTGGACTGCAAACAAGAGCATGATTGCGAACAGGCTGGAAGAAATGTCCGGTCCTGCTATGGTAAACCTGCTCAATGAAGCCATTGCCAATATGATCACTGATGAGTTGTTGGTAAAATCACTGTATCCACTTTTAAATAATGACCTTGCTGGCAGTATCCAATCGCCTTACAGCCGCTCCACTCAGAACGCAGTTCTTGCGCAATTAACCGGCATTGAACAAATTATGAGAGAAGCAACAAATAGTGATGGGAAGACATTTGAGGAATTACTGGCTAGAATTTCCGACGATTTTGTTACATCTTTCTTTTTCAACTTCGATGCGAGCAAAGAATGCCTGGCGCTTTTGTATCCCGCGATTCAACGGCAGGTAGAACTTGATGCTGCCATGAACACAGAATTTGGAATTGTGGAATGCATCAATTTACTGAACAATTTGGAAAACATTCTTGGCGAAGTATCGCAGTTGTAGGGCACCTCTGAACCAGCGCTCTACTCCAATTCGATTTCAACAATCAAATCATCAGCCAGGCGTTCAAGTTCCAGCTGCAATTCATCAATATCCAACTCCACTGGTATTTTCACTACCGCTTTGCCTTTAAATAGAGTTTCACCTGACATTGGCGCAGCGGAGCAAGATGTATTTAATTCTTCTACATTAACAGCCCGCCCTGCCAGTACGCGGGAAATATCGCGGATAATACCTGGCCGGTCATTCCCAACCAAATTTAAATTCATCGTTCTGGGCTCTGCTATAAACTCATCCACATTCACTTTTTCGATAACCAACTTCAAATTATCCGGCAGTTTGTTGAGTTCAGCTATGAGCTTGTCAGCGGATTCGTCTGCGACACTTACGCGCAGTATTCCGGCAAACTTACCCGCCAGTTGCGACATGCTGCTCTCCAGCCAATTGCCTGAATTTTCAGCGATGACATCGGCTAATGACTCCACGAGTCCTGGTTTATCATCGCCAATTACCGTAAGCACCAGATTATTTGTCATATGCAATCCTCGTTGTACGAGATTTTGGCGGTCAAAAGTAAGTCTTCATAGAAACGCCTCGATCTCAAAGCAGCTTATCAGCCAGCGTTACGAAAGGCTTTTCTAAGGCGCCCCTGAATATCAAAACAGTCCAATTTGCCTGTTGAGTAATTCTGTCATTGATGACGACTTGAATACAAGAATAGAGTCGGCAATGGGAGCCAATTGTTTCTCGATGTAGAAATTGAAATCTATGGGAGATTGCCGGTATTGTCTGGGCTCGGGTCCATTTACTGTAATGAGATATTCGATCCAACCTCCGGAATCATACAGCGTAGGGAGTCCACTCTCTGCCCTGATCGCTTCCGCCTTCCTCGCTGCCTGTACATGGGGTGGGACGTTCTTTACATAATCAACTAACTTGCGGCGCAGTCTCTTTCTCAACACTAGCTCGTCTTCAAATTTTTCATCCAGCAAGTCGCGTACAACTTCTTTTACATATTCCTCGTAAGGCTGATCAAGAAAAACCCGCTCATATAGCACCTGTTGAAAATGCCTAGCCAGTTGTGACCAATCACTACGCACAGACTCGAGCCCCTTAAATATCAATCCATAATCATCCCGGCCCGTACCAGTTCTAACCAGGCCTGCGTAGCGTTTCTTGCTCCCGGCGTCAGAGCCACGCACGGTTGGCATTAGAAATTTGCTGTAGTGGGTTTCAAATTCGATTTCGAGATAACTGTTCACTCCGGGGGATTGGGCGAGTTGCTCCCGCCACCATAAATTCAAATCTGCTGCCAGTTTAGTCCCTATTTCAGAAACTTGACCTTCACACTCAGGACCCAACAGAACAAATACAGAGTCAGTATCACCGTAAATTACCTGATAATCCCGTTGTTCTATAAAATCCCTGCTCGCGATCATGATTTCATGCCCTCTTTTGGTAATTGAGCTGACAAGGCGCGTATCAAAAAATCTACACCCTAATGTCCCCAATACGCCGTAGAAGGAATTCATCATTAATTTTATTGCCTGGGAGAGTACGGCATTGCTATTCGCTTTGGCCTGATCCCGTGCGGTCCATAATTTTTCGATCAATTCAGGCAAGAGAGCTTCTTCTCTCGAAAATCGGCCACCATCAAATCCGGGAATAGCGTCGGTTTCCTCAAGCCCTTTAATCAGTCCCAGTGGATCTATGTGAAAAGTGCGAATAATGCTCGGATACAAACTCTTAAAATCCAGTACGATAACATTGTCATAAATTCCAGGAATCGAATCCATGACATAGCCCCCCGGGCTGACGCCCCTTGACTCCAGCTGATCCAGNGCAGGTGCAACAAATCCCTTGCGGTGAAGACGAGGCAAATAGAGATAGTCGAAAGCAGCGACTGACCCCCCGTAACGATCCAACTCAAGACCGGTAAGAGAGCTACGTTCAATGGCGAAAGCAATTAGATTTTCTTTCTCGAAGATATCCCAAACCAGTCGACAGTCTTCCAGATTGTATCTGGCGAGGCCCGGTTTATTGTTTTCAAACAAGTCGGTAATTTCCTTGCCCCGCTCATCTACATCATCTACTAATTTGCCTCTGTGCAGAAGCTGCCTGGAAACATGCTCTAATGAAAAGTTCTCAAATGAGTAAGTGGCTGTGCGCATCAATTCAATGCCATCCAAAATTACCCTGCCCGGNACTAAGGCATAAAACCGATCATTACCCTGGGCAGCCTTTCTCCAAATAATGTTTTCATCGTTACGCCCAAGCTTAAAAACCAAATTGAGGCGATCACAAAATTTTTGCAAACAACGCAAATCAAAATTGACGATGTTCCAGCCAATGAGTATGTCTGGATCAAGTTCACGTATGTGATTGAGAAAAGCGCCAATGACTTCTGCTTCACTTCCCAGCTGAATCAATTCAAGCTTGCAATCTTTTTCCAGAGCCAGACTGGAAGGCAGCGCACTTCCAACCATGTACACGGTAGCTACTTCGTCTGAATAAAGCCCAATTGAGTAAAGTCTGCTGGCCTGGTAATCAGTTTCAATGTCTATGGAAATAGCGCGTAAAGACGGAAAGTACTCGATCGGTTGCAGCCTGGCTTCCACTAGGCTGGAATACTTTGTCAATTTAGACAGACGGCCGGAGATTTGCACAGGACCGGTAATAAATCGCTCCATAAGATATCTATCAACGGGTTTGATGTCTGATTCAAAAACCCGAATTTGCTTTGCCTTGAATTGTTCTCGCACATTATAAAGTCTTCTCTGGCTTTTAAAGTACAGTGCGGTTACAGGCTCATTTCTGAAACTTCTTAATTGCGTTACATTGCAGCGCCAGCTTTGACTGGAGCCCAGGACTTTCTTTGCGTGGGAAAGTTCAGCGGTGGGGATGAAGCAGACTGCTTCCTGACTAACCAGATGATATCTAATCGGCCCGACTGGGGATGCGAGCCAGAAGATTAACTGCATGCCCTGGCCAGTCTCTATCCACTGACGCGTGAGGATATAGCCATTTAGAAGCTTGTTTTCAGCTGAATCGGAATGCAAGGCAATCTGCTTAACCGTATGCCATTATTCAGAGCTGCCCTAGATTCGAATCGTGCGTGGAAACTGACCAAAATTTTCCCAGTAACTCACTTTCTCTGGAAGTTCTTCCTGGGTTGCCTGAACATTGCCGTTAATATCAGTAACACGAGATACAATCGTATGATCGCCCGGTGCCGCGTCGTTCCAATCGAGGTTAAATAGCTTCCACGAGGACTTAGTTGATCGCGGATTTATTTGTGCCCGGCGCCAGCGACCGTCGTCAATTTTAACTTCTACACTGTCGATGAGCGTTCCATCATTCAGTACAAACCCTTGTATACGATGCTGACTCCCGCGCTCTACTACCCTGATAATTGCCGATTTGAGATGCATCCTGGTGACTGAATTTTCTACCCAGCGCTCCTCTCCGCCCACACTTTCCTTCTTAAGCGTTACATAATCGCGGCCCATAAAACGGCCCATATAACGCGTATCCTGAACGTGAATCTGGGTCAGCCACTTAACATTTGCTACGCCATACCAACCGGGGACCAAAAGGCGTAATGGCTTGCCATGATAATGCGGCAGCGGTTCTCCATTCATCTGATAAGCCAATAGATTCTCTGGACGTACAGCATCTTCAACAGATAAACTTCGAGCAAATGCTTTCTCAACTTCCTGTCCGCGAATCTCTTCAGTAGCGACATCGGCACCGAAGAAGACAATTTCCTTGGCACCATCCTGAATGCCCGCTTCAGCTAAAATATTTGTTAGCTGAATACCACGCCAGCGACCGTTACCAATGAGGCCATGGAAAATCGCATCTCTATTGCCGCCACATTCAAATCCTACCTGCAATTCGATAGCGTCCTTGCGCAATAGTTCCTGCATCGAAAATTCAAGTTCATTATCCACCATGCCGGTAACCCTCAGCCGATAAGTATCCTCGTCGATCTCTGGTTGACCATAATGCTGCACGATATAAAAGTCATCATTTGGTGTGAAATAGTTAGTAATTTCCCTGGTATCAAGAAAATGGTTCGATCCCGGTGCAACAGGTCTCACAGTAAAATTTTCCGGCACATCGGTAAATGGCACCAGAGACTCTCCCTGCGCCAGCGCCGGTAATCCCCAGCTTGAAATTGAAGCCGCCCCTGCAGCAAGTGCCCCTTTAAGGATTTTTCTTCGACCTGCATCGGTATTTTCAGAGTTCATTTTTTCTCTTNTCAGCGTTAGAAGTTAGCCCGGGAAATGGACTGGAAACCTTATCATAAGCCAAGCTGTTGTCCCACATAAATTGAATGTATGTAGCTGAAGCTGGGCAGAACCTGGAACCACTGTAATAGTACCCGCATTTAGCCGGATGCGAACTAAACATAGAACGAGCTGACCAACTCAAAACGCCGAGTTCTTGAAAACAGCATATCATGCGTAACAGATTGACTCTGACAGCCCAAAGCTAGATGATCTGGCCTCATTGGGAATGGATTAAGGGCATGCCACGAAGGGCCGTTGAAAAGTCAGCAATAAATGCTTCATCGGAGGCAGTGTGGGACTATGTGACGGATTTTACCAAAGCAGGGCTATGGATGACTGGTGTTAGTAGCCTGGTAAGGCTCGACGAAGGTGATATTGGCAGGGGTAGCCACCTCCAAGTTGAGGCAGGAGGACAGTGTCATGAGTCTACTGTCAGTTACTGGCAGCCCGGAAAATGTTTTGCTTTAAGCTCACAGCTAGATGGTGTTGGTGCCACCTTTACCTATCGTATTGAGGGCGTAGCTGAAACCAGTACGCTTGAATTAAGCATAGAGTGTACCTTTGGCGGATTTAATAAGCTCATTGCACCGGCGATTTTCTGGAGAATCAGGCGCCGCGGCGCGAGCCAGGTAAACAATGTGAAATCTCAGTTGGAACAGGTAGCTGGTCCGGATATTCCACCAGATGCCTGAATTCAAAGACCTTTATTATGCAATGTAAAAAATCCCTGCTATTTATTGTAGCCAGCCTTGTTCTTGGCGCCACCGAACTGCAAGCTCAGGAGCCAATCCGGCTTGCCTTTATTGATCCGCTCAGCGGATCATTTTCATCTTCCGGTTATAATGGCCTGCGGCAATTTCAGTTTGCCGTGGAAGAATTGGTCAATTCCAGGGGGGGCTACTAGGGGGGAGAAATCTTGAGATTGTGCCTTACGACAGTCAGGCAAACGTACAAGAATCGCAAATCCAACTGAATCGCGCCATCAGCGAAAACATCCATTTCATCCTGCAAGGAAACAGCTCAGCTGTAGCCAATGCCTTGAGCGATAGTGTTAGCCGTCACAATCGTCGCAACCCCGACCAGCGAATTCTCTATGTTAATTACGCCGCGGTCGATCCAGCACTCACCAACGAGAACTGTAATTTCTGGCATTTCCGCTTCGATGCCCATGCAGGAATAAAGATGCAGGCTCTAACCGATTTGATTGCACAACGGAACATGATCGGGAGTATCTACATTATTGGGCAGGATTATTCCTTCGGTAAGGCAGTAGCGGCGTCTGCCGTTGAGATGCTGGCGATCAAGAGACCAGACATTGATATTGTGGGTAACGAGTTACACCCCATGGAAATAGTGAAAGACTTTACTCCCTATGTAACCAAAATTGCCTCATCTGGAGCCGATGCCATAATTACCGGTAACTGGGGTGCTGATATGGTGAGTCTGGGTAAAGCCATTACTGATGCGGGAATAGATGTTCCGGTATATACCTACTACGCTGGTTACGACGGGATAACTTCAACCCTCGGTGATGCAGGTGAAGGTCAGTTCCGACTGGTCCATGAAGGCCATTTCAATCCCTCACTGACTGATCGCTATAGCCAATATGTGCGTAAGTTCAAACAGGAATTTCCGGAACAGGATATTTCTTACCCGCGAGTTGTTACCGTAGTTGAAATGTTGGCTAAGGCTATCGAGGCCGCCGGGTCCGATGATCCACTGGAAGTAGCGTTGGCTTTGGAGGGAATGGAACACATCAATATTCATGGAGAGCGGGTTACCATGCGCCCAGGTGACCACCAATTATTTCAACCAATACAGATATCAGTGCATACCAATGAAGGCATTGAATTCGATGGTGATAATTCCGGTTTTGGCCTGGTTACCGAAATCAGTGTTCCTTTGGAAAATACTCTGGTGGATCACAGTTGCCGCATGCGCAAGCCCTAGATATTCCTATTTGGATTTTCAAATACACTACATTTTGTGTTTGTGATGTGTTTTTGCCTATTCTTCTAAATTTCTCCCACCAAAATACCCGTTCTTGAGCCTGTAAGCTTTATTGCTGTATTGTGTGTTGGGTCACAAAAATATATTTTGATACTACTATTTCTCGCATATTTTGAGATACTGAGAAACAGATCAAATAAAGCTGAACTCCCCCGATACTGAAGGGCTCTAACACACTACTGACACCATGAACGCTAGCAACCAAAATAAAATCGATTTAATCGAACAAACTAGACTGGTCGAGTTAAATATCGAAAACCTTTCAAAGGGTGTCGATAACTACCACATCGATGTAAAACTGAGCAGAAAGTTTTGTTCTATTTCTAAGAAGTTGATCACACTTCTCGTCTCTCAACAGGCCAGGCCAAATCCTAAAAACTGGGATAATTCCAGTTTGTTCAAGAAACTCCAGGACAGCTACCTCGATATGATGACTGTGCTGATCCATCGCGTTAAAACTGACCTAGGACCGGAAGAAATCAGCTTTCTTCAATTAGCAGTAAGCAAATTTATTTTGCTGAGTGTCAAAGCACAACTTGATCATGATGTAGCTAGAGTTACTTCTCGCCTGGCGGAACTAAAAAGCAAAGGTTCTTCTGAAACACTGGCAGTTGACCAGAGAAAATTCTGGCTAAAGAAAAATTACGATACAATCCTTTATGGAATTAACAAGCAAATTTTCAGCAACCTTCAGCGCACAGAAGAAAAGCAACTGGCAACAATTCGCAGTAAATACTTGCCAAATTACTATAATTTCGCAGTAGAGCTAATATTTAACCCTCTTCTTTACTCATCCGAACTGAGCGCCCTTCCAATGCTGATGGGTAATTACAGTGCCTGGGATTTAAATGGGAATGACACAGGATTTACAGAGCTTAATGAAGCTGTTGAAAAATTATTCGCCAAGAAACTAAAAAAATTGCCTGTGTTTCCACTTAAAAACATCGTGCCAGACGAACTAACAGATGTAGAAATTACCGATGAAATGGAAGGACTCTTCGCAAGCCAGTCTTTTCTCGGGCTTGCTCGAGATTGCCAGGAAGTAATTGCGGAGCATTTTTTCTGGTTTGACCTGCCTTCCAATATCGAACTCCTGTTCAATACTCAACAAAATCAAAAGAACCTGTCTGAAATCAGAAAAACTCTTGGGATTAAAGCCTGGTGGAACTACCGAAAAGATGTGGTTCGATTCAAACGAACCCTTAAAGCGTTCCATCGTCTCTTGAAATCCCGTAAGCTTTTGAATCAGTTGCTCGCCTCGCGTTGTGTTCGCAACAGCGTGAGCCCGACGATCAAGGGAAGTGTAGAACCAAAAACACTTTGTCAGTATTTAAGTTGTCACATCGATCTCGGCAAACTACAAGACAGCTTAGGCAATGGCCAGAGGCTTAATAACAGCCAGGTCAAATCTCTTGATAAGCACAGAGAAAATATTCAGCAAGCTCTTGCCAGTACCAACCTTGAGGAAACACTGGAGCTGCTTAAAGACGTTTCCAGATATCGGTTGCATTTGAAGTACTTTCGCTTTGCCCACAGAGTTTTTAATCGAATCAGTTTATTAACAGACAAGCAGGAGCTTCTGCTTTCGAAAGAAGCAGGGACTTTATATTCGCTTCCGACCAGCACTGAAATCGAAGATGATGATGATCGTATTTGTCATCATGCAATCATGAAGGCCGATGTTCGCGGGTCCACTACTGTTACAGATGAACTGCAAAACAGGGGGCTCAATCCAGCATCCTACTTCAGTATGCGTTTCTTCAAGCCGATCAATAAAATTCTTGATTCCTATGGGGCTAACAAGGTCTTCATTGAGGGCGATGCTATAATTCTTAGCTTTCTGGAACATGAGCAATCCCCACAGCAGTGGTTTGCCGTTTCAAGGGCCTGCGGCTATTCACGGGAAATGCTCAAAATAGTAGGCGCAAACAATCGCCACTCAGCCCAGATGGACTTACCGTTTTTGGAGCTCGGAGTTGGCATCTGCTATGCCAGTGAATCCCCGAGGTATCTTTATGACGAAGACAAGCCAATAATGATTTCATCGGCTATTGGGCTGGCCGACAGACTTTCATCTTGTTCCTGGGCACTGCGAAGTTCTGTCAAACGCGGTCTGTTCAACGTGGATGTGGCTCGGATAGCAGACGGTGGTGGAGAAAAGGGCCAGCAGTACGTTCGCTATAATGTGAACGGGATTCTGCTGGATAATATTGCTTTCAATAAATTGAAAAGTGAAATCTCGCTCAAGTGTGTGAAGATGAAGCTAAATGGCGAGCAATATTGTTTTTACATTGGTCAGTACCCGGACACGCATGGCCGCAAGAAAGAGCTGATAATTCGTGAAGGTAAAGTTGGCATTTGGAAAGATTCTGCGGTTGTAAAGAATATCGAGAGCGGCGAGCGCTATTATGAAGTGGTGGTTAATCGCAAAGTGTTAACCCTTGTAATGGAAGCCTATTCACAGAATCAAACTGCCCTAGCCTTTTAATTTTAGTTCCCACCTTTTTGAGGCACCTCTGATTAATTGCATAGCTTTTGAATATCCACCACTCACTTCACTTGACGGCGTGGGATCGAGGGCTAACAATGAACACCCCGCTTTAAAGGGGAGTTGCGTACTAATGAACTATCAGCAAGCCAAGAAATATTTATTGGCAAAACCGGAGGCAATAGAAGACTATCCATTCGGGCCAGATGTAATGGTGCCAAAAATTAAAGGTAAGATGTTTGCTACACTCGGTACCGAAAATGGTATTGGCAGAGTTAATTTGAAGTGTGATCCAAACGAGGCACTGGCATTGAGGGATATTTTCAGCGCGGTAATTCCCGGTTACCACATGAATAAAAAGCACTGGAATACGGTGATCCTCGATGGCAGCATTCCCTCGGGCGAAATTGCGCGGATGTTCGATAATTCCTACAAACTGGTGGTTCGTTCGTTGCCAAAAGCACGACGGGAATCCTTGGCAATGAAGCAGTGAGTCAGGGTACCTCACCTGAGGACCGGCCTATGGAATCCGAGTCAGAAAAGTCAGAATTTCCATTATACGAAAAATCACATGCAGCAGTTTATCGAAAATGCGCAAAGTCACTTCGATTTAGGGCAGGAAACCTCGACGCAGAGTTGGTTTAAGAAAATCATTGGGAAAGTTAAAGCCAGGCTGAAATCTGGGCCGAAAACAGATTGAACAGGCACATATTGGATTGTGCTTAATAATCTGTATATCCTAATTAATATTCAGGATTATTAGAAAATTCCGGTGATTGATTCCGAAATTGCCGAAAATCAAATTGATGAATAATTCCAATTTTTGCAAATCTCAATAACTGATTTTGACAAAAACCCTAAAATTTGGCGATATTCCCGCTTTTGTTACGAAATCCTGATTACTATGGTAGCCTGTGAAAAGGCTGGATTACATCTCGTTGAGAAAATGGATATTTTCAGGGTAGGATAATTACAATAGCCGGATGGAAATCCCGTCAAGCTTGTTAGTATAAACTCGCCATCTTTTGGGAATATATAGCATGAGTCACGCGCAATTCACAAAATTTTCCCCGCTTACCGTTGCCGTAAAAAAGAACATTCGCGCACTTCGAATCAATGCCGGATATTCTATGAATGAAGGGGCTCGTTTGCTTGGAATATCCAGAAAGCAACTTGAGGATATTGAAACCAAGCGTAACTATGGTTGTCATTTAGATCTGGAACTCATGGCAAAAATCAAGATTATTTATAGTCGCTCGCTGGACGAAATAATCGATGACTTGCCAGAGGACTATTATTCAGATTATTTTACCAGGCCAAGAAAGCGCCTCGGTTCGAAACCGCGCAACAAGTAGGTAAACCGGTAATCTTACCCAGCTTTGTGCCTTGTCGGTTCTGCAGATTCAGGTGAAGGTTGGGATCTCAGCATCTCTTGAGACATCTCATTGTGTCCTGTGTGGGTTTTGAAAAGTGAGTTAGATCGCATTGATTAGCTGAACAGGCCCGTTTCGTGTATACTCACGATCTTTTGACACAATGAGATAGTGTCTTATGGCCAACAGATCAAAAAAAGACGCAGCGGTCAACATACGGGCAGATTTGGCAAAGCATATAGAAGCCTTTTTAAAGGCTGGAGGCAAGGTTCAGGAGATCCCGTCTGGTGTTAGTGGTCAGACCTCAACCAGCGGTCCTCGACAGATAGTGCTAAGTCACAAAACCAGTTCTTAATTAGTTCCCCTTACAAAAGTTGAAGTCTGGCCTGCTATTCGCAGTGAACCTTGAATGGCTAGTTGCCCTGTGTACAGGCTTTGCGTGATAGCGAGACTCATAGTTGGCGGATTTCGTAACCCCTGCTTCGCAGCATGTTGAGCAGACCTCTTTCACCGACAAGGTGAGCGGCACCAACCAGAACAAATTCTGTGTCTCTGTCTCTGAACATCTGCTCAATTTGAGGCAGCCAATTATCGTTTCTCTCTACCAGTAGGGAATTGTACAGCTCGGGAGCTTCTGCTTTCATATCGGCAACAAACAACTCCGATAAATTTTCCGAATCTCCGCTTCTCCAGGCCCCGATCATTGCCTCCATTAGGGATTCTGTCTCTGCCATATCTCGCAATGACATAAGGATAAACTCACTCTCATAACCCTCGCCCATTTCAGCAAGAAAACTAATCTGCTGCTGTACCGTCTCCAGTTCCCCCAGCGCTTTGCCATCTCCCAGTGCCCGGGAATTAAAATAGACGTCTACTCCCTGCGGGGTAAAGCCCATTTTTTGAAATTCAAACACCTCTATTGTGCTCACAACCAAGCCTGGTTTGAACTTTTCCATCATCATGATGGGCAATCCTGCCTCCGCCAGGTAGCTGGAAAGTGCTGAATAAGCCTCCTGATTCAATACAGTTTGCAGGGTTCGCGTATCGGTATACATAAGCTGCTGTAACATTTGGGTCTGCACAGTCAGATCATTCATGGAATTAATATCGGTTTCGAAATAAATTTCACTGGAATCCTGATAAGCCTGTTCGTACTCCGGCGGAAGCGGGTAATCGGTTGGCCTCAATAGATGGACAGTTCCGCCCAGATAAACCGTATTTCCCCCGGAACTGGCCACCCAGACAGAAGTATCCGCGTACAAGCTTGCAGACATACAAATTGTCGCCAGGCTTAAACACCACAAAAGCGGTAATGATTTGGTATAGCGCTGTGTTATCACGAAACCTCTCCTTTTCTATGTCTGAGGATCAATATTCAGCCTATAATTTACAGTAATAGGAAGATAAAGGTAGCATGCCTAGGGATTGGGCAAAAGCAACAGGAAAAAAGCTTTTATGTCGAAACTTTTATTCAGGTTAAGCAATGTTCCTGATGATGAAGCTCAGGAAGTACGTGAGCTCATGGCAAATAATGACATAGATATCTTCGAAACATCCGCTGGTAACTGGGGCATTTCGATGCCAGCTCTCTGGCTCAAAAAAGAAGAACAATTCGAGCTTGCCAGTGAACTCCTTACTGTTTACCAAACAGAGCGAACCTTAAAGATAAGAGCTCAGTACGAGGTAGACCGGGAGCGAGGAGAGATAAAAACCCTATGGAGCAGTTTTGTTGGTGCGCCATCCCGATTCATTCTGTATATGGGTCTTATCGGAGTAATACTGTATTTGTCACTAAGTTTATTTTTGTCCTTTGGCTAAAACGGCTCAATAAATCATTGCAGGGCTGTGTTGAAATCGTCGTAATTTACCTCGTCTTCAGGTGGTATAAAGCAGAAATCCTCACTGACATCTAGAAAACGCAGGCCAATTTCCTTTTGCTGTATCCTGATTACCTGTACTGGTAGCGACGGCATCGTCTCATCCCAGCCTTCTCCGTGTATTCTGACATCCAGCTCCATCATCACAAAGAGCTTCACTTCCCCGTCAATAACCATGGATATGCCACCGTTAGACATATCCTGGATAGCTCCTGTTACTACACCTAAGCGCGGATGTGTCAGACTTGCCCAGAAGTCCACATCAACTCGCCTGTGTTGACGCCTTTCTCTGCCGTTCATAATCCCGTTACCTGTTAGCGTTGTGCGCTAATCCTGATATTTCACCAGGCTAGTGTAGTTCAATCCGAAAGCTAAATACTGTGACCGAGTGCACACTGATCCTGCTCAACAGATGAGCTAATCCCATAAAATTAGTGGCATCGCGCTTTAAAAAACCTCTATTTGCAACGCTATCCGAGTCCATGCAACCCCCAATTTGCTACCGTTTTTGACAGTCGCAGGGATGTGTTATATAAATCCTCAGGGCTTTTGTTAGTGGTTCCAACAGGGGGGCCTGCTAGCAATTCCGTAGCTACCCTGGGAAAAGAAAGGAGGTGATCCCATCAATAGTCAATCTATAAAGGGAGCCTCCAATTATTCAGGCTAGCATCGCTACTGAATAGTTGGAGCGGGGATGCCGAGAGATATCGCAAGATATATTAATAGCTTCCCATTCTCCCATAAGTAGAAGATCCCGTTATTATCTGAAGATGATAACGGGATTTTTCATTTGCAGCACTAGCAGGACGGGGTCAGACCCCTTGATCCTGCATGATTATAAATAAATGAATACAACCTTTAGATCAAGGGCTCTATCCCTGAGATATCCCCACAAAAATTTAAAGCTCATCGCCTAAGCGTTGGTGTGTTTAACGGGCTTGGGCTTGGCAAACGTAGGTAGTTGATGCGTGTATCGGAGATTGGGAAGGGATTACTGTTTTTCCGTTCCGTTGGGCCATCCCTGACCCTACGGAACGAAAAAACAACTCCCTGTTTCAAGCTTGCGTCCTAAACGTATGGCACCAACAAACTACATGGCTGCATTACACAATATCTTAGTCTAATATTTTGATTTAACTCGATATATTTTGGGGATATCTCAGGATCTGCCCCTCGAGCGGCCTCTGGCTCCGTTAGGATCCCAAATAACTCCTCAGCCGCGCAGGAACATTACGCTTGAGTAACGCCTGTTGTAACGGCCACTGCTCATCTACGCCAACTTCTTTGAGAAACCTCACTTCCCCTGCTTCCAACACCGCAATAGGAACACCGTCCTGGTACAGGACCCGGTTATTCCGTTTTCTCGGCAATTTCTTGCTGGGTTGTACCAGATTCAGCAAGTTAACCGGATCCGTGGCAGCAATACTGTAATACTTGCCACTGCTTCCTTCTTCTTTGCTGAGTCGACGCAGCCCATCTACAGTTTCTGCAAAAGCAAATTGCTCCCCGCCGACACCCGCAACGAACCGACCTCCTCTGAGTGCTCCCCGTAATTCCATTTTCCGCAGACAGGCCAGTAATATGCGCCAGGGTGGTGCAAAAGCTTCACGATCGAGTACAGCACGAAATAGTACTCCCCAACGCTGCAAATAGATGCTCACTAGACGCTCCAGTTGCTCCTCATCCAGCAAGTCCCAATGCCTGATGTTCTGTGATCTGGACTGCTCCGATCGAATATTACTGGCAAGTAAGCTCCAGCGGCCGGCATCTTCAACACCAAACATTGCCCGGCGTCCTCTGCGGCGCCTGGGTCCCGGTTTACGATCGCTTGGCGTTAGCAAGGCCCTGAGCCCGGTATAGCTGTCACTGGTAACCAGACCAGCACTGACCAACTCTGCCAGACCCTCCTCTATCTGGGTTTTAAGCAGCCCGGACCTGCTCTGGATATCATTGAAAAAGCTCGCTCCATGTTGACCCAAGTCACACTGTATTGTTTCTGCCACCCCGCTTAAAGAACGCTCTTCATCCACAGAGTTCTGTGCGCCTGCCAATGCCTGCCAGATATCCAGATTCGACCGACAGATGAGCGTAATCGGCGTATTCTTGACCGGGCCCGTTGCCTTCTTTCTCGCTCCGTTGCTCTTACCCGCAATGGGCTGCGAACTGGCTGAAGGGGAATATCGCCCCCATACCAGTTTGCCACTAACACACATTACATCAAGCCAATTCGGGTCGTAATCCCTGATCCTGTTTGGCAAGATATCTGCTTCCCAGGTAGCAGCCGGAGCCGCGAAACCATCCGTCAAATTGAGTGAATTTTGCAACTGGGTTTGCCCATCCAGGGTCGGGGTTTGACTTGATTCACCAGTTAAACCGGACACGGGCAGCACATGATGAAGGTCCATCAGGAAGCGCGTATAGATTTGCAGGGAAACCGGTTTAATACTCTTGCGATGGGCATCAATCGTGTAGCGGTGAATTCGCTGCAGTAAACGGCGCTCACACCACTCGGTAACAGGAGGAACGGCATTTTCACCCTGACTATTATTGCCTGGCGTGAAATTTCCCTGAAATACAAAACCTTCTACTTCGAGTGCGGTCAAAGCGGCATTTACGGAAGAACATTCGACTCCCAGATCGACCGCAATGGATTCAGCAGTAAGCGGACCTAATCCAGTTAATCTGCCACGTACAATTTCTCGCAACGTATCTTCTCTTTCCCACTGCTCTTGTTGCAGGAAATCTGGCAGTTCTATTGCGGGTCCTGTGGCATCAAACAGCGCCCTGAAACAAGGCAGTTTCTCCGTTGCGATCCACAGTGATTTATCACCGTAGTCAAACCTGCAGAGTCGGCCACTGCTACGGAGTTGCTCTTCCCATTGTGCAAACCCACAACGGGAAAATTCTGCGTCCGTTATATAGGCAATACTCAGTAGTGCATCATGTAATTCTTCAGCATTATTTACATACGGCCAGGCTTCTTCCCTAACTCGTTGAATTGCCTTGATATCAAGAGTACTGAAATTCTTCGCCTCTGCCGAATCTACCCAGCTGCGGTTTTTTATTGCATTAGTCCGCCTTTCTTCAAACGGCGCATCATCCAGAAAGGCATAGGGCCGGGCATTGATTATTTCCTGCGCAAACGGTGAGGGCTCACGCAGATCCAGGGCAACGAGTGCCAATTCTTTCCCCTGGATTGCCCCGATAAGCTCCAGCAACTCGTCAATGTCCATGGCCTCAGTGAGGCAATCGTGAAGAGTCTGATTCACCAGAGGATGGTCTGGAATCTCTCGGTTGCCGGTAATATTTTCAAAGCAGGCAATCTGGTCCGGAAAAACATGTGCGATCAAATCTTCGGCGTCCATCCGCTGAAACTGGGGAGGAACCCGTTTGCCACTGCGGTTTCTCTGGATGGCAAGCGATCGGGTTGCATTCCAGCGCCACCTCACTTCAAACATCGGGGCATCGAGCAGAGCCTGTACAAGAATATCCTTCAGGCTCGCCGTTTGCAGGTAATTAAAAACCTCATCCAGTGGAAAGCTGTGTACCGAGCCCAGCGAAATAACGATACTATCCTCGTTGGCAGCGGCCTGCAGTTCGAAATTAAAAGAGCGACAGAACCGCTTCCGTAATGCCAGGCCCCAGCCTCTATTGATGCGACTGCCAAATGGGGAGTGAATGACTACGTGCATATCCCCCACTTCATCGAAAAACCTCTCCATCACCAATGTTTCCCGAGTTGGCATTACACCTAATGCGTTCATGCCTGCGAGCAGGTATTCAACTAACTGAGCGGCAGCAGAATGGGGCAGGCCTATATGATCACTCGCCCACGCTATAGCTGCTTCCGACGACTCTTGAACCAACTTGTCCTCGATTGTTATACGCAGGCTTGAGACTGATTCGGACAATTCTCGAGTTCGACCCGGTCCCTCACCGAACCAGAACGGTATTGTTGGCTGCATGCCCTGGGCGTCCCTAACCCTTACTTTTAGCCCATCGATGCGAAGCAATTGCCAGCTATGGGATCCCAGTGTAAAGACATCCCCCGGCAAGGCCTCCAGGGCAAAATCCTCGTTCAGGCTTCCAACTACTATATCTTCCGGATCCAGCACCACCTGATAATCAAACATATCCGGAATTGCTCCACCGTTGGTCAACGCCACCAGATTCGCCCCCCGCCTGGCCCTCAGTCGCCTGTTTATAACGTCCAGATGCAGGTGAGAGCCACGGCGACCGCGCCGGGTGGTGTAACCTTCGGCAAGCATTGTTACGATCTCATTGAACTCCGACTGCTCAAGCTCACGGTAGGGATAGGCATTGCCGAGTAGTGTGAAAAGCTCGTCAAGATCCCAACCTTGTGCCGATTCATCGGCGTTAAATGTGGTGGAGGACACTTCTGCCACAATTTGCTGCGCCAGGATGTCGAGTGGTTTTTCGGGCATGACAATCTGGTCAAGCTCGCCTTCAACAATGCTGTTTAATAACGCCGTGCATTCAACCAGGTCATCCCGCGTAAGCGGAAAAAGTATCCCCTTGGGAGTCCCATTAATGGAGTGTCCACTGCGACCAATCCGCTGCAAAAAAGTCGCGATACTTTTTGGTGAGGAAAACTGGACGACCAGATCCACAGAACCGATATCGATACCCAATTCCATCGAGGCGGTGGCTACCAATACTTTCAGATCCCCGGATTTGAGCCTTTGCTCTGCATCATGGCGATGATCTTTGCTCATACTCCCATGGTGGGAACATACAGAGTTCTCTCCCAGGCGCTCGGACAGCGCCAGCGCCAGGCGTTCAGATAGCCGTCGTGTGTTAACGAATACCAGTGTTGTGTCATGGGTTTGAATCAGGTCGATGAGGCGTTGGTACAGCTCTTCCCACACCTCATTACTCATCAGTGCAGATAAGGGAGAACCCGGAACCTCCAGTCTGACATCCAGTTTGCGACGAAAGCCCGTATCCACGATTTCACAGCCGATCTGCCCCTCATCCCCACCAGCATTACCAACCAGGAATTTGGCAACCAGCTCTATGGGCTTTTGCGTTGCTGACAATCCAATGCGCTGCAGCGTTTTTCCTGTATTCTTTTTAACCAAAGACTGTAAGCGCTCAATGGATAAGGCTAGATGGGAACCCCGCTTATCTCCCAACATTGCATGAATCTCATCGATTATGACCGTCGCAACATTTGCCAGCATGGCCCGACCGCTGGCGCTGGTCAGTAACAAATAAAGCGATTCTGGTGTGGTAACCAGTATATTGGGCGGTGCCTTGGCCATTTTCTGGCGCTCACTTTGTGGCGTGTCACCCGTGCGAACTGCCGCCGTTATGTTTAGGGGCGGGAAGCCCGCCAGGTGCAGGTGCTCTGCAATGCCATCAAGCGGCATTTCCAGATTCTTCCTGATATCGTTGCTAAGTGCCTTCAGCGGTGACACATAGAGAATTTGTACACCTTCCGGAATTCGGGATTCCAGTCCCTGCTGCACCAGATTGTCTATTGCCGCGTAAAAGGCAGCCAGCGTCTTACCACTGCCAGTAGGTGCTGAAATAAGCGTATGCCGGCCCGCTTTTATGGTTGACCAGGCCTGGACCTGGGCAGCCGTTGGTGAGTCAAAGCTTGCATTGAACCAATTCTGGCAAGCAGGGTGAAAATCAGTTAAGAGCATGGGTTTAGTTATCTCAGGTTAAGGAGCGTTTAAGCGCGGCTCCCAAAGTACTGGACAAGTGTACAGCTAACCAATGCAAGACAACAACACGATTGCTGAATATTTCCGGTCTTTTCCCTTCCAATCGGCGTTTCAATTCCATCACACAAGGTAATTCCGCTGGCAGAGCAATCAGTCCTGCCAGAGTAACGTCTAAACCTGTATGGCAACCACTCCGATTGACATGAACTGACTTCATTGCTAGGGTAAACGCACATACTCAGGTTCGTGGGGGGGCCAATCTCCGACATATCAGGGTAATAATCAGGCAGGCGGCGTAAAACGTAAGGACATGGACTAATGAATGATTTGAAACACCCCAAACTGATTGCCCGATTCAAGGCGTATTCCGGGATATTTTGGGAGGAGAATCGGCAATTTTTCCTGTTATTGTTCTGTATCGTGTTTTTTAAGAGCGCGATTGCTGATTTGAGCTCTATATCTGGTGCATCAATGCTGCCTACTCTCCTGGATGGAGACAAAGTCTGGGTAAACAAGCTTGCCTACGATATCAAGATTCCATTTACTGAGGTCTCGCTTGCCTCCGTCTCCGATCCTGAACGTGGCGATATTGTCATTATTGATTCAAAAATGGCACATAAACGCCTGGTAAAACGCATAGTCGGCATACCTGGCGACACTATTTACATGCAAAACAATGCCCTGGTAATTAACGGCAAGGCCGCAAACTACGAGGTTGTTTCTCGCAAAGACAACTCCCTTATCATCCTCGAAGAGCTGCCTGGCAAGTCCCACCAGGCAAGGCTTTCAAGCAGCTTCAGCAGCAGAACTAACCGCAGCTATGGCCCCGCAGAAGTACCTGAGGATCAATATTTTGTATTGGGCGATAATCGGGATAATAGTGCTGACAGCCGTACATACAGTTTCGTGTCCCGTGAAGAAATCATCGGCCGTTCCAACTCCGTTGTATTTTCGCTTGATAGCGATAACAGCTTCTTTCCCCGCACAGAGCGCTTTCTAGCCGAGTTGGACAAGGATGACCTGTAGGCTACCCCCATTTACGGTTCGGTTCGGCTTCGTCTGACCAAGTGGTGGTATGTTCTACCGCTGTGAATTCCTTGAGTTATTACGAAGGTCCCCACCTGATCATGTAACGCTGCATACGCAACGGGACAAGTTGAGAGGAGTGATTTCTGCGGAAAACTTTTACAAATTGAAACTTATTCCCTTTTTTTGCAATAAATCTGCCGTTTCACGGGTATTATTGATAGCTCCATTGGATAAGGAAATAGAATGAATTTTAATCTCAACACGAGCACCGCAACAATTGGCAAAATCCTGCTGGCAGTGCTGTTCTCAGGTCTTATGCCAAATACACTGGCACAGGATTATATCTGGGCCCCGGATTTTCCCGTGGGCACTGCCATTCCAGCAATAGAAGCCCAGGATCAAGATGGGGCAGTTCAGACCTTCGGCAGCCTGAAAGGCGAAAAGGGTTTACTCTTATTGCTGAACCGTTCGTTTGACTGGTGACCATATTGTAAAGCTCAGCTCGTGAAGCTGACTGATGTGAGTGACCAGTTCAAAGCGATGGGCATAAACGTGGCAACAGTGACCTATGATTCTGTGGAATTGCTGAAGGAGGTCCAGGAGGATCAGGATATTAATTTTACGCTTCTGCACGATGAGGGCGTAGAGCACGTGAATGCCCTAGGCATACGCAATCTCGATTATGATCCCGGTGACCGTGCCTATGGAATCCCCTATCCCGGCATCTTTCTCCTGGATCAGAACGGTGTGATCAGGTTCAAGTTCGCAGAAGAAGGTTTCGTGCGGAGACCTGACTTCGAAGATGTTCTGGCAGCCGCGGGCGAAATGTAAGTACGATTTTATCGAAAAAGCCTGCCTGCATTTTTTGTGAAATACAGCTAAGTCTTGCAATCCAAAGCTCTAAGCCGGATATATCTGCGTTCAGAAAAAAGCGTGGTCTGTCTTCTAATTTTCGGTAAAATGACACCCTTCTTTGCCGCATCCGCAAGAGCAACACCACTTGGGTCAACATACATCTCTTTACCAGAACCATCTGCACGCCGGTGCTAAATTGGTTGATTTTGCTGGCTGGGAGATGCCAATAAACTATGGCTCCCAAATAGAAGAACACAATCAGGTAAGAGAACACGCTGGCATCTTTGATGTCTCCCATATGACCGTTGTGGATATCGCCGGTGGTGAAGCCGAGGTCTACCTGCGCTATTTACTGGCAAACGATGTAGAGAGATTAGCTGAAGAGGGTATGGCACTCTACAGCGCCATGTTGAATAGTGACGGCGGTGTTATCGATGATCTAATCGTCTACAAAATGTCCTTTGGCTACCGGCTGGTGGTAAATTGTGCGACTCGAGAAAAAGATTTGGCATGGCTAGCTCGCCACAGNGCTTCTTTTAAGCTCGCTATAACTGAGCGTCCCGATCTCGCTATCCTGGCAGTGCACGGGCCAGAAGCGATTGCTAAAGTGTGCGCTACCTTGAGCCCGAGAGGGGCTGATCTGGTTGGGAATCTGGGCAATTTTCGCGGCGTGGAATTCGATGACTGGTTTGTCGCCCGAACTGGTTATACAGGTGAAAAAGGCCTGGAGTTAATTTTCCCTGCAACTCAGGCATCGGCTTGTTGGGATGAGCTGTTGGCTCTGGGAATACAACCGGTTGGTCTTGGCGCCCGGGATACCTTACGTCTGGAGGCCGGAATGAATCTATATGGTAATGAGATGGACGAAACAGTCTCGCCAATTGCCGCTAACATGGCGCACACGATTTCCTGGCAACCCGAAGACAGAAACTTTATCGGGCGTGAGGCTGTCACTGCCCACAAGACTGCGCAGGAACAGGGCTGCCTGCCTGAGCTGGTCGGCCTGGCACTAAGACAACGAGGAATGCTCAGAGGGGGCCAGAAAGTCTTAACCAACAAGGGAGAGGGCGTTATTACCAGTGGCGGTTTTTCGCCCACATTGAAGCATTCAATTGCATTAGCTAGAATCCCTGTAGCAAGCCAGGCTTGTCAAGTTGACCTGCGAGGAACGCTGACAAAGGTGGAGATCGTAAAGCCAAATTTTGTTAGATTTGGCAAGAAAGTATTCGATTAACAACGAGGTTTACCGAGTGAGCAATTTTCCGCAAGATTTAAAGTACGCATCTACTCATGAATGGGTGCGAGTCGATGATGAGGGCATGGCTACGGTTGGTATCAGTGATCATGCCCAGGACGCGTTGGGTGACATCGTTTTTATCGAGCTTCCAGAAACCGGAGTTACTGTGAATGCCAGGGATGAGGTGGCTGTGATCGAATCTGTCAAAGCGGCTTCGGATATTTACAGTCCAATTTCGGGAGAGGTCCTTCAGGTCAATGACGCGGTGGAAGATTCACCGCAGATTGTAAATACAGAACCCTACGAATCCGGTTGGCTCTACAAAATTAACCCGAGCGATGAAACCGAGTTAGATGACCTGCTGGATGCTGAAAGTTACGCCGAAATCTGCGAAGACGATTAGATGCTCTACCCACATATCTGTTAGTCTTGATGAAGCTCGAGTCAGTATTCAGGTCTTCGAATTTAACTTGCTATAAAGTCTCTACCTGTAACTAAAGTCAAACTCCTATCTGGAGACAGCTATGGAAAACAAATCCAGTTCAGGTGCAACCGTCATCCCAATTCATGGGGAATCGCTCCCCTCTCTGGAAAAACTACAATATACCGGGGAGTTCATCGACCGTCACATCGGACCCGGTGAAGATCAAATTCAGGAGATGCTCAAAACCCTGGGTGTTAAGACGCTGGCAAATCTGGTTAAGAAAACCGTTCCAGCCTCTATTGCATTGAAGAGCCCATTGCAATTGAATGCCCCGCTGACCGAGAGTGCTGCACTGGCAAAACTGCAAGATACTGCAGCAAAAAATTTGCCATTCCGCTCGTATATTGGCCTTGGATACTACGACACGCATACTCCCAACGTGATCCTCAGAAATGTACTGGAGAACCCGGGCTGGTACACAGCCTATACACCTTATCAACCTGAAATTTCCCAGGGCAGGCTGGAGTGTTTGCTGAATTTCCAACAGATGACTTTGGACCTCACTGCCATGGAGCTGGCTAATGCCTCCCTACTTGATGAGGCCACCGCTGCTGCTGAAGGCATGGCATTGGCAAAGCGCGTTAGCAGGAATAGAAAATCCAATCTGTTTTTTGTAGACCAGAACTGTTTCCCCCAAACCATCGATGTAATTCGCACCCGCGCCGAATGCTTTGGAATCGAGTTGATCATTGGCGATGTTGACACCATCCGGGATCACGATTTGTTCGGCGCCATCTTTCAATATCCATCCATGTTGGGAGAGGCTCAGGATCTCACCGAGCTGATCAGGAAGCTCCATGAACAGAAGGCAATTGCTATTGCGGCGGCAGATTTGATGAGCCTGGTATTGCTCAAGCCCCCGGGCGAAATGGGCGCAGATGTAGTTACCGGTAGCACCCAGCGCTTTGGTGTACCGATGGGTTACGGTGGCCCCCATGCTGCCTACTTCGCAACAAAAGATGAATTCAAGCGCGCAGTACCCGGGCGTATCATCGGCGTCTCTGTCGATTCTCGAGGCAAGCAAGCCTTGCGCATGGCTCTGCAAACAAGGGAGCAACATATTCGTCGAGAAAAGGCGAATAGTAATATTTGTACTGCACAGGTATTGCTTGCAAACATCTCTGCGCTCTATGCGATGTACCACGGGGCTTCGGGTCTGAAAATTATTGCACGAAGAATTCACCGGCTCACTACAGTACTGGCCACGGGACTGGAGCGTTGTGGTATTACAATAGTGAATGATAATTATTTTGATACTCTGACGCTGGCCGTGAGCAAGGAACAAAGCATTCAGATCATTGCTAATGCCCAGAAAGCAGAGGTTAATCTGCGCCTGGACCGGCTGCGTCAGCACCAGCAAATAAGTCTTAGCCTGAATGAATGTACATCAACTGAGGATGTGGTATTGCTGTGGCAGATACTTCTTGGTGAGCAGAGTAATTCCCTGTCGGTTTCTGCCATCGACACCGCTATTTGTGAACATCAGCTACCAGGCGCAATTCCGCCTTCCCTGCAACGTCAGTCTGGATTTTTAAAACACCCCAATTTTCACAACTACCGCAGTGAAACGGAAATGCTGAGATATTTAAAGCGCCTTGAAAACAAGGATATTTCCCTCAATCACTCAATGATTCCCCTTGGTTCCTGCACCATGAAACTCAATGCAGTTGCCGAAATGATGCCGATAAGCTGGCCTGAGTTCACCAAAGCACATCCGTTTGCCCCAATGGAGCAATTAAGAGGCTATCAGGAAATGATTTCCGAACTGGAGCAGATGCTGGCTGAAATAACCGGATTCGATGCCATTAGCATGCAGCCGAATTCCGGTGCACAGGGCGAGTATGCCGGCCTGTTGGCCATAAAGAAGTACCTGAAAAACAAGGGCGAGGGCGATCGAAATATTTGCCTGATTCCAAGTTCTGCCCACGGCACCAATCCAGCCAGTGCGCAAATGATAGGAATGGACGTAGTCGTTATCGCTTGTGATGACGAAGGCAATATTGCTGTTGATGACCTCAGTAGCAAAGCCGACAAATACAGCGATAAGTTGGCTGCTTTGATGATTACCTATCCTTCGACTCACGGCGTATACGAGGAGTCGGTCAGGAAAATTTGTAAAATAATTCATGCCCATGGTGGCCAGGTTTACATGGATGGCGCTAATCTAAACGCCCAGGTCGGTGTGGCAAAACCTGCCGATATCGGTGCCGATGTGTCCCATGTCAATCTGCATAAGACTTTTTGTATCCCCCACGGTGGAGGAGGGCCCGGTATGGGGCCGATCGGTGTCAAGAAACACCTGGCTCCCTTTCTAGCTGGTCACTCCATGATCGAATTGCCGGGACCGAAAAAGTCGAATGGAGCTGTATCTGCCGCACCCTGGGGAAGCGCTGGCATACTTCCAATCTCCTGGATGTATATCAGCATGATGGGAGGAGAAGGATTGCTTAAGGCAACACAGGTTGCTATTTTAAATGCCAACTATACCGCGTTTAAACTCGCACCCTACTACCCGGTTCTTTACAAAGGCAAAAATGGCCTGGTCGCCCATGAATGTATAATCGATTTACGTCCTCTCAAAGTTTCCTCCGGTATAAGCGAGGAGGATGTTGCCAAGCGATTGATGGATTACGGTTTCCATGCCCCTACCATGTCTTTTCCTGTTGCCGGGACCCTGATGATAGAGCCCACCGAAAGCGAATCGAAACAGGAGCTTGACCGATTCATCACCGCGATGATTCAGATTCGAAGTGAAATTGACCAGGTTGAAGCTGGCGAAATTGATGCGGAGAATAATCCATTAAAGAATGCACCGCATACACTCACGGACATTCTCGATGAATCCTGGAACCGGCCCTACAGCAAAACGCAGGCCGCCTTCCCGGTATCGGGGCTGAGCAAAAACAAGTATTGGCCCAGCGTTAATCGAATCGACAATGTACATGGTGATAGAAATTTGTTTTGTGCCTGTCCAGGTTTTGAAAGCACACAATAGATTGTTGAAATAACCAGGATAAGCTTTACAAGACTTCGGCGCTGGAGAATACAAATGGCTCAACGCAAAGAAACCCATGCGGTAAATCTAAAAGGTGATGCCAATCCCCGTAATCTGCTGATCTTTATGGATGGTACCTGGAATGATGAGAATGGCCGGCACAACGATGGCGCTGTAACCAATATCTATAAACTCTTCTCGTCACTTTCTGGCAGGCTGCAAGCCGATCAAATCCCTCATGTGCGATCCACCAGTAAGAACCTGGGCCTCTATTTCCGAGGGATCGGAAATGATGAAGACAATGTAAAAGCTGCCGGCTACTACCAGGGTGCTTTTGGGGCAGGAGAAAAGAATATTCGCGACCACGCCTATGCTTCAATCTGCAAGTACTATAACCCCGGTGACCGCATTTGTATTTTTGGATTCAGCCGTGGTGCAGCCAGCGCCCGTCTACTTGCTTCCAAGCTTCACAAGCATGGTTTACCGGAAGAAATTACCTTGCATTATCGCGAAATGAAAAATAAGAGCTCAGGTAGCAAGGAGTGGCAATTCAGCAAATATAGCGCCAGGGAAGAAAATACCGAGAAGGTAGATGTATCCTTCCTGGGCATTTTCGATACAGTAGGCGCATTTGGAATACCATTTAATATAGGGCCTCTCAATTTTCAGAAAATCAACCTGTTCAGGGATTTATCGCTGGCTCCAAACGTGAAACAAGGCGTGCATCTTGTCGCTATCGACGAAAGCAGGAAAGCCTTTGTGCCGACGCTGACAAACTTCAGTAAGCGAGTGGAGGAGGTTTGGTTCGCTGGAGTTCACGCAGATATAGGTGGCGGTTATCATGACTGCCTCCTGGGTAATATTACGCTTGATTACCTGGTGAGAAGGCTGCGCGCTACTATTCAGTCTCCTGATATAACATTCAACAATACGATCAGGAAATATACAAGTTTTGATCTATTAGAAGATGATTTTATTGTACATTATCACGGGGATGGAATTACCAAAGACGCACGGGCACTGCAGGTTGTTAAGAATGAAAAACCAACTAGGTCAGTTCCGGTAAAAGTGCATACCACAGCATTCAAACTGCAAAGGCAGGAAAATTTTTATTATTCCGAACGATTCAACAGTTTTTCCACAAAGATACCGATAAACTACGACCCATCCAATTTGAAAGCCATTATTGGCGATGTGAAAAAGGTAGTCTAATTTCCATCTAAGTGAGAGTTTCGCATCTTCTTCAGCTTCTTCAATTCATCCTGAATACTGTTTAGTTTTTTACTCAATTCTTTTTTTTCGTCGATTATCTCGTCGTCTGTTTTTTCAGAAAACTGCTTGAATGCTGAATAAGCTTCCGCCTTTTCTTTGTTTAACTGTTCCGATCTATAGTTCTTGAATGACATCACCTGGCGACGCACGACCAAGCCCGGAATTAACACGACCGAAATTGCAGCGAGGTAGGGAAGAGCTACCCATAGTATAAATATAAGCTGCATGTGGGGCTTATAGATATAGACCCACCGCACGCCAAACATATAAATTGAAACAAGGACAGCTACCGCGCCGATCAACATGGCAAAAAACCAAAGAGAGTCCCCGAGTTTTTTTATACCTCCGTTACCATCCGGATTATTGGCATCAAGTGAATAATGTAAATTTGGAGCAAGTTTGAGATAGAGCGCAATCACCGCAATGATTGCTAACAAACCGATGCCAGCGGAAAAGCCGGCCAGAAAGAATCCAACATGAATCACGGTGAGCGCGAGCGGATCAGTTTGGAACACTGCTGGCACGCCCAGGGAATGGGCAATACTGGTATTCACTGTGGCAAATCCAAGCCCTGCCATCAGATGCCGCTTGTCACTCACCCAATTCTCCAGCACGTCCCTGCTAATGGGATAATCTCCCTCCAGCGCCTCCACTATCACCAGGCTGCGACGAAATATCTCTGTAGCTACATAAAGAGCTAGTAACGATGTGCTTATAATGATTCCCAGTATCCAGCAATTTTTTGTACCTCGTCAGTCCCAGTTGGACATAATCACCTGATTGCATAAGAGACTCTTTTGGCTCATCGTTAATCCCCAGAGGAAACGATGATGAGAAAGAAAGGAAGTGCCGAGAAGACAGTTCGCGATATACGCAGAGCTACCC